>NZ_JAERRE010000007.1:0-367657 GCF_016735645.1 Pseudomonas sp. B7
ACGAGTCGGTGCAGATCTATAACAACGAGCGGCCTCATCTGTCGCTGAAATACAAAACACCCGATGCGGTGCATCGGGCGTTTTGAGGCTGAAACAGGTGTAAACCTATTTCAGGACTAGACACGCGCGTGATTGGGCTGTGCGCTTGTCGGGTCCTTGGCTAAACTGCCGGATCATTAGCCGAAAAGCCGCCCATCATGCTTCGTTTACTGTTCTGGATTGCCTTGATCGCCGCCGCTGTCTGGTTGTGGCGCAAATTCAAGGCCCCCGCCTCGTCCAACCGATCGCCTCGCGAACAGGATGCCGCGCCGATGGTGCGCTGCGCCCACTGCGGCGTGCATCTGCCCCGCGACCGCGCGCTGAACCTTCAACAACAGTGGTATTGCAGCCAGGCTCATCTTGAGCAAGGCCCCGGCTCCAGTGATCGCTGAGGCCGACAACGCCGACAGCAAACAGGCTCAGCGACTGCTGCGCCTCTATCATCTGTACCGTTTGAGTGTCGGCATCACCCTGGTGTTGCTGATCTCCAGCAACATGGACAACCGCCTGCTGACCTCGGCCAACGACGAGTGGCTGCGCAATGGCAGCTGGTTGTACCTGGTGCTGAACATCCTGCTGGTGGTGTTTCTCGAGAACATTCGCCGCCCCGCCCAGTTGTTCGGCCTGGCACTGGTCGACATCCTGCTGCTATGCGGCGTGTTCTATGCGGCCGGCGGCGTGGCCAGCGCGATCGGCAACCTGCTGATCGTCTCGGTGGCCATCAGCAACACCTTGCTGCGACGACGTATCGGCTTGCTGATCGCCGCCATCGCCACCCTCGGCATCGTCGGGCTCAGCTTTCTGCTGAGTTTCAGCCATCCCCTGAGCGCCAACGATTATCTGCAGGCCGGCACCCTCGGCGCCCTCTGCTTCGCGGCGTCATTGCTGGTGCAAGGTTTGATGCGCCGTCTCGAAGTCAGTGAGAACCTGGCCGAACAGCGCGCCAGCGAAGTCGTGGGGCTGGAAGCCCTCAACGCATTGATCCTGCAACGCATGCGCACCGGCATTCTGGTGCTCGACGAACAACGCCGGGTGCAACTGGCCAACCACAGTGCCAGGGTCCTGCTGGGCCAAACGCATCTTGAAGGTGACTTGATCGACGAGCACTCGAGCGCATTGGTCGAACGCCTGCAACTGTGGCTGAACAACCCGACCCTGCGGCCGCAAAGCCTGAAAATTGCCGGCAACGGCCTGGAGCTGCAGCCGAGTTTCATCGCCCTGGAACAGAACCCGAACCGCCAGACCCTGGTGTTTCTTGAAGACCTCGCCCAGATAGCCCAGCAGGCCCAACAATTGAAACTGGCTGCGCTGGGCCGGCTGACCGCCGGTATCGCCCATGAAATCCGCAATCCGCTGGGGGCCATCAGTCATGCAGCGCAGCTGTTGCAGGAGTCCGAGGAACTCGACAGCGCGGATCGGCGTCTGACGCAGATCATTCAAGACCACTCCCAGCGCATGAACCGAGTCATCGAAAACGTCCTGCAACTGTCCCGCCGCCAGCAAAGCGCACCGCAACGGCTCGACCTCAAGCCGTGGCTGGAGCAGTTCGTCAACGAGAGCCGCGAACGCTCCGGCGAGCGCCAGCACATTCACCTGCACATCGGCCCGGGGGATTTCCGCACGTTGATGGATCCCGGCCAGCTCACGCAGATTCTCGACAATCTGTTACGCAACGGCTGGCGCCACAGCGCCCTTTTGCACGACCCGGCCGAGGTCTGGATGACGCTGTTCATCGACCCCGAGAGCACGCTGGCCGTGCTCGAAGTGCAGGACAACGGCCCCGGCGTGCCGCTGGATCAACAGGCTCACCTGTTCGAACCGTTTTTTACTACCAGCAGCCAGGGCACCGGCCTTGGGCTTTATCTGTCCCGTGAGCTGTGCGAAAGCAATCAAGCGCGCCTAGACTTCAAATCACGCCAAGGCGGCGGCTGCTTTCGCATCACCTTTGCTCACGGACGGAAACAAAGTTGAACACGAGCCCACGGCAAAAAATCCTCATCGTCGACGACGAGCCGGATATCCGCGAACTCCTGGAAATCACCCTGGGACGGATGAAACTCGACACCTTCAGCGCACGCAATCTCGAAGAAGCCCAGGCACTGCTGCACCGCAAGACCTTCGATCTGTGCCTGACCGACATGCGCCTGCCCGACGGCACCGGCCTGGAGTTGGTGCAGCACATTCAGCAACGTTATCCACAACTGCCGGTGGCGATGATCACCGCCTACGGCAGCCTGGAAACGGCAATCAACGCCCTGAAGGCCGGGGCATTCGACTTCCTGACCAAACCGGTGGACCTGACACGCCTGCGCGAGCTGGTCGGCTCGGCATTGCGCATGCCGGCGCCGGGCAATGTCTGCACTTCGATCGACCGGCGGTTGCTCGGCGATTCACCGCCGATGCGCAACCTGCGCAAGCAGATCGACAAACTGGCCCGCAGCCAGGCACCGGTCTACATCAGCGGCGAGTCTGGCAGCGGCAAGGAGCTGGTGGCCCGACTGATTCATGAACAGGGCCCGCGCGCCAGCCAGCCGTTCGTGCCGGTGAACTGCGGGGCGATTCCGTCTGAGTTGATGGAAAGCGAGTTCTTCGGCCACCGCAAAGGCAGTTTCAGCGGCGCGGTGGAGGATAAACCGGGGCTGTTTCAGGCGGCTCATGGCGGCACACTGTTTCTCGATGAAGTGGCGGACCTGCCACTGCCGATGCAGGTCAAGCTGCTGCGGGCGATCCAGGAAAAAGCCGTGCGCAGCGTCGGCGGCCAACAGGAAACCGTGGTCGATGTGCGCATACTCTGCGCGACGCACAAGGATCTCGATGCTGAAGTGGCTGCCGAGCGATTCCGTCAGGATCTGTATTACCGGCTGAACGTGATCGAACTGCGTGTACCGTCCCTGCGCGAACGTCGCGAGGACATCGAGGCACTGGCCGGCCACATGCTCAAGCGCCTGGCCAATGGCACCGGGCAACCGGCGGCACGCCTTCATCCCCATGCCCTCGAGGCGCTGAAAAACTACCGTTTTCCGGGCAATGTGCGGGAGCTGGAAAACGTACTCGAGCGGGCGCACACCCTGTGTGAAAACCGCACGATCGAGGCCGAGGATTTACGCCTGAGTGAAGGTAATGGCGCCGCCGAGGCCGGGATTGCCGATCTGACGCAGATCGACAACCTGGAAGACTATCTGGAAAGCGTCGAACGCAAACTGATTCTGCAGGCGCTGGAAGAAACCCGCTGGAATCGCACGGCGGCGGCGCAGCGGTTGAGTCTTTCGTTTCGGTCGATGCGCTACAGGCTCAAGAAACTGGGGCTGGATTGAACATTCAGGGGAACGCAGCCTTTGTCGGCTGCGTTTTGTTGATATGGCTTCAGATCCGTCCGGCCGGTGCATACGGCGCCGGATCAATGATCGGCGCGCGCCCCAGCATCACATCGGCAAACAACTGACAGGACGCCGGCGCCAGCACCAGCCCGTTGCGGTAATGCCCGCAGTTCAGCCATAGACCGTCAACCCCCGGAACCCGGCCAATGTAGGGAATGCCCTCGGGCGAACCCGGTCGCAGCCCGGCCCAGTGCCCCACCACTTCGGCATCGGCCAGCGCCGGCAGCAACTCGACTGCCGAGGCCTTGAGGCTTTCCAGTGCGTTGTCCGTCGGGGTCTTGTCGAAGCCTTCGTGTTCCAGCGTACTGCCGATCAGAATGTGCCCGTCACGGCGCGGAATCGCATAACGCCCCTTGGCCAGCACCATGCTCGGCAGGAAATCCGCTGCGCACTTGTACAGAATCATCTGACCCTTGACCGGTTCCACCGGCAGCGACAGGTCCAGGTTCTTGAGCAGTTCGCCGCTCCACGCCCCTGCGGTGAGAACGACCTGATCACCGGTGATCAAACCCGTGGAGGTCTGCACGCCCACCACCCGCTCGCCCTCACGGACAAACCCGCTGACTTCACACTGCTCGTGAATCGTCACATTCGGCAGTGCCTGCAACGCCGCTTTCAAAGACTTCACCAGCCGCGGATTGCGCACGTTGGCCACATCGGCCATGTAGATCGCCCGGGAAAAACCGCCTCCGAGCACCGGCACCGCATCATGCGCCGCCGAGATATCCACAGCCCGCAGCGGACGGTTTTCCCGCGCGGCCCAGGCCAGCGCTTCGGCTTCGTCATCCAGGTCCAGCCAATACAGGCCGGTGGTCTGCACTTCGGGGTCGACCCCGGTATCGGCAAAAAGGCGCTCGCCCAGCTGTGGATAAAAATCCTGCGACCAGTGCGCCAGCGCGGTGACGGCCGGGCTGTAGCGCCACGGGTACAGCGGAGACACGATACCGCCGCCGGCCCAGGACGATTCCTGGCCGACGTTCGAACGATCCAGCAGCACCACGCTGCCGACCTCGGAGGCGAGGTTGTACGCAGTGAGCAGGCCAATCACCCCGCCACCGACAATCACCACTTGCTGTTGCCTGGTCATGTTTGATCCAACCGTAAAAAGACAGTGGGCGCAAAAGGCGCCCGAAATAAAGCGGCTCAGCGGCCCCAGCAATCCTTGGTAGTCAGCCCGGTGGTCGCGTTGTTCATGCTTCTGACACCGGTGTTGGTGAGAGTGAAATCCCCGCACTTGTCAGTGGCCATAGCCGTGCCGGTCTTGCGGGTCGCGGTCAGCTGGAAGGTCTGATCGGTGATCGTCGGCGTGATGGTGTAGAAATCGTTGCCGGTGCTCAACCCAGTGACACCGGTGTAGACGTTGTTCTTCGAATAGAAGCGTTCGAGGATCTGTGCCTGTTCCGACAAATTGCTGACTACGTCGGCACGGCGGCCCTTCTTTACGTATTCGGTGAGGCTCGGATAGCCGATGGTGATGACGATACCGATGATCGCAATCACGATCATGATTTCGATCAGGGTGAAACCTCGGTTGGATCTGCGCATGCCTCGAACTCTCGCTTACTGAATTTGCCGCCACATGATACGACGGCTGCCGCCGCCGGATTTTTCCACCAGGGTGGTGATACCGCCACTGGAATCGTTCACGACCTTGCGTGATGCACCGTTGACGATGGCGTTCAGGGTCGGGATACCGCCGGTGAACACCACGCCGCTGGAAATCGTGTCGTTGCTGTCGACCACGCCATCAGCGTTGGTGTCGAGCACCGCGTAGTTGAGCATCTTACCGCTGAACGCATCGAGTTCGATCAGTTTGCCGGTACCGAAACTGGAACACGGGTCTGTGGTATCGACGCTGGCCGTGGTAAACACGATGCGTCCCAGCACCAGACTGGCCTGGTTGATCACCCGTTCGCCGGTCAATGCGTTGTTGTACACCAGCGGCAGGTACCAGCCCTTCTCCGCCGGATACGTCGTGTCGTTCTGGCTGGTGGTGACGAACTGCCCGGTACTGCCGGAGAACACCCCGGTAATCGCCTGCGCCTGCAAACTGCTGACCGTGATCTGGCCCGACCCGCCATCGGCGTCCCACACCGAATAGAACGCCTGCAAATCCTTGTTGGTCTTGTCGGCGGTTTCGTTGAATTTGCCGGTGCCGACGAAAATCTGTTTGCCACCCAGAGCGTTGTCCGCCAGCAACGGTTGCGCGGTGATCGGCTGAGTCGCCCCGCCAGCCGTGGTAAATAACGGCTTGCCGGAAAACGCTACGCCCCAGCTGTCGGACGACGTGGCGCTCAGGTCGAACTTCCACAACCGTCCCTTCAAGTCACCGCCATACGCAGCCTGCACCACGTTCTGCGAATTGACCCGCAGCTTCACCGAGGACAAACCGTTGGTGGTTTCCGTACTGTCGATGACGATTTTCTTGATCAGCGAGCCGTCACGGACATCCAGCACATACAGCGCCGCCACGCCGGAGTTGCTGCCGTAACCGTTGGCAATGAATGCCGCCCAGCGACCATCGGCCAAGCGTGCCACTTCCGGGCGGGCATAGGCGTAACCCAGATCATTAAATGCGTTGGAAGTACTGGCGGTGGCCGGAGCGCTGACCTCCCACAAGGCACGGATGATGTTGCCCGCCGAGGCATCGAACAACTGGAGCCCGTAGAAAGTCTTGCCGCCGGCGCCCGTGCCGCCGATGGCCAGGGTTTTCCACGCCGTACCGAATTGCGCGTCGAATACACCGAGCTGACCATCCACCAGAAACTTGTGGCTGACGCCGTTGATGTAATTCGGATCGGCAATCAGGCGCAGCGAGGGCAATACGCTGGACGGCATGTAGGCATAGCGTCGGGTACCGTTGGCCGAGTTGATGACACTGACAAAACCGTCGTTGGCGTTCACCACGAGGCTGGCATTCATGTTCGAGGCTTTGGTGGTCAGGTAGGTACTGTAAGTGGTGTCACCGGCCAGATCGGAAGCGGTTTTTTCCGTGGGCGAAGCCAGCACCAGTGGTGAGTTGATGATGTCCCCGAGCAACACGCTGCGCACTTTGAGTCCGGTCTTGTTGGTGCCCTTGCTCCATTCGACCAGGTCGATGCCGCTGATACCGGTGGGCAACCCCTGGCTGAGAACAGTCTGCTGGGCCGGGGAGAGGTTGCCGTAGGCCAGCGTCACCGCCGCGTTGTTCAGGGTGTTCCACGACTGGTAGGTCGGCGCGGTGGCGCCGGGCACGATGGCCGTGTCGGTGGACCACAATACCGCCGAGGTGTTGACCGCCCCGGCCGAGGTAAAACCAAAGGACTTGATCGTGCCGCGCCAGTCCTTGGGGTCATAACTGGTCTGGAAGTAACTGGTGCCGCTCGCGAGCGTGGTGCCACTGGCCACACCGCTGCCGCCGGAGCCGGCCTTGGAGGTGATATCGCTCAGTGCCGACGACAGCGCGGCGTTCAGGCCGGCGCTGTCGGTCGCCTGGTAGTAGCGGCCCTGTCCGTAATCCGCTGCGTCCGAGAGCATGTCATTGGAGGCGGTGAAACCCACGGTGTAGGTGTTCATGTTCTGCCTGGGAAAGTCCACCGCATTCCAGCTCTTGCCAGCCGCGTCGGTGCCGGAGGAACGCATGTCGATGTCGAAGGCGAACTTGGCGATATCGTCCAGGTACAGCGTATCGCCCTCCCCGTCCCCGTTCAGGTTGTTCCCGTCATTGTTGATGCCATCCCAGTTCGGCAAGCGGCTGCCGCCCAGCGGGTCGTTGCTCGGAAAGGTGCGGTCGTAGGTCGGCAAACCGTCAGTGATCACCACGCCGTAGTTTTTCTGGCAGCGATACTGGATCGGGCTGGTGTAGGTGCTCGGCGTGCTGTTGTAGTAAGGCGCCATCCCGCGCATGTAGCGGGTGATTTCATAATAGGTCTCGGCCAGGGGAGTGTTGGCCACCGCGCTCAGGCCGTTGATCGAGGAAATCAGTGCGTTGTAGTTGGTGTCGGCCTGGGCCTGGGTCACGCTGCCGCTGACCGGTGACAGGTCGCTGATGGAGCGTGCAATGAAACCGCCGTTGCCGGGGTTGTTGCTGGTAGCCGGATTGAAGGTGGCCAGGCCCATGCGCAGGTTGCGGTTGCTGGTGACCAGTGCGGTGGAGACGTTGCGCGCCACGTTGATCCGGTAATCATTGGGAATGGCCCCGGTGGTGAAGTCGCGTGTGCCGTTGTTGATCGCCAGCCCGACCACGTAGGAAATGTAATCCGCCGAATAGCGAGTGTTGCCGCTGCCCACCGGATCCGGCAGCTTCAGGCAGAGCGGCGTCAGGCTGTTGTTGTAGAACGCATAAGCGCCGCCGGAGCAGCCGGAGGTTGGCAGGCTCGAGAGAAAGATCGTATCGCCGGTAATGGCGCTCGAGCTCAGGCACAGGCCAATGACTGCGTTGCACTGGCGGGCCGCCGTGCGATCCACGGTCGGATCAAATCCTGTCGCATAGATGATGCTGTTCATGCTGCCCGAGTCGTCGATCATCAACATCACGTTCGGCGGCACGGCGGCCGCGCTCAACAGCGGCGAATCGGACGGTGTGAAGGCATACGCCGGCGCGGCCAGATAGAGCCCGGCCAGCATGCCGAGTAGCAGCGACAACCACTTGAAGCGTCGCTCAATACTTCGCATAGACACTCTCCACCACACTGCGCGAAGTACCCGCGATGCCAACGGCCGTGACCCGGTACAAGGTCGCCGAGGTGTTGCTCGGCACGTTCACCGCAGTCAGGGTCGTGCCGATGTTCTGCACCCCGTAGAACCCACTGCCGGCGGCGATCCAGGTCACGCCCGACGTGGAGTTGAACCCCGCCGCGCTGACCACCGAGGATTCCGCCGGCGGCGCACATTGAGTAGTGCTGGCACACACCGCCAGCGTGTAACCATCCAGCTGCACCGCACTTTCGCCGATGCGCAGTGCCGCCTCGGCAGTCTGGAACGATTGATTGCGCAGGCTCACGCTGCCAGCCATTTTTTCCTGCAGGTTGGCGCTCTGCATCGATGACAGGCCGATCACCGTCAGGAGCAGCAGAAACACCAGGCTGACCAGCAACACCATGCCGCCCTGGGACCGTCGCCGATGGAGAGAAACACTCATCGCTCGCCCCTCACTGCAAGCGGTTGCGCAAGGCGGCAACCACGTTGAAGGTTTGATTGCGGACCCGATTATTCGGGTCAGTGAGGGTCAGGCTCAGGCGCACGCTGCGGATCCGCGCCGGATCACCCGGGTTGGCGCTGTAGGTGGAAGCCGCGACGTCGGTCGCGGAACTCGCCAGACCGAACATCACAGTGAACGCACTGACGTTATTCACCAGCACTTGCTGGGCCGGATTACCGCTGCCGGTGCCCATCAGAATCTGGTTGTTGCTGAAGCTGTAGATCAACCGACGGATCGGAAACGCGATCTGTCCCGTCGCCGCAGCCCGTGCGCCGGTATAAGCGGTGGCGCTGTTGCGGCAATCGGAGACCACGGTCCAGGTCGGCGTCCCGCCCGCGCTGCCGACATCGGCGGTGACCAGGGTCAGCTTGAGGTTGGCGTTGTCCCAGCTGATCGGCGTGATCTGGGCCGCATTGAAATCTCCCGCCGAGCTGGAATCGGTAATCGTGCCCAGGCAACCGAACATGCCCACCATGCGCAGTTCCTGAATCATCTTGCTCAACACGAACCGCGCGTCTTCCTGCATGGCGGCCGCACTGTTCTGGCTGACGTAGGTGTTCTTCGCCGCCAGGAAGATTTGCACCACACCCAGCCCCACGATCAATCCCAGCGCCAGGGCGACCAGCATTTCGATCAGGCCAAAGCCGAGGTTATGGCGCTTCATGGCGTGGCCACCGGATCGACCGCGGCGCGGCTGGTCAGGACGAAACTGCGGGGCGCACTGGTCGTATTGGCGGCGCGCGCGTCACTCCAGGTGATGGTGATGGTGTACACGCGCTGATTGAGGGTGATGCTGCCGGTGGCGGTCGGGCCGCCGAAATTGACGATGTTGGTGGTGAAGTCGTAGAGATCCTGATCCCGGGCGACACTCAGGTTGCCCGTGGTCGGCGGTGTGACGGTGTAGTCGGCGCCCGAGTTGGCGCGGATTCGATCCATCATGTCGTAGGCGATGAAACTCGCCTGGCTGGTCATGCGCGAGCTGTCGGTGTACTTCAGCGCATTGAGCTGAACCGCCGCCGCGCCCAGCAATCCGACCGTCAGAATCAACAACGCGACCAGCACTTCGATCAGCGTCATGCCCTCCTGTGCGTGCTTGCTCCCTGCCCTCATCCGCAACTTCCACCCAATTGAATTCGTCCGTTCAGACACACGTTCAGCGTCCTGCTTTGCGTTCCCAGCACATAACTGATGACCACCGCCGTGGACGGTGCCGCCAGTCCGCCCAGATTGTTGAAATCCAGCGCGGTCACTCCAGAGGGTAGCGTCAGAGCCGCGCCGCTGCTCATCGCTGGAACAACCCGCAATACATTGGCCGGAGTGCCAGTACTGTCGTAGACCGACAACTCGCCGGTCCAGACACTGCCGCCGGCGCTCGGCCGCAAGCGGGTGGTGACGCCCCGGTTGATCGCCTCGAGCCTTGCGTAGTTGAGGGCCCGTTGCAGGTCGCCGACCTCGGTGTCGGCCTTGCTGCCCTGCACCGAACGGGTGAATCCCGGCACCGCCATCGTGATCAGGATCACAAACACCGCGACCGCCACCAACAGCTCGATCAGCGTGAAACCTTTTGTACGATGATCCATCGATGCCCTCCGTTGCCGTCGGCTATACCTGTACAAACCTAGAACATTCGACCGGCATGCGCCGGTTGATTTACCGCGAACGGCGCACGGATTGCGCCGCTGTGCACAATCCAGGGAGGACGCGCACATGCCGCAACAGGGTTTCAGTCTGGTCGAACTGCTTATGGGACTGGCGATCGGCGCAATTGTTCTGTCGCTGGTCAGTCCGGCGCTGGCGGACCTCACCGAATCAAACCGGCGGCAGCTGGCCGCGCAGTCTTTGCTCGACGGGATCCGCAATGCCCGGACCATGGCCATCACGCGCAACCAAAGCGTGGTGATTCATGGCATCAACGGTGATTGGGGCCAAGGCTGGCGGATCATTCTGGATATCAGCGGAAAGGGTCCGGGAGATGCCGGTAATCCCTTGCTGATCGAGCAGGCGAGTGACGCAAAGATACCGATTGTCGGCAACTGGCTGGTGAGCCGCTACATACGCTTCAGCAGCCTGGGCCAGCCACTGGTGCCGGACCGGAAATTTCAGGCGGGGACGTTACATCTATGCTCGGCTCGCGAGCCGGTAAGCCAGCTCCAGGTGGTGCTGGCGGCAACCGGTCGCGTACGCCTGGTCAGTCAAAAGGCTGAACAGGCGCTGTGTCGAAAGGATAAAGCGATCAGATCGAGCGAACGCGCAGCTCTTTAGGCATCGAGAACGTGATGTTCTCCTCACGCCCGGCCAGTTCGTCGGCGCCGGTGGCGCCCCAGGCCTGCAACTGCTGGATCACGCCACGCACCAGAACTTCCGGGGCGGAGGCGCCGGCGGTGATGCCGATACGCTCGACACCGTCGAACCAGCTCTTTTGCAGGTCTTCGGCGCCGTCGATCAGGTAGGCCGGCGTGGCCATGCGTTCGGCCAGTTCACGCAGGCGGTTGGAGTTGGAGCTGTTAGGGCTGCCCACCACCAACACCACGTCGCATTCGTCGGCCAGTTGCTTGACCGCGTCCTGACGGTTTTGTGTGGCGTAGCAGATATCGTCCTTGCGCGGCCCGCCAATGGCCGGGAAACGCGTACGCAGCGCATCGATGACACGGCTGGTGTCATCCATGGACAGTGTGGTCTGGGTGACGAAGGCCAGTTTGTCCGGGTTATGTACCTGCAACTCGGCGACATCCTTCTCGTCTTCGACGAGGTAGATCGCACCGCCATTGCTGGCGTAGTACTGGCCCATGGTGCCTTCGACTTCCGGGTGACCGGCGTGACCGATCAGGATGCATTCACGGCCGTCGCGGCTGTATTTCGCGACTTCGATGTGTACCTTGGTCACCAATGGACAGGTAGCGTCGAACACTTTCAGGCCACGGCCGGCGGCTTCGGTGCGCACGGCTTGCGAGACGCCGTGGGCACTGAAGATCACGATAACGTCGTCCGGTACCTGATCGAGTTCCTCGACGAAAATCGCGCCACGACTGCGCAGGTCTTCGACCACAAACTTGTTGTGCACCACTTCGTGACGCACATAGATCGGCGGCCCGAAGACCTCCAGGGCGCGGTTGACGATTTCGATCGCCCGGTCCACGCCGGCGCAGAAGCCACGGGGGTTGGCGAGTTTGATTTGCATGCGGTGCCTCGTGTCTTGCGCGCGAAAGATTGGATCATTACAGGAGCCGGTCAGCCGGCTCCTGCAGAACAGCAATTACAGCGCTTTGACGGAGAAGATTTCCACGTCAAAGGTCAGCGTCTTGCCAGCCAGCGGGTGATTGAAGTCGACGGTCACTTGCGCGTCGTCGAACTCTTTCACCACACCCGGCAGCTCAGTATTGGCCGCATCGTTGAAGATCACCAGCAGACCCGGCGACAGTTCCATGTCCGCAAACTGCGAACGCGGAATGATCTGCACGTTTTGCGGGTTCGGCTGGCCGAAGGCGTTTTCCGGCTCGACGGTCAGTGTACGCTTGTCGCCAGCCTTGAAACCGAACAGTGCCGCCTCGAAGCCCGGCAGCAGGTTGCCGTCGCCGACCTTGAAGGTCGCAGGGGCTTTGTCGAAAGTACTGTCGACCGTGTCGCCGTTCTCCAGGCGCAATGCAAAGTGCAAGGTGACTTCCGTGTTCTGGCCGATGCGTTGCTCAGCCAATACCTGTTCAGTCATGAACGGCTTCTCCGGTTTTTTTACTTTTGAACATGTCCAGTGCCAGCATCACCGCGCCAACGGTGATGGCGCTGTCGGCGAAATTGAACGCCGGGAAGTACCAGCGGTTCTGCCAGTGCACCAGAATGAAATCGATCACATGGCCGAGGGCAATGCGGTCATAAAGGTTGCCCAGTGCGCCGCCCAGCACCAGCGCCAGCGCAATGGCCAGCCAGGTTTCGTTGCGACCCAGGCGTTTGAGCCAGACCACCAGCACCGCACTGACCGCAATCGCGATCAGGGCAAACAGCCAGCGCTGCCAGCCGGAGCTGTCCGCGAGGAAGCTGAAGGCAGCGCCGGTGTTGTAGGCCAGCGTCCAGCTGAACAGATCGGGAATGACCACGATCTGCTGGAACATCTCGAGCTTGCCTTCGAAGTAGAACTTGCTGGCCTGGTCGATGACCAGAACCAGCAAGCTCAACCAGAGCCAGCTCAGCCGTCCGAAACGGCCAACGGCATTAGGCATAGTGACGAACCTCACCGGCGCCATCGATGTTGTCCACGCAACGGCCGCAGATCTCCGGATGCTCCGGGTTCACGCCGACGTCTTCGCGGCAGTGCCAGCAACGGGCGCATTTCGGGAAGGCGGATTTGACGATCTTCAGCTTCAGCCCGCTGACTTCGGTGGCCACAGCGTCGGCTGGAGCCTGCACGAACGGCGCAACAGTGGCAGTCGAGGTGATCAGGACAAAGCGCAACTCGTTGCTCAGTTTGGCCAGGTCGGCAGTCAGCGCGTCTTCGGCGAACAGCGTCACTTCGGCTTGCAGGTTGCCACCGACGGCCTTGGCCGCGCGCTGGATTTCCATCTCTTTGTTGACCGCCACCTTCACTTCCATGATGCGATCCCAGTACTCGCGACCCAGCTCGAAGCCTTCCGGCAACTCGGTCAGGCCTTCGTACCAGGTGTTGAGCATCACCGATTCGTTGCGCTCGCCCGGCAGGTATTGCCACAGTTCGTCGGCGGTGAAGGCCAGGATCGGCGCGATCCAGCGCACCAGCGCTTCGGAGATGTGGAACAGCGCGGTCTGGCACGAACGACGGGCCTTGCTGTCGGCGCCGGTGGTGTACTGGCGATCCTTGATGATGTCCAGATAGAAACCACCCAGCTCCTGCACGCAGAAGTTGTGGATCTTCGAGTAGACGTTCCAGAAACGGTATTCGCCGTAGTTTTCCTGCAATTCGCGTTGCAGCAGCAGGGCACGGTCCACGGCCCAACGATCCAGCGCCAGCATGTCTTCGGCCGGCAGGATGTCGGTGGCCGGGTTGAAACCGGTCAGGTTCGACAGCAGGAAACGTGCGGTATTGCGGATACGACGGTAGGCATCGGCGCTGCGGGCCAGGATCTGGTCCGACACGGCGATTTCGCCCGAATAATCGGTCGAGGCCACCCACAGGCGCATGATGTCGGCACCCAGGGTGTCGTTGATCTTTTTCGGCTCAATCACGTTTTTCAGCGACTTGGACATCTTGCGGCCCGTCTCGTCGACGGTGAAGCCGTGAGTCAGCAGCTCGCGGTACGGCGCGTGATTGTCGATGGCGCAGCCGGTCAGCAAGGAAGAGTGGAACCAGCCACGGTGCTGGTCCGAACCTTCCAGGTAAAGGTCGGCACGCGGGCCGGTCTCGTGGCCCATCGGGTGCGAACCGCGCAGGACGTGCCAGTGGGTGGTGCCCGAGTCGAACCAGACGTCGAGGGTGTCGCTGATCTTGTCGTACTGCGGCGCTTCATCGCCCAGCAGTTCGGCAGCGTCGAGTTTGAACCAGGCTTCGATGCCTTCGACTTCAACGCGCTTGGCGACTTCTTCCATCAGCTCGACGGTCCGTGGGTGCAGTTCACCGCTTTCCTTGTTCAGGAAGAACGGGATCGGCACGCCCCAGTTGCGCTGACGGGAGATGCACCAGTCCGGACGGTTGGCGATCATCGAATGCAGGCGCGCCTGGCCCCAGGCCGGGACGAACTTGGTGTCTTCGATGGCTTTGAGCGAGCGTACGCGCAGGGTGTCGCCGGATACCGGCTCCTTGTCCATGCCGATGAACCATTGCGCGGTAGCGCGATAGATCAGCGGGGTCTTGTGGCGCCAGCAGTGCATGTAGCTGTGTTCGATGACGGTGGTGTGCAGCAGCGCACCGACTTCGGTCAGCTTGTCGACGATGGCCGGGTTGGCCTTCCAGATGAACTGGCCGCCGAAGAACTCCAGCGACGGCACGTAGACGCCGTTGCTCTGTACCGGGTTGAGGATGTCGTCGTTGACCATGCCGTATTTTTTGCAGGTCACGAAGTCGTCCACGCCGTAGGCCGGGGCGGAGTGAACCACGCCGGTGCCGGCGCCCAGTTCCACGTAGTCGGCCAGGTACACTGGCGACAGACGGTCGTAGAACGGGTGACGGAAATTGATCAGTTCCAGCGCCGAACCCGGAGCGGTCGCCAATACAGTGCCTTCGACGCCGTAACGGGTCAGGCAGGATTCGACCAGCTCTTCAGCCAGCACCAGCAGCTTGTCGCCGATGTCGACCAGGGCGTAGGTGAATTCCGGGTGAACGTTCAGCGCCTGGTTGGCCGGGATGGTCCACGGGGTGGTGGTCCAGATCACGATGGCAGCAGGTTTGGCCAGCGATGGCAGACCGAACGCGGCGGCCAGTTTGGCCTCGTCAGCGATCGGGAACGCGACGTCGATGGTCGAGGACTTCTTGTTCTCGTACTCGACTTCCGCTTCGGCCAGGGCCGAACCGCAATCGAAGCACCAGTTCACAGGCTTCAGGCCCTTGAACACGAAACCGCCCTTGACGATTTCGGCGAGGGCGCGGATTTCACCGGCCTCGTTCTTGAAGTTCATGGTCTTGTACGGATTGGCGAAGTCGCCCAGCACGCCGAGGCGGATGAACTCGGTCTTCTGCCCTTCGATCTGCTCGGTGGCGTAGGCACGGCACAGTTCGCGGGTCTTGTCCGCGCCAAGGTTCTTGCCGTGGGTCACTTCAACCTTGTGCTCGATCGGCAGGCCGTGGCAATCCCAGCCCGGGACATACGGCGCGTCGAAGCCCGACAGGGTCTTCGAGCGGATGATCATGTCCTTGAGAATCTTGTTCAGTGCGTGACCGATGTGGATCGTACCGTTGGCGTACGGAGGGCCGTCGTGCAGGACGAACTTCGGACGATCCTTGCCAATCTCGCGCAACTTTCCGTACAGGCCAATACTGTCCCAGCGCTGCAGGATCTGCGGTTCGCGCTGTGGCAGGCCGGCCTTCATTGGGAAGGCGGTGTCCGGAAGGTTTAGCGTGGCTTTATAGTCGGTCATTTAAGGCTCTTCATTAGCGATGGGCGCTAGGTGCGGCTAGTGCACGGGCGGCGGCGACATCCGCGCTGATCGCCGTTTTCAATGCCTCCAGGGAGGCGAAACGCTGCTCTTCACGCAGCTTCTGGTGGAAAACCACCGTCAAACGCCGGTCATACAGATCGCCGGCAAAATCTAAAAGATGGACTTCAAGGTGGGCCTTGCCATCACCTTGCACCGTGGGCCGCACGCCGATATTGGCGACGCCGGGCCAGGTCTTGCCGTCGATGTCGACGTCGACCAGGTAAACCCCGGTGAACGGCACGCGACGGCGTTTGAGTTGAATATTCGCCGTGGGCGTACCCAACTGGCGGGCCAACTTCTGGCCATGCAGCACGCGCCCGGCAATCCGGTACGGGCGACCCAGCAGGCGCTCGGCCAAGGCAAAATCGGCGGCGGCCAGCGCGTTGCGCACCTGAGTGCTGCTGACGCGGATGCCGTCCAGCTCGACGGTTTGCGCCGCTTCCACGGTAAAACCGTGGACCTGCCCGGCCTGCAACAGGAAATCGAAATCGCCGAGACGGTCGCAACCGAAGCGGAAATCGTCACCGACCTCCAGATGCTGCACGCCGAGGCCATCAACCAGGATGGTATCAACGAACTCGCTGGCGCTGAGCTTGCTCAGGCGCTGGTTGAACGCCAGGCACAGAACCCGGTCGACGCCTTCGGCGGCCAGCAGTTGCAGCTTGTCGCGCAACCGGGCCAGGCGCGCCGGCGCGGTCTCCGGGGCAAAGAATTCCCGTGGCTGCGGCTCAAAAATCACCACGCAGCTGGGTACGCCCAACTCGAGCGCACGCTCACGCAGTCGGGCCAGGATGGCCTGGTGACCGCGGTGAACACCGTCAAAGTTGCCAATAGTGGCGACGCAGCCCCGATGCTGGGGGCGCAGATTGTGGAGGCCTCGAACCAGCTGCATAACGCGCTTCTTGCTCATAAAGTGGCCGATTATAACCACACCCGACGGCCGACGACAGGCAACACCGTAACCCAAAGTGAACGAGCCGACAAAACTGCCGGCTCGCGCCCGCTTTTCAAGGGTGAAACCTCAGCTCAAGGCCTTGCGATTGAAGTCGCGCAGGCGGAAACCGAGCAGCAGCAACATGCCGAAGTAAGCCACCACACCGGCAACCACCAGGGCGCCCAGGCGCAGGAAGCGCTCCAACATGTGACCCTGATCCCACGCGGGCATGAAATGCATGCCGATCAACAGCACCGCCGACATCACCGCCACCGCGACCAACAGCTTGAAACCGAACTTCAACCAGCCCGGCTGTGGTTGATACATCTGTTGTTTGCGCAGTTGATAGAACAGCAACCCGGCATTAAGGCAGGCACCGGCACTGATCGCCAACGCCAGACCGGCATGGGCCAGCGGACCGATCAGCACCAGGTTGAACAGCTGAGTAACTACCAGAGTGAAGATTGCGATTTTTACCGGCGTACGGATGTTTTGTTGCGCATAAAAGCCGGGCGCCAGCACTTTGATCACGATGATCCCAAGCAGACCGACAGAATAGGCAATCAATGCCCGCTGCGTCATCTCCGCGTCAAATCCGCTGAACTGGCCGTACTGGAACAGCGAAACCGTCAACGGCTCGGCCAGAATCCCCAACGCCAGCGCACACGGCAGTACCAGCACGAAGCACAGCCGCAGGCCCCAGTCGAGTATCCGCGAATATTCGTGGCGATCCTTGCTGGCGTAGGTCTTGGCCAGTGTCGGCAGCAGGATCGTGCCCAGCGCCACACCGAGTACACCGGACGGCAACTCCATCAAACGGTCGGCGTAATACATCCACGACACCGAGCCCGCCACCAGGAACGAGGCGAAAATAGTGTTGATGATCAGGGAAATCTGGCTGACCGAAACGCCGATGATCGCCGGTAACATCTGCTTCATCACCCGCCAGACGCCGGTGTCGCGCAGATTCAGGCGTGGCAGCACCAGCATGCCGATTTTTTTCAGGTGAGGCAGTTGATAGAGCAATTGCGCCAGTCCACCTACCAACACTGCCCAACCGAGGGCCATGACCGGCGGATCGAAATACGGCGTCAGGAACAGCGAAAACACGATCATGCTGACGTTGAGCAGGGTCGGCACGAACGCTGGCACCGAGAAGCGGTTCCAGGTATTGAGGATCGCACCCGCCAGCGAAGACAGGGAGATCAGCAATATATAAGGGAAGGTCACTCGCAGCAGGTCGGAGGTCAGCTGGAATTTTTCCGGCGTATCGGTGAAACCCGGCGCCGTGGCCCAGATCACCCAGGGCGCGGCGATCATGCCCAGCGCGGTGACCAGCGCCAGTACCAGCGTCAGCAGGCCGGAAACGTAGGCAATAAAGGTGCGGGTCGCCTCTTCGCCCTTCTGGCTTTTATATTCGGCCAGAATCGGCACAAAAGCCTGGGAAAATGCCCCCTCGGCGAAGATCCTGCGCAGCAGATTGGGCAGTTTGAAGGCGATAAAGAAGGCGTCGGTCGCCATTCCGGCGCCGAAGATGCGGGCAATGAGCGTGTCGCGAACAAACCCGAGAATCCGGGAAAGCATCGTGATAGAGCTGACGGCGGCCAACGATTTGAGCAGATTCATTGAAGGAATGTGTGCCTGTCGATAAACAGCAGGCGAATAACGCGCCCACTTGTGCGATACTCCGCGCCGCAACAGCACAGAGCCAAAGCTCGCGAGTTTACAGGTCAAGCGCCGGAAATAAATATCCCGCCTCTTTATACCTACCACTTAGCGGAACGTCTCAAGCGCCCTTGACAAGACATCTCTTCATCGGCATGATTCGCGGCCTATTTTGTTTGCTATTTCCTAAAAAGTCTTTCGAGGAGCTCGACGGTGGCCAACTCACCTTCCGCCAAAAAACGTGCAAAACAGGCTGAGAAGCGTCGCAGCCACAACGCCAGCCTGCGTTCCATGGTTCGTACCTACATCAAGAATGTAGTTAAAGCCATCGACGCAAAAGACGCTGAAAAAGCTCAAGCTGCATACGTTCTGGCTGTGCCAGTTATCGACCGTATGGCCGATAAAGGCATCATCCACAAGAACAAGGCTGCTCGCCATAAGAGCCGCCTGAATGGCCACGTCAAGGCACTGAAAGCAGCTGCCTAAGCGACGTAGTCATTAAAAAAACCGACCTCAGGGTCGGTTTTTTATTGCCTGTGATTTTGCTGAAATCAAGGCCAAAAAAAAGAGGAGCCAACCGGCTCCTCTTTTTTTACGCGCGATTAATGAGCCGATGCCCACGGCAGAATCGGGATCGCCGTCACCGCATTCTGCGGGCTGCCCTCGATCAGGCGATCGCTGTAGACCAGATACACCAGCGTATTGCGCTTCTTGTCGAGGAAGCGCACCACCTGCATGGTCTTGAACACCAACGAAGTGCGCTCTTTGAACACCTCTTCGCCATCCTTCAATTCACCCTTGAAGTTGATCGGCCCGACCTGACGACAAGCAATGGACGCCTCGGCACGATCCTCGGCCAGCCCCAACCCACCCTTCACACCGCCCGTTTTGGCGCGCGACAGGTAGCAAGTCACACCCTCGACCTTTGGATCATCGAATGCCTCGACCACGATCCGGTCGTTCGGCCCGACAAACTTGAACACCGTCGACACCTGACCGATTTCCTCGGCCGAGGCCAGCAATGGCAGCGCCATCAGCAAGCCCAACAATCCTTTTGCCATGCGCATCGCGTTTTCCTTACACCAGAATCAGGTTGTCACGATGAACCAGTTCCGGCTCAGCCATGTAACCCAGCAAACCGACAATCGCATCTGACGACTGACCGATGATTTTTTGTGCTTCCAGAGCACTGTAGTTCGCCAGGCCGCGGGCGATCTCACGACCGTCCGGCGCCACGCAAACCACCATTTCGCCGCGACGGAAACTGCCCTGAACCAGTTTGACGCCGACCGGCAGCAGACTTTTGTTGCCCTGGGACAACGCAGAAACCGCGCCATCATCCAGCACCAGCGTGCCACGGGTTTGCAGATGCCCGGCCAGCCACTGCTTGCGCGCCGCGAGCATGCCGCGCTCAGGCGACAGCAGCGTACCGATGCGCTCGCCCGCCTTCAGACGATCAAGCACGCGCTCCAGACGCCCACCAACAATGA
Source organism: Pseudomonas sp. B7 (assembly GCF_016735645.1). NCBI lineage: Bacteria > Pseudomonadati > Pseudomonadota > Gammaproteobacteria > Pseudomonadales > Pseudomonadaceae > Pseudomonas > Pseudomonas sp. B7. The sequence continues at coordinate 19,780 of NZ_JAERRE010000007.1, forward strand.
TGGTATGCGCCCCGGAACGTGCCGCCAGCCGCGCCGCGCGCAGCTTGGTCTGCATGCCGCCACGACCCAATGCACCGCCAGTACCGCCCGCCACCGCATCCAGTGTCGGATCATCGGCGCGCGCTTCATAAATCAGTTGGGCGTCAGGGTTACTGCGCGGATCGGCGTCGAACATGCCGTCGCGATCCGTCAGGATCACCAGCAGATCAGCCTCGACCAGGTTGGCCACCAGCGCCGCGAGCGTGTCGTTGTCGCCGAAGCGGATTTCGTCAGTGACCACGGTGTCGTTCTCGTTGATCACTGGGATGACTTTCAGCTCGACCAACGCGCGCAAGGTGCTGCGAGCGTTCAGGTAGCGCTTGCGATCGGACAGGTCGTCGTGAGTCAGAAGAATCTGCGCGGTGTGCCGGCCATGCTCGGCAAAGCTCGATTCCCAGGCCTGCACCAAGCCCATCTGGCCGATTGCGGCAGCGGCCTGGAGCTCGTGCATCGCACTGGGTCGCGCAGTCCAGCCCAGGCGACTCATGCCTGCCGCCACCGCCCCGGAGGACACCAGCACCAGCTCGACGCCAGCCTCATGCAGAGCCACCATCTGCTCGACCCAGACACCCATTGCCGCGCGATCCAGCCCTTTGCCATCCGCTGTCAGCAAAGCGCTGCCGATCTTCACGACCCAACGCTGCGCACCTGTCACCTTGCTCCGCATCATCTTCAACCTTAGCTTGAGGGCAGCGCGACCTGGCTCTGCCCGTGACGTTATTCGTGATTCTTCGTGACCAACAATCGATTTCCAGATACTAAAACGCCGCTCGATTGAGCGGCGCTTAAGTTTACTGCAACGAATCAGTCACGCACGTAAATGATTTCCGGACCGTCTTCGTCATCCACATCTTCTTCGTCCCAATCATCGTCGCCGATGTCGTGAACCGACTTCACGCCACTGCGACGCAGGGCACGCTTGTCATCCAGCGCCTGCAACTGCGCACGGGCTTCGTCTTCGATGCGCTGATCGAGATCGGCCAGCTCTTCCTTGTAGGCCGGATCATTGGCCAGGCGATCGGCACGATCCTCCAGGTAGCGCATGATGTCGCGCGTCAGGCGCTCGGTGCCTTCTTTGGCAATGGCCGAAATCACGTAGACCGGACCGGTCCACTCCAGACGATCAACGATTTCCTTGACCCGCGCTTCGTGCTCTTCTTCGAGGATCTGGTCGCACTTGTTCAGCACCAGCCAGCGATCACGCTCGGCCAGCGACGGACTGAACTTGATCAGCTCGTTGACGATCACTTCAGCGGCGTCCGGCGCACTGCTTTCATCCAGCGGCGCCATGTCCACGAGGTGCAGCAACAGACGAGTACGCGCCAGGTGCTTGAGGAAACGGATCCCCAGGCCGGCACCGTCGGAAGCACCTTCGATCAGACCCGGAATGTCGGCAATGACGAAACTCTTCCAGCGGTCAACACTGACCACACCGAGGTTCGGCACCAGAGTGGTGAACGGGTAATCGGCGACTTTCGGCTTGGCAGCCGACACCGAACGGATAAAGGTACTTTTACCGGCGTTCGGCAGGCCCAGCAGACCGACATCGGCCAGAACCTTCATTTCCAGCTTCAGGTCGCGCTGCTCGCCCGGCTTGCCCGGCGTAGTCTGACGCGGTGCACGGTTGGTACTGGATTTGAAACGGGTGTTACCCAGACCGTGCCAGCCGCCCTGAACCACCATCAGCTTCTGACCAGCCTTGGTCAGGTCGCCAATGACTTCCTGGGTGGCGGAATCGATCACGGTGGTGCCGACCGGCACGCGCAGGATCAGGTCTTCACCCTTCTTGCCGGTGCAGTCGGTGCTGCCGCCGTTGGAGCCACGCTCGGCATCGAAGTGCCGGGTGTAACGGTAGTCAACCAGGGTATTCAGGTTTTCGTCGGCCATCATGAAGATGGAACCGCCATCACCGCCGTCACCACCGTTCGGACCGCCGTTTTCAATGAACTTTTCCCGACGGAAACTCATGCAGCCATTGCCGCCGTCACCAGCCTTTACGCGGATCGATACTTCATCAACAAACTTCATAACCAACGCCTCTCGCCGTACGGACGAGCCGAAAAACAATCAAGACATAAGACTCTTGCAAAAATGAGCGCAGCGACCCCAATCCACGACCTGCATCGCACGCCGGCAGCCCATACAAACAGCTTTGCAAGAGACTCACCCCACAAACGAAAAAGCCCCGTCGCAAGACAGGGCTTCTCCAGCACTCTCGCAGTTAGGCTGCGACAACGCTCACGTAACGACGACCGAAGGCGCCTTTTACTTCAAACTTGATCACGCCTTCGATTTTCGCGAAGAGGGTGTGATCTTTACCCATGCCAACGCCGTAGCCAGCGTGGAATTGGGTGCCGCGCTGACGCACGATGATGTTGCCGGCCTTGATGACCTGGCCGCCATACATCTTCACGCCAAGGCGTTTGGCTTCTGAGTCGCGACCGTTACGGGTACTACCACCAGCTTTTTTGTGTGCCATGAGTTCAATTCTCCTAGTGAGGAATTAGGCTGTAATTAAGCCTGAATACCGGTGATTTTGATCTCGGTGAACCACTGGCGGTGGCCCATACGCTTCATGTGGTGCTTACGGCGACGGAACTTGATGATGCGGACTTTATCGTGACGACCTTGGGAGATCACTTCAGCCTTGACGGTTGCGCCAGCAACAACAGGTGCGCCGATGTTCACGTCGTCGCCGTTGGCGACCAACAGAACGCGGTCAAAAGTCACGGATTCGCCAGTGGCGACTTCCAGTTTTTCGATCTTCAGGTATTCACCTTCAGCGACCTTGTATTGCTTACCGCCGGTAACGATTACTGCGTACATGGTATTTCTCCGATAATCCTGCTCACCCAGCTCTTTATAAGAAGAGGTATTGGCTGGCATGGCTGCATGGGGCTGGAACGGCCCAAGTGCAATTGCGTAAGGCAGGTGCTGCCCAGGAAGTTCAGGGTGCGCGATTGTACGCAAGCCTTCGAAGTCATGCAAGGGGCCGTCCATCGCGCCTTGACAGGCCCGGACGTGGGTCCTAGCATGCCGCGCAACCCTTCTGGAGCACCTGTCGCTGATGCAACCCCAAGCTTTCTACCGCGCGGTGGCGGACGATTTTAGCGCCGTCGACGGCATCATCAAGAAGCAGCTGACTTCCCGAGTGCCGCTGGTATCGAAAATCGGCGATTACATCACGTCGGCCGGCGGCAAACGCCTGCGTCCTTTATTGGTGCTGCTGTGCGGCAAGGCCCTGGGTCGCGAAGGCGACGACATGCGCCTGCTGGCCGCTACCATCGAATTCCTGCACACCGCCACCCTGCTGCATGACGACGTGGTCGACATGTCCGGCATGCGCCGTGGCCGTTCGACCGCCAACGCCATGTGGGGCAACGCCCCGAGCGTGCTGGTCGGCGACTTCCTGTACTCGCGCTCGTTCGAGATGATGGTCGAACTGGGCTCGATGCCGGTGATGAAAATCCTGTCCCAGGCCACGCGCATCATCGCCGAAGGCGAAGTGCTGCAACTGTCCAAGGTTCGCGACGCCAGCACCACCGAAGAAACCTACATGGAAGTCATCCGCGGCAAGACCGCGATGCTCTTCGAGGCTTCGACACACAGCGCCGCAGCACTGGCTGGCGCGACCGCCGAGCAGAGCGAAGCCCTGCGCACTTTCGGTGATCACCTGGGCGTTGCGTTCCAGCTGGTCGACGACCTGCTCGACTACAAGGGCGACGCCGAAACCCTGGGCAAGAACGTCGGTGACGATCTGGCCGAAGGCAAGCCGACCCTGCCGCTGATCTACACCATGCGCGAAGGCACGCCGGAGCAAGCCGCACTGGTACGCCAGGCGATCCAGAAAGGCGGGATCGAAGACCTGGAAAGCATCCGTATCGCCGTGGAAGCCTCCGGTTCGCTGGAATACACCGCGCAACTGGCCCGTGATTACGTGGCTCGCGCGATCAAGTGCCTCGACGCGCTGCCGGCCAGCGATTACCGCGATGCACTGGTTGAGCTGAGCGAGTTCGCGGTCGCCCGCACGCACTGATCAGCATCGCGTCATCAAAAAACCGCAGCCTCCGTTGGAGCCTGCGGTTTTTTGTTGCCTGCCATCAGCGGTTAAAACCCTATACAATGTGCGACTTTTAGCGATCCCCTCTCCAAGGAGCCTTAGTGAGCACGTTGCCACCCTGCCCGAAATGCAATTCCGAATACACCTACGAAGACGGCACCCAACTGGTGTGCCCGGAGTGCGCCCACGAGTGGTCTGCCGGCGGTGAAGCCGAAGTGACGTCCGATGATGCCGTGAAGAAAGATTCGGTCGGTAACGTCCTGCAAGACGGCGACACCATCACCGTGATCAAGGACCTGAAGGTCAAAGGCACCTCGCTGGTGGTCAAGGTCGGCACCAAGGTCAAGAACATCCGCCTGTGCGATGGCGATCACGACATCGACTGCAAGATCGACGGCATCGGCCCGATGAAACTCAAATCCGAGTTCGTCAGAAAAGTCTGAGTCTGCTGTCTTCCATCCCGCGCCCGCCGTGGGATGGAGCTTCACCCTCCCCCGCAATCCCCAGCAAATCCTCGCGATAGCCAAACGCCAGCTGTTTTGACCTTACGCAATCTTTACCCGCAAAAAATCACAAACCGCCAATAGGCGCTTGCTATTTGACGAATAAGAATTATTCTCATTGAAACCCTTTCAATGGAGATGAGACCCATGACTTATTTGATCGACGCCTGGCTGGATCGCCCGCACCCGTACCTCAGAATCCTGCATCGGGAAACCGGTGAAGTCTGTGCCGTACTGGAAGAAGAAGCCCTGCACGAGTTGCAGGATCAAGGGGATCTGGACGTCAGCGGCCTGAGTTCCAGCGAGCCATTGGTGCTCAAGGAGCTGGTGCGCAATCTGTTCCTGTTCTGCTATGCCCGGGCCTTGCGCCCGACCAGTGAACTGCACAACAAGATCGAAGTATGAAAAACGCGGAGAAACCCTGCACAAGCCACGCTTGTGCAGGGTAACGGGATTACAGAACCTCGAGCAGCTCGACGTCAAATACCAGAACGCTGTGCGGCGGGATGCTGCCAACGCCTTGAGCGCCGTAAGCCAGTTCGCTCGGCACGTACAGACGCCATTTGCTGCCGGCATTCATCAGTTGCAGGGCTTCGGTCCAGCCCGCGATAACGCCACCGACCGGGAATTCAGCCGGCTGGCCGCGCTCGTAGGAGCTGTCGAACACAGTGCCGTCGATCAGTGTGCCGTGGTAGTGAGTACGCACGGTGTCTTCACGGGATGGCTTGGCGCCTTCACCCTGAGTCAGCACTTCGAACTGCAGGCCGGATGCCAAAGTCGTGATGCCTTCTTTCTTGGCGTTTTCAGCCAGGAATGCCAGACCTTCGCCTGCGGCGGCTTCAGCCTTGGCAGCGGCTTCAGCTTGCATGATCTCGCGGATCACCTTGAAGCTGGCGGACATGGCTTCCTGGCTGACACGGCTTTCCTTGCCGGCGAATGCGTCGGTCAGACCGGCCAGGATGGCGTCCAGGCTGACACCCGGTGGCGGGTTGTCGCGCAGCTGGTCACCCAGCTGACGGCCGATACCGTAGCTGACGCGGGTTTCGTCGGTGGACAGATTTACTTCGGACATGACACTGCTCCGCTGTGCGGACGGCCTCGGAACACGCCGTGCGTACACAGCGCGTCCCGGCGCGCCCGGAACCAAAAGGGCGAGCAGACTAGCACAGATGTTCCGGCAATGATCAGGCCCCTGGGCCTACAGTGCGGACCGCCAGGCCAGCGGCACCTTCAGGCTTTCTTCGGCACTGGCGCCAAGACCGCACATTTCATCGTGCACCGAGGTGTGCACCAGGTTGAACGGCAGCATCGGAAAGTTATGCAGCACATCCCGGGCATGCTCGACCGAACGCAGTGTCAGCATTTTTCCCTGCGCATCGCTCAGCGGGTACGCCGCACCATGCATCCGGGCTTCAAGCAGATAGATTCCGCCTTCCATGGAGATCAGGTTCAGTTCGTCGACCTTTCTGGCGACGGCAAACGCATTCAGTTCTTGCAGGTTCATGAACGCACCTCACGCGGTGGCAAGCCTTGAGACCTACAGGGATATGCCTCGGCCGAACAAAGTACAAGCCACAAACGACACCGCCCGTCTGTTTCGCAACAGACGGGCGGTTTTGTTACAGCCAACGACAGCGCATCAGTGCTTGGTGAGCTTGTCCAGATAACCCATGGCGAACGCCGAAATCACGAAGGTCATGTGAATGATCACGTACCACATCAGGTGTTCGGGATCGACATTCTTGGCATCCATGAAGATCCGCAGCAGGTGGATCGAGGAGATCGCCACGATCGACGCCGCCACTTTCATCTTCAGTGACGAGGAGTCCATGGTGCCCAGCCAGCTGAGCTTTTCCTTGCCTTCATCGATGTTCAGCTCGGACACGAAGTTCTCGTAGCCGGAAATCATCACCATCACCAGCAAGCCACCGACCAGCGCCATGTCGATCAGCGACAGCAGCACCAGAATCAGCTCGGACTCGGCCATGGAGAAGACATTGGGAATGACATGAAACACTTCCTGGAAGAATTTCAATGCCAGCGCCAGCAGCCCCAGGGACAGCCCGATGTAGATCGGCGCCAGCAGCCAGCGCGTGGCGTACATTGCATTTTCGATAAAGCGTTCCATTGACTCTCACACAAGAAGGGTTGAAATCGGCGGCGAGTATACCAGCCGCCCATGACAGCCAGAAACCGCCCGGAAATCCGCCACCTGCGTGTGTGTGTCAAAGTTTTTCTGCTAGTGTCCAAACCATTGACAGCCCAGCGACAGTGGACAGGACGACTGGAAATGGATGTGCGATTGCCGATAACGACTGCCGGAATTTGTCTCGCCATATTGCTTGGCGGGTGTTCGCCCGGCGATGAAAAACCCGCCGTCAGCCTCGAAGAAAAGACTGCGCGGTTCGAGCAATCGCTGGACGCCATCACCGACCCGAAACTCAAGGACGCCGTGACCGAACTCGGCGGTTCGCTGCTGTTGCTTGAACGCGCACAACAGAAGCTCGACAACAAACCGCCCCGCACCGAATACGGCGAGGACGCTCTCGGCGTGCTCAGGCATTACCCAACACCCCAGGCGCTGGTCGACACGTTCATCAATGGCCTGTTCGTGCTGCACAAGGACTCCAGTTCCGATTACCTCACCGACCTGCAGCCGGTGTTCCCCTTCGTGCTCAACATCCCCGGCGGTTTTCTGTTCCCCCATGGCGTGGAATGGCATTCGGTGACCCTGAGCAACAAACGGATCATCGCCTATCAGCCGGAATGGTCGGAGACCGATCCGGGCATTCAGTTGAGTCCGTCCAGCTCCAACGTCACCAACCCCGATGACCTGACCGTCACCTACCCGTTCATCGAAGGGCTGAATGTCGACAAGAAGAACCTGCCGCGCCCGGTCAGCCTGCAAGGCCAGGTGGAAGTCATCGCCCCGAAACGCCTGCACAGTTTCAACCTGGACAAAAAGGACGTCGGCCAGACCCGCTCCGACGGCAACCTCAGCGTGACCCTGCTGAAACTGGACACGCACTACGCCGAACTCGAGTTCAGCAACCAGCTGCCGCTCGCCCCGGAAGTCGCCAACACCCGGCTCAATCCGTTGATCGTTCAGGCCCGCGACTCGACGGGCCAATATCTGGTGCGTGCCGGCGCCATCAACGAAAACCCCGAGCAGGTGGCGTTCTATCAAAAGCAGTTGGCGTACCTGCAGCAGCAAAAAGCCTGGAGCGAGGCGCTGGAAAAAAAGCTGGACGATGAACAACAGGCCTTTGAGCAACAGCATCCGCACCACTACAACAAGGTGTACTTCAACGGCCCGATCGACACCCTCGAAGTCAGCCTGCTGGATTTTTCCGAGGCGACCGTCACCCGCAAGGCGCTGGACCTGCCGGTGCGCGAATTCGATCCGCATACCACGGAAAAAGCCGTGCAGCCGCTCGACCTGCCGATCACTGTCTACGACGATCAGGCTCCCGAATGGCTCAAAGGCGCGTCCCTGACTGAAGAACAGCTGAAAAGCGGCGTTCATATCCGCCAGTCGGTTGAAGAACCAAGCGCCGCGCGCATCGAATTCGACCACCGCAAAACCTTCAATGATGAAATGCTCGGCGACGACTTCAGCCCCGGCGAAAGCCCGGTGACGTTCTTCACTGAAAAGCACAACGGCAAACTCGACGAGCCCATCGAGCTGCCGCCCGAGGCATACCAGGTCGATCCACTACAGGCGACCATCACCTACGACCTGAACCTGTTCCCGGAAACCCCGGCGATTGCCGTCGGCTCGATGCCGTTGTTCCTGGCCACGGTGGACAAACAGGCTTATGAAGCCAAGGCCCTGCCCAAAGGTCTGGAAATCAGGAACAACGCGTTGGTGGTGGATTTGAAGCGATACCCGGCCAACGAATGGCGCTTCTTCGTCAAGGACGACAGCGGTCATTACCTGAAGCAGATTCTGTCGGTCAGCCACGACGCGAGCGCGGAAGGGCCGGCGTTATTCGGCGTGCATTATTTCTATGGCCGTCCGACGCACGTGGAAACCTACCAGCGAACCGACCTCGCCACCGTGCAATACGGCTTTGAGGTCAAACTCGACAAGGCGCAGACCCAGGGCGCTGCACCCTGATCGGCGCTGATGATCGGCACTCTAGTGATCGAAAGTGCCGATACTGCGTCCGCGCCCACCGTTGATCTGCCGCAACTGCGCCTGCAGATGCAACGACCAGATCTGTGGATCATTGGCCAGCTCATAGCCGTGCATCGTCAGGCTTTCAACGATGGTGTCGAGAATCGACTCGGCGGCGATCGGCCCGTGAAACGGGCCCTGGGCTTTGATGGCGGAAGGTTGTTCACCAGCCATGCCGGCGGCGAAGAGCAATGTCCACATGCCGTTATCGCCGGCCAACGGCTTGATGGCGCATTCGATACGGGTCACGAGACCCAGGCATTGACGGGTGAGGCAGAGGTTGCGCGACATGGCGGCGACCCTCGGTAAAGCCGGTGTTCAGCCCTTGCTGAAGAGCTGTTTCGATCCAGTGATACTGTCGATGTCCTTGAGCAGAGAATAGAAGAAAAGTCCGCCGCGCAAGCCGCCCAGAACCAGAAGGCGCCGAATGGTCATTGTGTGAATATTGACGCCAGAGTGATGGCACTTTTGCCGACGTTCGCGACAAAACAAAAACGGGAGCCAAGACTCCCGTTTTTTTGACTGCCGCTGACTCAGGCCGGTTTGGCCTCCGCCAGCGCCTCCTGCGCCAGTTCCTTCTCGGCCTCCTTCAGATCCTCTTCGCTGATCATCTCGGCAATCACCCGCAGACGCTCCACCACCCGCGCGTTGACGCTGCCTTCCGGAAATTCGCCCTGTTCGTTCGGCTCACCGGCCGGCTCGCCCACCAGCAGGCTCAACGCTTCGTCGGCCTGACGCACCGCGTAAACGTGGAACTGCCCGGCACGCACCGCTGCCAGCACCTTCTCATCGAGCATCAAGGTGGCGACGTTGGCCTGCGGAATGATCGCGCCCTGCTCGCCCGTCAGCCCGCGCGCTTCGCAGAGACGGAAGAAGCCTTCGATCTTCTCGTTGACCCCGCCCACCGCCTGCACTTCACCGAACTGGTTGATCGAGCCGGTGATCGCGAAGCATTGCTTGAGCGGGGTTTTCGACAACGCCGAAATCAGCGTGCACGCCTCGCCCAGCGACGCACTGTCGCCATCGACGTAGCCGTAGGATTGCTCCAGCGCGATGCTCGCGGAAATCGCCAGCGGGAATTCCTGGGCGTAACGGCTGCCCAGATACCCGGTAAGAATCATCACGCCCTTGGAGTGGATCGGCTGGCCGAGGTTGACCTCACGTTCGATGTCGACGATGCCGCTGCCGCCCGGGTACACCGTGGCGGAAATCCGCGCCGGCACACCGAACGCCGAGTCACCGACTTCGAGCACCGTCAGCCCGTTGCACTTGCCGACCGCCGCCCCATCGGTATCGATCAGGATGATCCCCGCCAGCATGTCGTCGAGAATCCGCGCCGACACCCGACCGGTGCGAGTGGCCTTGGCCTTGAGCGCACGCTCGATGTGGCCGGCGTCGGTCATTTCATCGTTGGCCAGATGCCGGATGAAATCCGCCTCGCTGACCAACTGAAACAGATCGCCGATCCGCGCCGACAAACGCCCCTGGTGTTCGGCCAGACGCGCACTGTAAGTCGCCAGGCGCGCCACCGCGTCGGCGGTCAGCGGCGCCATGCCCTCTTCCGAAGTGCGGGTTTTCAGCAACTGGGCGAACTGCTCCAGGCTTTCGTCGACCATCGGGATGTCTTCGTCGAAGTCCACCAGAACGCGGAACATCTCCTGGAAGTCCGGATCGAGGTCCTGCAGCGTGTAATACAGCTGACGGGCACCGATGATGATCACTTTGACCTGCAGCGGAATGTGCTGCGGGTTGAGCGTCATGGTGGCGAAACGGCCCATCTCGCCCAGCGGCGACTCCATCTTCAGCTTGCGCGATTGCAGGGCGCGCTTGAGCGCATCCCACACGAACGGCTCGCCGAGCATTTTTTCTGCTTCAAGGATCAGGAAACCACCGTTTGCACGGTGCAACGCACCCGGACGCAGCTGGCGATAGGTGGTGTAGAGCGCGCCTTGATCGGTGGTGTACTCGATACGGCCGAACAGGTTTTCGTAGGTCGGATGCGGCTCGAACACCACCGGCGCACCGCCGCTGGCCGGATGGCCGACCACCAGGCTGGGGGCGTATTGCTCTTCCAGCAGCTTGCGCGCGACGGCGTCGGTCTTGCTGTCATCGACCAGTTGCTCGACCACGGTTTTCAGCAGATAGACCTGCATCGCTTGCAGATAGCCGCAGACGGCCGCGTTTTCCGCGTACTTTTCCGACAGCGGTGCGAGCAAGGGCTGCAACGCCAGGGTGATGGTTTCTTCGTTGAGCTGACGCAACTGGTTGCTCGACTCGCGCTTCCATTGCGGCAGGCTGGCGAGTTCTTCGTTCAGGCGTTCTTCGAGGCCGGAGATGTCGTCGTGAAAACGTTCGCGCTCGGCTTCCGGCAATTGGGCGAACTCGGCTTCGTCCAGCGCCTTGCCTTCGAGCATCGGGGTGAAGGCGATGTTACTGCTGTCACGGTACAGGGCGACGTCTTTTTCCAAAGCCAGACGTTCGATGACATCCAGTGCCTTGTCATAGCGCTGGTTGAAGGCGCGGTCGATGGCGCTCTTTTTCTGCTGGTAGGACGGGTGTTCGAACACCGCAGGAAAGGTCGCCAGCAGGTTGTCGATCAGGCCGTTGATGTCGCCGATAAAAGCACCGGCAGTGCCCGATGGCAGTTCCAGGGCACGGGGCTCGCGCGGCTCATCGAAATTGTTGACGTAGACCCAGTCCGCCGGGGTCTGCAGGCGTTTGCCTTCGGCCTTAAGGTAGCGTTTGACGAACGAGAACCGGCCGGTGCCGGGCTCGCCCATGACGAACACGTTGTAACCGGGGCGTGGCATGGCCACACCGAACTGCAAGGCTTCGACCGCACGTTCCTGGCCGAGCACACCGCGAAAGGGCTCCAGATCATTGGTGGTAGTGAAGCTGAACTGTTCAGCGGAAAACGGACGGGTCAGCGCTTCGGGCGCTAGACGCAAGCTGGCAGCAACAGGATCAGGCATCGGGCTTCCTTAACAATCAGGCGGGGCAGATAGCGGCATTCTGGCGCTGCCCGAGCCCCACTGGCAAGGCGCGCCACACGACAAAGCATAGACAACCGGCCGACCTTGACGCAGCCCCCGTGAAACCGGGGGTATCGCCAAATCTTTCTTAAAAAATCACGGAACCCCGGGAACGTGCCTAAACTCCAAACTGCGCGGCTGGAACTAATACCGGCCCACTGGCTTCGTTTGGATCTGTTTCGTACAGAGCTTGGGGGGCCAGAACCCTGTCCATTGGTATGCACATAAAGAGAACAAAGCTATGAAACGGATTCTTCTCGGTACTCTCTTCACCGCTGTATCCATCAACGCAATGGCGCAAGCTCCAGGCGGCCCGGATTGCGGTTGGGGCAACATGCTGTTCGAAGGTCAGCGTGGCACCCCGGCTCACTTCCTGGCATCCACCACTAACGGCACTTCCGGTAACGCCACGTTCGGCATGACGTCCGGCACCAACGGTTGCTCCACCAACGCTTCGCTGACCTATGGCGGCAAATCCTGGTTTGCCATGAATGGCATGATGAACGAGCTGTCCGAAGACATGGCAAAAGGCAACGGCGAAGCGCTGACGACCTATGCCGTGGTACTGGGCGTGGCGCCGGAAGACCGTGCGCACTTCGCTGCTGTCACTCACGAGCACTTCCAGCAGATCTTCAGCAAGGCTGACGTGACCGCTGAAGACGTGCATACCAACACCCTGGCCGTTCTGAAGGCAGACCCACGTCTGGCCAAGTACGCGACTCAGGCTTAAGCTCGACCCACCCGCTTCCTTCGGGAAGCGGGTTTTATTTTTTCGGCCCGCCCTCCTTGGGTCTTTGTTTCTTTCGACTTAAGTTGCCATTTATGCTCAAACGCCTTGCCTGGCTGGCGCTGTGTGTCTGCGCCCCGCTGTCCGCCGCGCCCCACATCGACCCTCAACGTTTGCAGCAACTGGCCAACGACCGCTTCTGGATTTCCCTCGGTCATTACGAAACCGCCAAGCTCGGTGGCTGGCGCAGCTACGTCAGCGACAAAAAATTCTTCCTCGCCCCCGACGGCAACGAACACCCCGACCATGAGCTGGCCGCTACCGTGCAAGCGCTGTACGCCCCCGCCAGTCTCGGTGAGCAACACGCCCAGTGCGTCTACCCGGCACGCACCCGCTGGCTGAAAGATCAACTCAACCTGACCGACCTGCCGACGCCGGACTGCGCCGAATTCAAGAAATGGTTCAAGGACGTCTCGCCCCACAGCGCAGTGATGATTTTCCCGGCGGCCTATCTCAACAGCCCGTCGTCGATGTTCGGCCATACCCTGCTGCGCATCGACCAGGCCGACGTGCAAAGCGACAAGACTTCGTTGCTCAGTTACGCGATCAACTTCGGCGCCTACATCGAAGGCTCGGACAACAGCATCCTGTACGCCTGGAAAGGCCTGATGGGCGGTTATCCGGGATTGTTCGCGCTGGTGCCCTACCAGGAAAAACTCTCGGAATACCGCAGCCTGGAAAACCGCGACCTGTGGGAGTACCGGCTCAATCTGACGCAAGCCGAAACCGCGCGAATGGTCGAGCATGTGTGGGAGTTGAAGCAGATCCAGTTCGATTACTTCTTCTTCGATGAAAACTGCTCCTATCGCCTGCTTGAACTGTTGCAGGTGGCGCGCCCGAGCCTGCGCCTGACCGAGCAATTCCCGCTGACGGCGATCCCCACCGACACCGTCAAAGCGGTGAAAGAAGCCGGGCTGGTCGAGCACATTGAATATCGCCCGTCCCGCGAGCGCGAACTGCTCAGCCGCGCCGAGCCGCTGAGCGGCGAAGAACAGGACTGGGTGCTGAAAGTCAGCACCGATCAACAGCAATTGCAGGACCCGGCCTTCAAGGCCCTGCCCCGGGACCGGCAAGCGCTGATCATCGACGCCGCGTATCGGCTGGAGCGCTACCGCGCCAACGGCCAGGAACGTGATCCACAGCGAGCCCAGCGCAGCTTCGAACTGCTACGAGCGATCAACAAGAACCCGGCGCCAGAGCTGCAAATTCCACAACCAGGCCTGCCCGAAGACGGCCATGAATCGCGCACCTGGCAGGCCGGTCTCGGCACTCGCGGTGACCGTGCTTTCGGTGAGTACGGCTTGCGCATGGCCTATCACGACCTCAACGACAACGCCGAGAGTTTCCCCCTCGGCGCGCAGATCGAAATCCTGCAGATGAAGCTGCGCCAGTACGAAGGTAATCACTGGCAATTCCAGCAACTGGATCTGGCGACCATCCGCTCGCTGACGCCGCGCAACGCGCTGTTGCAGCCGTTGTCGTGGCAAGTCACCGGTGGTCTTGAACGGGTGCCGGGCAAGCATGACGACGAGACGTTGGTCAGCCACGTCAACGGTGGCGGTGGCGGCACCTGGGCGTTGGGTGACGATGTGCTGGGGTTCGCCCTCGGCACGGTGCGCGTTGAACACAACAATGATTTCGCCGAGTTCGTTTCCCCCGCAGGCGGTTTCAATACCGGCGTGCTGTGGAAAAACCCGTTGGGCAATCTTAGCCTGGAGGCCAAAGGCGATTACTTCTTCAACGGTGAAGTGCGCCGCAGCCTGAGTCTGAACCAACAGTGGGAATTGTCGCGCAACCTCGGCCTGCGCCTGAGCGCCCAGCGTGAGTTCAGCCATCTGGCCACGCCGGAGACCGAAGTGATGCTGGAAGTGAAGTGGTATCACTACTGAGGTTTTGATCTTTCTTTCACGACCCATCGACGAATCCGCTTCTAGACTTTCCTTATCAGCCGTTTGACGGCCCGGGAGAGTGTGATGTGGCGGTGTGTGTTTTTTGCGGGCGTGTTGCTGTTGCTGGGTGGCTGTCAGAGCACCCACGAAGATCTGATTGCCAAGGGTTATCCACCGGCGTTCGCTGACGGTTTCGATGACGGTTGCATCAGCGGTCGCCAGGCCGCCGGCTCGATCAGCGGCGAGTTTCGCAAGAACGTGCCGCGTTATCTCAAGGACAAGCAATACGCCGAAGGCTGGAGCGACGGCTTCCGGCAGTGTCAGGCGATGCTGGAAAACAAGGACCGCGAACAGTATCGCAACGAACACTGGGACGAACGCGAACGCGCCTGGCAGCAGGAGAAGGATCAGGGCGCAGCGCGGGCTTATCGTTCGCAGTAGGTCGCTTCCAGACATCCAGCGAAACCTTTTGCCTGCGACCATGGCCCAACGGCTATAACAGGAGCCCACCATGAGTCGCGCTTTCGTCAACGAAGACAACGCCGCTGCGCAAGCCGATCAGCCGGTCGAACGGCAGGTCAGCACCCAGCCCAACTACGTCACGCCGCAAGGACTTGCCCAGTTGCAGGCGAAACTCGCCGAACTGCAAAGCCTGCACGCCGAACAATCCGCCAAGGGCGAACAGGCCGACAAACAACGACTGGCCGATCTCGAACGGGATTTGCGTTATTTCAATCAACGGGTCGCCAGCGCTCAGGTCGCACCGGCCCCGACGTCGAACGACAAGGTGCAGATCGGCAGTTGGGTGACCTACGCCGACGAACACGGCACCGAGCGCCGGGTGCAACTGGTCGGTGAAGACCAGGCCGATGCCGCCAACGGCCTGATCAACTGGGCCTCACCGCTGGGCCGTGCGCTGCTTGGCGCGCGGCTCAACGATGAAGTGCTGTGGCAGCGCCCGGCCGGTGATCAGCTGATTGAAGTGATCCGCATCGAGCGCTCTTGAGCCCCGTTGCTTAAACCACGCCTTGGGCGAGCATCGCGTCGGCGACTTTGACGAAGCCGGCGATGTTCGCGCCTTTGACGTAGTTGATCCGGCCGTTTTCCTCGCCGTAGTGCACACAGGCGTGGTGGATCGACTGCATGATCCCGTGCAACTTGCTGTCCACCTCGCCGCCCGTCCACAGCAGGCGCATGGCGTTCTGCGACATCTCCAGCCCGCTGACCGCCACGCCGCCGGCATTCGAGGCCTTGCCCGGCGCGAACAGAATCCCGGCCTCGATAAAGATATCCACAGCCTCAAGGGTGGTCGGCATGTTCGCGCCTTCGGCCACGCAGACGCAGCCGTTGCGCAGCAAGGTGCGGGCGCTTTCGGCGTCGAGTTCGTTCTGGGTTGCGCATGGCAGCACGATGTCGCACGGCAACGACCATGGCAATTGACCGGCGCGGAACTCCAGGCCGAAGGCGGAAGCCAATTCGCTGATCCGTCCGCGCTTGACGTTCTTCAGTTCCAGCAGCGCCAGCCACTGTTCTTCGCTCAGGCCCGCCTCGCAATACAGCGTGCCTTCGGAGTCGGAGAGGGAAATCACCTTGCCGCCCAGATCCATCACCTTGCGGGCTGCGTACTGCGCGACGTTGCCGGAACCGGAGATCGCCACGCGTTTGCCTTCGACGGTCTGCTCGCGGCGCTTGAGCATTTCCTCGGCGAAGTACACGCAACCGAAACCGGTGGCCTCCGGGCGGATCAGGCTGCCGCCGTAGGTCATGCCCTTGCCGGTCAGCACGCTGGTGAACTGGTTGCTCAGGCGTTTGTACTGGCCGAACAGGAACCCGATCTCCCGCGCGCCGACACCGATATCACCGGCCGGGACGTCCACGTCGGCACCGATGTGGCGGTACAGCTCGCTCATGAATGCCTGGCAAAAACGCATGACTTCGGCGTCGCTCTTGCCCTTCGGATCGAAGTCCGAGCCACCCTTGCCTCCGCCCATGGGCAGCGAGGTCAGGGAATTCTTGAAGGTCTGCTCGAAGGCGAGGAATTTCAACACGCCCAGATTCACCGAAGGATGGAAACGCAAACCGCCCTTGTAAGGGCCGATGGCGCTGTTCATCTGGATGCGGAAACCGCGATTGACCTGGACCTTGCCCTGATCGTCGACCCACGACACCCGGAACACCACCGCCCGCTCCGGCTCACAGATACGCTCCAGAATCCCCGAGGTCAGATAGTGCGGATTGGCTTCGAGAAACGGCCACAGGCTGCGCAGGACTTCTTCGACGGCCTGGTGGAATTCGGGTTGATCCGGATCGCGTTTTTTCAGACGGGCGAGGAAGGATTCGACGGATTCGATCATGGGAAAAGTCTCGGCAGATTTGTTGTCGTTGGAGGAGATTGAGCCGGACTGTAACAAACGATATGTACACAGCAACAGACAAAAATGTCGCATTTATGAAAACAAATAGTACACACGCTATAAAACAGTCTGCATTGCAGGCAAAAAAAAGCGGAGCCCGAAGGCTCCGCTTTTTCATGCAACCAACCCGTAATCAGGCCAGTTTCTTGTGGCGTACCCGGTGTGGCTGGGCCGCTGCTTCGCCGAGGCGCTTTTTGCGATCGGCTTCGTACTCGGTGTAGTTGCCCTCGAAGAACACTGCTTGCGAGTCGTCTTCGTACGCCAGGATGTGAGTCGCGACGCGGTCAAGGAACCACCGATCGTGAGAGATCACAATGGCGGCGCCCGGGAAGTCCAGCAGGGCTTCTTCCAGGGAACGCAGGGTTTCAACGTCGAGGTCGTTGGACGGTTCGTCGAGCAGCAGGACGTTGCCGCCCTCCTTCAGGGTCAGCGCCAGGTGCAGACGACCGCGCTCACCACCGGACAGGTCCTTGACGAACTTCTGCTGATCGCCGCCCTTGAAGTTGAAGCGACCGACGTAGGTACGCGACGGGATCTCGTAGTTGCCGATGCGGATCTGGTCGGAACCATCGGAGATCTGCTGGAACACGGTCTTGCTGCCGTCCAGGTCTTCGCGGCTCTGGTCAACGCAGGCCAGTTGCACGGTTTCGCCGATCTCGATGCTCCCGGAATCCGGGGTTTCCTTGCCCATCAGCATGCGGAACAGGGTCGACTTACCGGCACCGTTACCGCCGATCACGCCGACGATGGCGCCCTTCGGCATGGAGAACGACAGGTTGTCGATCAGGACGCGATCGCCGTAGCCCTTGGTGACGTTCTTGAATTCGATGACCTTGTCGCCCAGGCGTGGACCGGCCGGGATGTAGATCTCGTTGGTTTCCGAACGCTTCTGGAATTCCTGCGACTGCATTTCTTCGAAGCGTTGCAGACGAGCCTTGGATTTCGACTGGCGGGCCTTGGCGCCTTTGCGCACCCACTCCAGCTCTTCCTTCATGGCTTTTTCGTGAGCCGATTGCTGCTTGGATTCCTGGGCCAGACGATCGGACTTGGCTTCCAGCCAACCCGAGTAGTTGCCCTCGTAAGGAATGCCCGCGCCGCGGTCGAGTTCCAGAATCCAGCCGGCAACGTTGTCCAGGAAGTAACGGTCGTGCGTGATCGCTACCACAGTGCCCGGGAAGTCGTGCAGGAAGTGTTCGAGCCAGGCAACGGAGTCGGCGTCCAGGTGGTTGGTCGGTTCGTCGAGCAGCAGCATGTCCGGGGCGGACAGCAGCAGACGGCACAGGGCCACACGACGCTTTTCACCACCGGACAGGTGTTCGACCCTGGCGTCCCAGGCCGGCAGACGCAGCGCATCGGCGGCAACTTCCAGCTGGCGCTCCAGGTTGTGACCGTCGCTGGCCTGCAGGATCGCTTCGAGCTTGGCCTGTTCGGCGGCCAGCTTGTCGAAGTCGGCGTCCGGGTCGGCGTAAGCGGCGTAGACCTCATCCAGACGCGCTTGCGCATCCTTGATCACGCTGACCGCTTCCTCGACCACTTCGCGCACGGTCTTGGTCGGATCCAGCTGTGGCTCTTGCGGCAGGTAACCGATGTTCAGGTCCGGCATCGGGCGCGCTTCGCCTTCGAACTCGGTGTCGACGCCGGCCATGATTTTCAGCAGGGTGGATTTACCCGAACCGTTGAGGCCGAGTACGCCGATCTTGGCGCCGGGGAAGAAAGACAGCGAAATGTTTTTCAGGATTTCCCGCTTCGGCGGAACAACTTTGCCCAGCCGATGCATGGTGAAGACGTATTGAGCCATGGAGAACCTTGGGTCAGTGACTGATGAATGATTGGGACACAGGCAATGCCCGGCCAGACCGTGCGCGTCGTTCACTGGAAGATATCAATGCGTGCGCGCGGAAAGTCTAGGAGCTGGAACGCTCCCGCGTAACCGGCAAAGCTACCTGAATGACGGAAGGCAGTCCAGCCGAGCGGGGCTGGCACTTCGCCACAACTCAAGGCATGCTAGCCGCCTCTTGGGCGTCCGGCTTATAGTGCACGTCGCGCCAGTCCAGCCAGACCGCAGGATTACAGCTTGTCCAACGTCACTCCGCCAGCCTCTGTGAGCAGCACCCAACCGGCGCCCGGCTCGTCCCTGCGCGGAACATTGAAAGGCGCGCTGGCGACATTGGTGCTGTTGCTGCTCGCGCTGCTGTTCTGGCAACTGCTCGATCAACTGCGCGAAACCCAGAAAAACCAGCGCCAGTACACCATCGACTACACCGCTGACCTCGCCGCACAGGTCAGCCTGAACATGGCGTTGAAC
Organism: Pseudomonas sp. B7; assembly: GCF_016735645.1. Taxonomy (NCBI): domain Bacteria; kingdom Pseudomonadati; phylum Pseudomonadota; class Gammaproteobacteria; order Pseudomonadales; family Pseudomonadaceae; genus Pseudomonas; species Pseudomonas sp. B7. Next base: position 38,989 of record NZ_JAERRE010000007.1, read on the forward strand.
GCGCAGATCGCCCTCAACCTGCTACCGATCGTCGAACAACCGCAGTCGGCCGACGAACAGCAGGCGCTGCTGCGCAAACTTCAGAAGTCGCTGCCCGACCTGCGCAGCCTGGCCCTGCTCAGCCCCTCCGGAAAAATCCTCAGCGACAGCGCGACTGACAGCCAAGACGCCGATTACCTCAGCGATCTGGTACGCCGCAGCCGCGCTCAGGCGCATTACTTCAGCAATGACGACGACGGCTCGGTGGTGCATCTGCTGTTGCATCAGGCCAGTGGCAGCACTCGCGGTTACTGGGCACTGCGGCTGACACCCACCTTCTTTAAAGCACTGACTAAACAGGGCGAAACCGGGATCCGTCCTCTGTGGCTGGTGGAGAATCGCATCAACCATCAGATCATCAGCCGCGACGAAGCGATGCCCATCGGCAGCACCAGCGTCCTGACCCCGGACGATCTGGCCAACAGCGTGCTGACCGTGCCGCTGAGCAGCAGCGACTGGCAACTGCGTGGCCTGTTCGACCGTCAGCATGTGCTCGAACAACTGCTGCCGGCGTTCATCGGCAAATGCCTGTTGGGCCTGGCGCTCTCGCTGCTGCCGTTTATCGCGTTGCTCAACATGCGTCGCCGTCAGCGTCAGGTGCATGAAGGGCGTCGGCGTTATCAGGATATTTTCGAAGGCACCGGCGTGGCGTTGTGCGTGCTGGATCTTTCGGGGCTCAAGCAGGTTTTCGAAAAGGCCCAGATCCAGACCAGCGACCAGCTCAAGGCCTGGCTCGACCAGCCGGCGCAGCGCCAGCAATTGCTCCACGAACTGCGGGTGACCGAGGTCAACCAGGTCGCGCTGCAACTGCTCAACGTCAATTCCTGCGACCACGCCTGGCAACTGCTGATCGACGGCCAGCCGCAAAGTCAGTGCGCCATCGGCAATCAGGTACTCGACGCCGTGCTCCAGCAGCAAAAGCAGCTGGAACTGGAAATCAAGCTCCCGGACATCAATGGCCGCGACCAGCATCTGTGGCTGGTGCTGCGCCTGCCGCAGGAGCAGCACGACTACAAGGCCGTGATCCTGAGCATCAACGACATCACCAGCCGCAAACTGATCGAACTGTCGCTGCTGGAGCGCGAAGGTTTCTGGTCGGACGTGGTGCGCACCGTGCCGGATCACCTGTACGTGCAGGACGTGATCAGCCAGCGGATGATCTTCAGCAACCACCACCTCGGCCAGACCCTCGGTTACAACCGCACCGAACTGCATCAGATGGGCGAGTATTTCTGGGAAATCCTTCTGCACCCGGAAGACGCCGACTATTACCACCGCTCGCGGCAGATGCAGCGTCACGCCGGTTACAGCCAGTTGTTGCAATGCCAGCTGCGCTTCCGTCATCGCGACGGCAAATGGCGGCGCTTCGACATTCGTGAACAGGCGCTGGCCCGGGACAAGCACGATCAGGTGACGCGGATCATCGGCGTGGCCAAGGACATCACCGAGCAGATCGAAGCCAGCGAATCCCTGCGCGACAGCGAACAACGCTACCGGATGCTCGCCGAAAGCATCAGCGACGTGATTTTCTCCACCGACAGCCAGCTGTCGCTGAACTACGTCAGCCCGTCGGTGCAAGCGGTGCTGGGTTATGACGCCGAATGGATTTTCCAGAACGGCTGGCAATCGACCATCGCCAACCCACAGCAACTGAGCGGCATCTATCACCTGATGGATCGGGTCAGCAAAGCGCTGGGCAAACCCGAGCAACTGGTGACTTTGCGAAGCCAGGTGCAGACCCAGATGTTCCTGTTCGACTGCCTGCGCGCCGACGGTCGCAAGATCCCGATCGAACTGCGTCTGGTGCTGGTGTGGGACGAACATGGCGCCTTCGAAGGCGTGCTCGGGGTCGGCCGCGACATCAGCCAGCAGCGCCGCGCCGAGAAAGACCTGCGCATGGCGGCCACGGTTTTCGAGCACTCGACCTCGGCGATCCTGATCACCGACCCGGCCGGTTACATCGTCCAGGCCAACGAGGCGTTCAGCCGGGTCAGCGGCTACGCGGTCAGCGAAGTGCTCGACCAGTTGCCGAACATGCTGACCGTCGACGAACAGCAGGACGCGCACCTGCGCTACGTGCTCAAGCAGTTGCATCAGCACAGCACCTGGGAAGGCGAAGTCTGGCTCAAGCGCCGCAATGGCGAGCATTACCCGGCGTGGGTCGGCATCACTGCGGTGCTCGATGACGAGGGCGATCTGGCCAGTTACGTGTGCTTCTTCAGCGACATCAGCGAGCGCAAGGCCAGCGAGCAGCGGATCCACCGCCTCGCCTACTACGACGCCCTGACCCACCTGCCGAACCGCACGCTGTTCCAGGATCGTCTGCACACCGCGCTGCAATCGGCCGAGCGGCAGAAGTCGTGGGTGGTGCTGATGTTCCTCGACCTCGACCGTTTCAAACCGATCAACGACTCCCTCGGTCACGCCGCCGGTGACCGCATGCTCAAGGACATGGCCACGCGGTTGCTGGCCTGCGTCGACGATGACGACACCGTGGCGCGGATGGGCGGCGACGAATTCACCCTGCTGCTGCAACACCGCTCCAGCCGCGAGATGGCGCTGAACCGGGCGATCCACGTGGCCGAACAGATCCTTGGCAGTCTGGTGCGGCCGTTCGTGCTGGAGGGTCGCGAATTCTTCGTCACCGCCAGCATCGGTATCGCCCTGAGCCCGCAGGACGGCAACGAACTCAGCCAGTTGATGAAGAACGCCGACACCGCGATGTACCACGCCAAGGAGCGCGGCAAGAACAACTTCCAGTTCTATCAGGCCGACATGAACGCCAGTGCGCTGGAGCGCCTGGAACTGGAAAGCGATCTGCGCCACGCCCTGGAGCAGAACGAATTCGTGCTGTATTACCAGCCGCAGTTCAGCGGCGACGGCAAACGCCTGACCGGCGCAGAAGCCCTGCTGCGCTGGCGTCATCCCCGCCGCGGACTGGTGCCGCCGGGGGACTTCATTCCGGTGCTCGAAGAACTCGGGCTGGTGGTGGACGTCGGCGACTGGGTCATCAGCGAAGCCTGTCGCCAGCTCAAAACGTGGCACCAGAGCCGCGTGCGCGTGCCGAAGGTCTCGGTGAACATTTCCGCCCGGCAGTTCTCCGACGGCCAGCTCGGCACGCGGATCGCCACCATCCTCAAGGAGACCGGCCTGCCGCCGGCGTGCCTGGAGCTGGAACTGACCGAAAGTATCCTGATGCGCGAAGTCAGCGAAGCGATGCAGATCCTTGCCGGTTTGAAGAACCTCGGCCTGAGCATCGCAGTCGACGACTTCGGCACCGGTTACTCATCGCTGAACTACCTCAAGCAATTCCCGATCGACGTGCTGAAGATCGACCGCACCTTCGTCGACGGCCTGCCGTCCGGCGAGCAGGACGCGCAGATTGCCCGGGCGATCATCGCCATGGCCCACAGCCTGAATCTGGCGGTGATTGCCGAGGGTGTGGAAACCCATGAACAACTGGACTTCCTGCGCGAGCATGGCTGCGACGAGGTTCAGGGTTATCTGTTCGGGCGGCCGATGCCGGCGGGCCGGTTCGAGGCGCAGTTCAGCAATGATGCGCTGTTCATGTTCGACTGAAGATCGGCGGCGCAATCTTCGCGGGCAAGCTCACTCCCACAGGGATTGATGTTGATCACAAAATCGCGGGCCGGCCTCGGTTATTGTGCGAACCGGCTGGTCAGCGAAGGCCGGCACGGACGCCACATATCTGGTCATGAACGCCACTTGTCTGCGACATGATGTCGTTTCATATGCCATCCAAAACCTGTTGGGGTAGAATGCCCCCCTTTTCTGCCCCCGATCCTTGAGGACCGCCATGTTCAGCCGTGATTTGACTATTGCCAAGTACGACGCCGATCTTTTTGCCGCCATGGAGCAAGAAGCCCAGCGCCAGGAAGAACACATCGAGCTGATCGCTTCGGAGAACTACACCAGCCCAGCGGTGATGGAAGCTCAAGGCTCGGTACTGACCAACAAGTACGCCGAAGGCTACCCGGGCAAGCGCTACTACGGTGGTTGCGAGTACGTCGACGTTGTCGAGCAACTGGCCATCGACCGCGCCAAGGAACTGTTCGGCGCCGACTACGCCAACGTTCAGCCGCACGCTGGCTCCCAAGCCAACGCCGCTGTCTACCTGGCCCTGCTGTCGGCCGGTGACACCATCCTGGGCATGAGCCTGGCTCACGGCGGTCACCTGACCCACGGCGCCAGCGTTTCCTCCTCCGGCAAGCTGTACAACGCCATCCAGTACGGCATCGATGCCAACGGCCTGATCGACTACGACGAAGTCGAGCGCCTGGCGGTCGAGCACAAGCCGAAAATGATCGTGGCCGGTTTCTCTGCCTACTCGCAGATCCTCGACTTCCCGCGCTTCCGCGCCATCGCCGACAAGGTTGGCGCCTACCTGTTCGTCGACATGGCTCACGTGGCTGGTCTGGTCGCCGCTGGCGTCTACCCGAACCCGGTTCCGTTCGCTGACGTCGTGACCACCACCACCCACAAGACCCTGCGCGGTCCACGTGGTGGCCTGATCCTGGCCAAGGCCAACGCCGACATCGAGAAGAAGCTGAACTCCGCCGTATTCCCGGGCGCCCAAGGTGGCCCGCTGGAGCACGTGATCGCCGCCAAAGCGATCTGCTTCAAGGAAGCACTGCAGCCTGAGTTCAAGGCTTACCAGCAACAAGTGGTGAAAAACGCCCAGGCCATGGCCGGCGTGTTCATCGAGCGCGGTTTCGACGTGGTTTCCGGCGGTACTGAAAACCACCTGTTCCTGCTGTCGCTGATCAAGCAGGAAATCTCCGGTAAAGACGCCGACGCCGCTCTGGGCAAAGCGTTCATCACTGTGAACAAGAACTCCGTGCCAAACGACCCACGCTCCCCGTTCGTCACCTCCGGCCTGCGCTTCGGTACTCCGGCAGTGACCACTCGCGGCTTCAAAGAGGCGGAGTGCAAAGAGCTGGCGGGCTGGATCTGCGACATCCTGGCTGACCTGAACAACGAAGCGGTGATCGACGCCGTTCGTGAGAAAGTCAAAGCCATCTGCAAGAAACTGCCGGTATACGGCGCTTGATTGCGACGTTAAACCCGTAACATGAAAAACCGGCCAGTGATGGCCGGTTTTTTTCGCCCGCAAGAAAGTTTCGATCGCTAAATGGCTCAAGGTCGGGGCCTCGCGCTCAACTGGTCAGACCGGTCATGCCAATTCGTCATTTTTCACTTGCGATCCCTAAAAAACAGCGCCTAGACTGCACACGCACTGGACATACCGGTAAGACCACAATAATTAAGTCCTGAATCTGATGCGCCCCGCGCACGGCAGCCAGGACACCGACCAGGATTCCTCCCATGCTCAGATGGTGCTCGCGTTCAATCTTCCTCCAAGTGGTTCTCGGACTGATGCTCGGCATCGTCTGCGGACTGACCCTTCCCGAATACTCGGCCCAGCTCAAACCGCTCGGCGACGGTTTCATCAAACTGATCAAGATGCTCATCGGCCTGATCGTGTTCTGCGTGGTGGTCAGCGGCATCAGTGGCGCCGGCGACTTGAAGAAGGTCGGGCGCATCGGCCTCAAGTCGGTTATCTACTTCGAAGTACTGACCACCATCGCCCTGGTGATCGGTCTGGTGTTTGCCTTCACCACCGGGATCGGCAGCGGCGCCAATATCCATCTGGAGCAGCTGTCCGCCGCCGACATGGGCGACATCGCCGAACGCGGCCAGCACATGCACACCACCACCCAGTTCCTGATGGACCTGATCCCGACTTCGGTACTCGGCGCCTTTGCCGACAACAACATCCTGCAAGTGCTGTTGTTCTCGGTGCTGTTCGGCAGCGCGTTGAATCTGGTGGGCGAAGCGGCTTCCGGGATCTCGCGGCTGATCAACGAACTGAGCCATGTGATCTTCCGGATCATGGGCATGATCGTGCGTCTGGCTCCGATCGGCGTGTTCGGCGCCATCGCCTTCACCACCAGCAAATATGGCCTGGATTCGCTGCAACACCTGGGCAGCCTGGTCGGTTTGTTCTACCTGACCTGCATCGCTTTCGTCGCGCTGATTCTCGGTCTGGTAATGCGTCTTTCCGGCCTGCGAATGTGGCCGTTGCTCAAGTACCTGCGTGAAGAGTTGCTGATCGTCATGGGCACAGCGTCCTCCGACGCCGTGCTGCCGCAGATCATGCGCAAGCTTGAACATCTGGGCATCGGCAGCTCGACTGTCGGGCTGGTGATTCCCACCGGTTACTCGTTCAACCTCGACGGTTTTTCGATCTACCTGACCCTGGCCATCGTGTTCATCGCCAACGCCACCGGTACACCGCTGGCCATGACCGATCTGCTGACGATTTTGCTGGTATCGCTGATTACCTCCAAAGGTGCCCACGGCATTCCCGGTTCGGCGCTGGTGATTCTCGCGGCCACGCTGACGGCGATCCCGGCGATCCCGGTGGTCGGTCTGGTGCTGGTACTGGCGGTGGACTGGTTCATGGGCATCGGCCGGGCGCTGACCAACCTGATCGGCAACTGCGTCGCCACCGTGGCCATCGCCCGTTGGGAAAAGGACATCGACGTGCAGCGGGCGAACAAGGTGCTCAACGGCGAGCAGGGCTATAACTTTCAGCCGAGAAAAACGGTCGCTCAAGCGGCGGCCAAAGAATTCTGAATGAGCGCCGTGCCTGCGCCAATGCAGGCACGGCTCATGGAGCGAACACGTGATTACTACATCAACCGTCGTCAACTCAGTGGTGGAAAAACTCCGGGCCGCGCTGGCCCGGGGTCAGTGGCGCTCCGGCGAAATGCTGCCGGGCCAGCGTGAACTGGCCGAACAACTGGGCATCAGCCGCCCGAGCCTGCGTGAAGCGGTGATCGTGCTGGAGACCCTTGGCCTGGTGCGCTCGATGCCCGGCAAAGGCGTGGTGGTCCTCGACGCCCAGGCCAGTGACAGCCAAAGCCACGACAGCGCCGTGGCCGGCGCCAGCCTCGAAGACGTGCTGCAACTGCGCTACACCCTTGAACCGTTCATCGTTGGTCTGGTGGCGCAGTCGATCAGCAGCAAGGAAGTCGGGCAACTGCGCCTGACCCTGATGGACATGCGCGAAGCCCTCGAAGCGGGTGACAGCGAGGCCGGCGTCGGTGCCTACATCGCCTTCCACGAAGAACTGTTCACCCTGACCTCGAACCCGATTTTCCAGAGCGTGGTGCAACAGACCAGCAATGCCCTCAAGCAAAGCGCCGAAGTGCTGCGCAATTCACCGGAGCACCTGGCCGAACGCCTTGAGGAAAACGAAGCCGTAGTACGCGCGATCCGCAGCAAGAACAGCGCCCAGGCCAGCGCCGAAATGCGCCGGCACATCCTGCGTGAAGGCCAGCGGATGGGCATCGAGCTGAATATCCCGGATGACAACCTGAGCCACTGACACGCCTCACACTGGAGACCGGCCATGAACAGTCTTGCCACGCCGTCGCATCCTCGCCCGACCCCGACGGCCCTGCCCTTCTCCCGCCTGCACGCGCCGGTGGAGGATCTGTATCCGCGCCTGTTCGACGCAATCCTCGAACAGCGCATCGATGCTGCCAGCCGTTTCACCGAAGAAAGTCTCAAGCAGATGTTCGGCGTCAGCCGCGCCGATGTGCGTCGGGTGCTGACCCAGCTGTCCCACGAACAGATCATCGTGCTGCGGGCCAACCATCGACCACGAGTGGCCGCGCCGGACGCCGAGCAGACACGTCAGGCCCTGCACGCCCGGCGTCTGGCCGAGAACACGCTGGTGCGGCTGGCTTGTCAGCATGCGCAGGCTGAAGATTTGAAGCGCCTGCGAGCACTGATCGAACGGGAGCGTCAAGCTGTGGATCAAGATCGGCGCGGGGCGGCAATTCGCCTGTCCGGGGAGTTTCATTTGCAGGTAGCGAAAATGGCGCAGAATGCACCTTTGGCGCATTTTCTCGGCACGTTGGTGCCGTTGACCTCACTGGCGATTGCGCGATGCACAGAAACCACGCACAGCTGTTGCGGCTGGCAGGATCACGCCCGGATCGTCGAGGCGATCGAGCGTGATGACTCCGTCGAGGCGGCGTCGCTGATGAACCGTCATCTGGATCACCTGGAGCAGACGATTCTCAGCGGCTCCACGCACTGAGAGCGCGGCGGACTCAGTTCGCCGCCACCCTGGCAAACCCCGCCCGGATTTTCTCTTCCGGCAAATCGTCAGCGATAAACACGATCACGCTTTCCCGCGCCTCGCCTTCCGCCCACTCGGTGTCCCAGTCGAAGCCGTAGAGTTTCAGTACGCCTTGGAATACCAGGCGCCGTTCTTCGCCTGCAATGTTCAACACGCCCTTGTACCGCAGCAATTGCTTGCCGTGCTCTTCCAGCAATTCATTCATGAATTCGCTGAGCTGATCGATATCCAGCGGCTGGTCGGTACGCAGCACCAGACTGGAAATCCGGTCGATGGACGGCGCCTTGCTCACGGGCCGCAAGCTCACCCCGCCGCCAAGATCGGCATTCAGGTTGAAACCGCGCACATCAAGCAATTCGGCCAGATCGATGTTGCCGTGTTCGACCACGCGAATCGGTGCCCGGCGGTTGATGCGGGTCAGTCGCTCGCTGAGCGCGGTGAACGCGGCCTCGTCCACCAGATCGGTCTTGCTCACCAGCAGGCGGTCGGCAAAACCGATCTGCGCCTGGGCGATGGTCTGGGTCAGGTGCAGTTCGGCATGGGCCGCATCCACAAGGGTGATGATGCCGTCGAGCAAATAGCGCTCGCGCAGTTCTTCGTCGATGAAAAAGGTCTGTGCTACCGGGGCCGGGTCGGCCAGACCAGTGCATTCGATGACCAGCCGATCGAAGGCGATTTCGCCGCTGTCCAGCCGTTCGAGCAGCAGGTACAAGGCCTTGGTCAGGTCGGTGTGGATGGTGCAACAGACGCAGCCGTTGGCCAGGGTCATGACTTGCACCGGCTCATCGCCCAGCAATTGGCTGTCGATGCCGGCGTCGCTGAATTCGTTTTCGATCACGGCGATTTTCAGGCCGTGCTCGGCTTTCAATAAATGACGCAGCAAGGTGGTCTTGCCGGCGCCGAGGAAACCGCTGAGCACCGTGACCGGGATGGGAGAAGACAAACTCGATCTCCTTCAATTGCACAAATAAAAATGGGAGCAGGCCGAAAGACCTGCTCCCACCTATCTCTGGTGAACCGCGATCAGCGATTCAGCAGCACTTCGGCCCACCCTTGCCACCGTAACGGGCTTCCTGACGTTCGCGAAAGAACATCTCGTAGCTCATCACCGGTTTGTCCGGGTGTTTGGTCTGCATATGCTCGACGTAGGTGTCGTAGTCGGGCATGCCGACCATCAGGCGCGCGGCCTGACCGAGGTATTTACCGAGGCGACTGAGGTCATTGAACATGCTGCAATCCTCTGGTTACGCGTCCGGCAGGGCCTGGAATGGCGATTCTTTGTCCGTACGCTCTTTTTTGCCCCAGGCGGCGATGCCGACCTTGAGCGCATAGAACAGGATGCTGAATACCACGAACAGGAACAGCGCGGTCAATGTAGCGTTGGTGTAGGCGTTGAAGATCACGTGCTGCATCTGCTCGACGCTTTTCGCCGGCGCCAGCACCTGACCGTTGGCCAATGCATCGCTGTACTTCTTGGCCAGAGACAGGAAGCCGATCGCCGGGTTGGCGTCGAACAGCTTGATGAAGCCTGCAGTCGTGGTGCAGATCAGCAGCCAGGTGGCCGGCAGCAGGGTGACCCAGATGTAACGCTGGCGCTTCATCTTGATCAGGACCACGGTACCGAGCATCAGCGCGATACCGGCCAGCATCTGGTTGGAGATACCGAACAGCGGCCACAGGGTGTTGATCCCGCCCAGTGGATCGACCACGCCCTGATACAGCAACCAGCCCCACATCGCCACACAACCGGCGGTGGCGATCAGGTTGGCGGACCAGGATTCAGTACGTTTGAGTGCCGGCACGAAGGAGCCGAGCAAGTCCTGCAGCATGAAGCGACCGGCACGTGTACCGGCATCGACTGCGGTCAGAATGAACAGCGCTTCGAACAGGATCGCGAAGTGGTACCAGAACGCCATGGTGTTTTCACCCGGCAGGACACTGTGCAGGATCTGCGCGATACCGACCGCCAGGGTCGGTGCACCACCGGCACGAGCCAGAATGGTGGTTTCGCCGATGTCATGCGCCACGGCTTGCAGGGCTTCCGGGGTAATTGCAAAGCCCCAGTTACTGACTGCGGTTGCCACGGACACCACATCACCGCCGACCACGGCGGCCGGGCTGTTCATGGCGAAGTACACGCCTGGCTCGATCACCGAGGCAGCGACCATGGCCATGATGGCCACGAACGATTCCATCAGCATGCCGCCGTAACCGATGTAACGGGCGTTGGTTTCGTTATCCAGCAGCTTCGGCGTGGTCCCGGAAGAGATCAGCGCGTGGAAACCGGATACCGCACCGCAAGCGATGGTGATGAACAGGAACGGGAACAGACCGCCCTTCCACACCGGGCCGGTGCCGTCGACGAACTGGGTCAGTGCCGGCATTTTCAGCTCGGGCATGGTCACCAGGATGCCGATCGCCAAGGCGACGATGGTACCGATCTTGAGGAACGTGGAGAGATAGTCACGCGGCGCCAGAATCAGCCACACCGGCAGCGAAGCGGCGACGAAACCGTAACCGACCAGCATCCAGGTAATCTGCACGCCAGTGAAGGTGAAGGCCTTGGCCCAGACCGGATCGGCGGCAATCTGCCCACCCAGCCAGATCGAACCCAGCAGCAGCAACACGCCGACTACCGAGATCTCGCCGATGCGGCCCGGACGGATGTAGCGCATGTAGATGCCCATGAACATCGCGATCGGGATGGTCGCCATCACGGTGAAGATGCCCCACGGGCTCTCAGCCAGGGCTTTCACCACGATCAGCGCCAGCACCGCGAGGATGATGATCATGATCAGGAAGCAGCCGAACAGGGCGATGGTGCCGGGGATACGGCCCATTTCTTCACGCACCATGTCACCCAGCGAACGGCCGTTGCGACGGGTCGACATGAACAGGACCATGAAGTCCTGCACCGCACCCGCCAGCACCACGCCGGCGATCAGCCACAGCGTACCGGGCAGATAACCCATCTGCGCCGCCAGTACCGGGCCAACCAGAGGTCCCGCGCCGGCGATGGCCGCGAAGTGGTGACCGAAGAGAATGTGTTTGTTGGTTGGAACGTAGTCCAGACCGTCGTTGTTGAGCACGGCGGGGGTGGCCCGACGCGGATCGAGTTGCATCACATTGTTAGCGATGAACAGACTGTAGTAACGGTACGCAACCAGATAGATGGCCAAGGCGGCGACCACAATCCACAAGGCGTTGATCGCCTCGCCTCGGCGCAATGCCACTACGCCCAGGGCGCACGCTCCTACGATTGCCAGCAGCAGCCAGGGTAAGTGGCGTAGCAGGCTATTATTATTTTTCATTTTATTATTCCAGCCAGGGTGGACAAGAAAGACAGCCACCCCGAGTTTAGCGCTACTGGCGGCAAAGGCCATACCCCGACATTGGTCTAGACAGTCCATTCGTTGGCATCACCCCGCCGGTCGGGTCTATAGTCAGCTGACCTTCCTGAGGATTGCGCCATGAGCGAGCACCCGTCCGAGCGTCGCCGCTTCAAACGTATCGCGTTCGACGCCAGAACCGAATTGAGCCAGGGCGAGTACATCTGGCCGGTGAAGCTGATCGACCTGTCGCTCAAAGGGCTGTTGATCGAGCGGCCCGAGCCGTGGCTGGGCAATCCCGAGCAGGACTTTTTCGTCGACATTCATCTGAGCGAGGACGTGCACATCGAGATGGATGTGCAACTGGCTCATGAAGATCACGGCCAGCTCGGTTTCGTGTGCCGGCATATCAGCCTGGAGTCGATTCAGCGCCTGCGTCGCCTGATCGAACTCAATCTGACCGACGAAACCGAACTGGAACGCGAGCTTGGGGCGCTGATTGACGTCTGATCACTCGAACAACGAGTCCAGCGCCTGCTCCAGACGCGTCACCGCAATGATCTGCAAACCCGGAGGCGCTTCCTTCGGCGCATTGCCCTTGGGCACGATCGCGCGCTTGAAGCCGTGCTTGGCGGCTTCCTTCAATCGCTCCTGACCGCTCGGCACCGGGCGCACTTCGCCGGACAGGCCGACTTCACCAAACACCAGCAAATCATGGGGGAGCGGACGGTTGCGCAGGCTCGACATGACGGCGGCCATCAACGCCAGGTCAGACGCGGTTTCCAGCACCTTCACCCCGCCGACCACGTTGAGGAACACGTCCTGATCGTGGGTCGGAATGCCGCCATGCCGGTGCAGAACAGCCAACAGCATCGCCAGACGATTCTGGTCCAGACCCAGCGTCACCCGACGCGGATTGGCCAGATGGCTGTCATCCACCAGTGCCTGGACTTCCACCAGCATCGGTCGGGTGCCTTCCCACGTTGCCATCACCACACTGCCCGGGACTTCTTCCTGAGCGCGGGTAAGAAAAATCGCCGAAGGGTTGGAGACTTCTTTCAGGCCCTTGTCGGTCATGCCGAACACGCCGAGTTCGTTGACGGCACCGAAACGGTTTTTTACCGCTCGCAGCAAACGCAACCGGCCATCGGACTCGCCTTCGAAATACAGCACGGTATCGACCATGTGTTCCAGAACCCGCGGCCCTGCAAGCGCGCCTTCCTTGGTCACGTGGCCGACCAGGAAAATCGCCGTGCCGCTTTGCTTGGCGTAACGCACCAGCAACGCCGCACTTTCGCGTACCTGGGATACGCCGCCCGGCGCCGATTGCAATTGTTCGGTGAAAATCGTCTGGATCGAGTCGATCACCATCACCTTGGGTTTTTCCTGGCGGGCGGTGGCGATGATGGTTTCGATGCAGGTTTCGGTCATGACCCGCAGTTGATCCTGCGGCAGGCCCAGGCGGCGTGCGCGCATGGCGACCTGTTGCTGGGATTCCTCACCGGTGACGTACAGCGCCGGCATGCTCTTGGCGAGGTTGCACAGGGTCTGCAACAGAATCGTCGATTTGCCGATGCCGGGGTCGCCGCCGATCAGTACCACCGAACCGTCCACCAGACCGCCGCCAAGGACTCGGTCGAGTTCACCGGAGGCTGTGGAAAAACGCGGAATCTCTTCAATGCTGACTTCGGCCAGGGTCTTGATCTGGGCCTGTTGTCCGGCCCAGCCGGTGCGCCCGCTCGGGGCGGCGGCACCGCCGCTCTCGACCATGGTTTCGGTCAGGGTGTTCCAGGCGCCGCATTCGCCGCACTGCCCGGCCCACTTGGGAAAGGTTGCGCCGCACTCGGTGCAGCCGTACATGCGCTTGGCCTTGGCCATCTGAACCCCCGGCAAAAACCGAGATGATAACGCAGCCATCGTCGATCAGCGCGGCGCACCGGACCGGATTTCTCCGCTGGCCAGACGCGCGGCGCTGCTGTCGGTCAAACCCCGACAGTTGCCGGGGTTTGAGGGGCGCGCGGTCAGTCGGCCAGTTTGGCCGCCAACGCCTTGACCCGACTCAGGTCACCCTTGGCCACTTTGGTCACCCCGGCGCCGTATTCCGGATCCGCCTTATAGAGGAAGGACAGCATGATGTGCTTGCTCTCGTCATCGGCACTCGCCAGCGAACCGCCAAAGCTCTCGATCAGATCCTGACGTTCCTTCTTGCTGAACGAGCGATACAGATCTCCGGCCTGCTTGAAGTTCTGTTCACGCTGGATCTTCGCCTGTTGCGTGCTGCCCTGCAGCGCGGTCTGGCTGTATCGCGTGCCTGCCGTCTCTTCACGCGGCTGCAGACGGCTAGGCTCATAGTTGACGCCCGAGGTGCTCGCACCGGCATTCATCGCGCCATCCTGATTGCCATTGTTGACAGCAGTTTTGGCGGCATTGATCGGCAATTGCAGGGCGTTGGCGCCAAGGCGATACATCTGGGTATCGGCGTAGGCAAATATCCGGCCTTGCAACAGACGGTCTTCCGAAGGCTCGATGCCCGGCACCACATTCGATGGCGCCATGGCGACCTGTTCAGTTTCCTGGAAGACATTCGCAGGATTACGGTTCAACACCATTTGTCCAACTTTTCGCTCTGGAACACCTGGCCAGATCTTGGTTGCATCAAGAGGATCGAATTCAAACTTGGACAAGTCTTGCGGATTCAAGACTTGAATGTACAAGTCCCACTTGGGAAAGTTTCCTTTTTGAATGTTTTCTACCAAGTCGTGAGTCATGTGGCTGTAGTCGCGCCCCTGAACTTTCTCAACTTGTTGCGGATCGAGATTTTTGATGCCCTGCAAACTTTTCCAGTGAAACTTCACATAGTGCACATCGCCCTTGGCATTAACCAACTTGTAGGCGTGCACACTATTGCCGTCCATCTCCCGATAGCTGGCCGGAGTGCCCGAGTTGGAATACAACTCGGTCAATGTGCGGGTGGCTTCCGGTACATGGGAGAAGAAATCGAAACGACGCGAGTCATCGTCAAGGTTAGTACGCGGATCGGGCTTGAAGGCATGCACCATGTCCGGAAACTTGATCGCATCGCGGATGAAGAACGTCGGGAAGTTGTTGCCCACCAGATCCCAATTGCCGTCAGCGGTGTAGAACTTGGTTGCGAATCCCCGAGGGTCACGCAGGGTTTCCGGAGAGTGATTGCCGTGAACCACCGCCGAGAAACGTACGAACACCGGCGTGACCTGGCCGGCGGTAAACACCTTGGCCTTGCTCAGATCACTCAGATCGTTGGTTGTGGTGAACGTGCCATGGGCACCGGTGCCGCGAGCATGCACGACACGTTCGGGAATGCGTTCACGGTCGAAACGTTGCAGCTTCTGGATCAGTTGCACGTCCTGCAACAGCACCGGGCCGTTGGCGCCGGCGGTTTGCGAGTTCTGGTTGTCGCCGACTGCCGCACCGTTATCCCGGGTCAGGGGGGCGGCGTTCACGGAAAGGGTCAGCAGGCTGGCGGCCAATACGCCAATGGTGCGACGGGGAATAATCCCTGAACCAAGTGTGGAATTCATTTCAGGTTCCTCTGTTTTTTTGAGGCGCATCCAGGTGCGCCAGACAGAGGCTAAGAGCTCAGCCAGACAAACATAAATAGAAAGATCGTAACGCGATGATTGATTAATTTTTCTTCAGGATCAGGGAGTTGCAGCGTATTTCGCGCGCGATTAGTGGCACTTTGCAAACTAATTGCGAAATGGTGTGTCGATAAAAACGGGCTTTGTAAGAAGGTGTTACGCGCAGGACGCGTTATGCTGATTTACACTGCGTACACCAAACTCATCTGTAACAAGGAAATAACTATGGGCGTGCTCAGCGAGTTCAAGGCCTTCGCGGTCAAAGGCAATGTGGTCGACATGGCCGTCGGTATCATCATCGGCGCGGCCTTCGGCAAAATCGTTTCGTCGTTTGTCGGCGATGTGATCATGCCGCCAATCGGCCTGCTGATCGGCGGAGTGGATTTCAGTGACCTGGCCATCACGCTGAAAGCCGCCGAGGGCAGCGCCCCTGCGGTGGTGCTGGCGTACGGTAAATTCATCCAGAGCGTTCTTGACTTCGTGATCGTCGCCTTCGCGATTTTCATGGGCGTCAAAGCCATCAACCGCTTGAAACGCGAAGAAGCCGTAGCGCCTACCTTGCCGCCCGTGCCGACCAAGGAAGAAGAACTGCTGGGCGAGATCCGCGATCTGCTCAAGGCCCAGAACAACCGGCCCTGAAGACTGAAACGGCGCCTGAGGGCGCCGTTTTCTTACCAGTAGTTTTCCACCGCGACCTGCCCCGGTCGCCGGGTCAGACTCAAGGCCATGCCACGTTGCTTGAGCAGGGCCCGGGTGTCATCGATCATCTGCGGGTTACCGCAAAGCATGACTCGCGAATGCGCCGGCGTCAGCTCCACGCCTGCCCTATTCTCCAGCTCGCCATTTTCGATCAGCGTGGTGATGCGCCCGTTGAGGGCGCCGGCATACGGTTCACGGGTAACCACCGGGATGAACTGGAACTTATGAGCATATTCAGCCAGGTAGTCACGCTGAGTCAGCTCGGCAATCAGCTGCTGATAAGCCAGTTCCCGCGCCTCTCGCACGCTGTAGACCAGAATGATTCGTTCAAACTTCTCCCAGACCTCGAAGTCCTGAAGGATCGACAGAAACGGCGCCACGCCTGTGCCGGTGGATAACAGCCAGAGATCGCGGCCATCAATGAAGCGATCCAGCGTCAGATAACCAAAGGCCTGGCGCTCGATCAGCAAGGTATCCCCGGCTTTCAGCCGGCTCAGTTCACTGGTGAATTCACCACCCGGCACCACGATGGAAAAGAATTCAAGAAATTCGTCGAACGGCGAAGACACCATCGAGTAGGCGCGCCACACCGTACTTCCATCCTCGCGCGTCACGCCGATCCGGGCAAATTGTCCGGCACGGAAGCGGAAACCTGTATCCCGCGTGGTACGCAGCGTGAACAGGTTCGGGGTCAGTGGTTGCACATCGAGCAGTGTCTGGCGGCTGAATTTTTCGCTGCTGGCGGTCATCGATTTACTCCATCAACAATGACTCAAGTGTTACGCATTAGTCCTCGCGGGAACACCGACAGTTTGTAATGACATTCCATAGTGCTATCACTCTGAAAAAATTCAATCAATTAGTGTGAGCATTAAAGATCTTTATATGAACCCTCACATATAAAATCCGGTTATGGATATTCTCTATAACCCGCCTCTTCAAGAGCAAAAAAGTTTAAACACTTTGCAGGAAGCGTCCTACACTGGATTTCGTGTCGGGGATCTTGGATCCAATCCCCCCCCCTGCGAACCAGCTCCTGGAGAACTAAAAAATGGATAGGTGGAAGGAGTACCAGATAAAACAGCTTACGCGCGCGAAGGAAATCGAGAGTGCATTCCCGATTTTGAGAACGTTTGCCAATAACATAGGTTTCCAGTTTTGCGGCATTCAAGTCTCGCGACCTGAGTCCCCGTCATTCAAACCGTTCCATATCAATAACTTCACTAAAGCGTGGAACGAAGAATACGAGAATAACTACAGTGAAGAGGACCCAATAACATCATACTGCCACCAATCCATGTTGCCATTTCTCTGGAACAGAAAAGCCTTCTCGAAAGCACCGCAAATGTGGAATGCACTTCGAAATCACGGAATGGAACATGGCTGGTCGCAATCGTATCTCAACGAAGAAAATGACCTGTGCTGCACAATCAGTCTGGCACGTCCCCAAAGCGAAATCTTCGCACTGGAACTCTACGATCAATACGGCGTCATGCATTTCATCACGCAGCACTTGAGTGAATTATTCGTCCATGCACTACCGCCAGTGCCGGCCAAACCGCCTCCCGTGCGCCTGTCTACTCGAGAGCTGGAAATTGTCAGGCTGTGCGCCTATGGCAAGACCGCCTGGGAAATCGGTCAGATTCTGAATGTGGCCGAGCGGACCGTGAACTATCACATCAAAAATCTGATCGTTAAACTCAACGCGTGCAACAAGATGTCAGCCATCGTCAAGGCTTCCAAGCTCGGATTCCTCTAGACCTCGTTCAACCCTCGCAGTGAAATCAGACGAGTATTGCCAACAAAAAAAAAGTACCATTTGCAGCCTTCCTGAGTGATGTCGTGAGCGTTCACGTCGCAGTGCACTCGGTTGGTTCCGCCGCACTAAACCCTGGGCCGCGGGACACCCGTCGATTACCCAGAGTCCCCGCCCCATGCCTTTGCTCGATACGCCCTTCGCCCAGCTTGATCTGATCCGCCAGCCCGAACAGCAGAACGAACCGCTACAAGCCTTCGACGCAGCCGACGAATACCTGCTCAATCATCTGGCCGAACAGAATCTGCCGATCGAGACACGGGTTCTGGTGCTCAACGACAGTTTCGGCGCGCTGGCCATCAGCCTGTCAGGCAACGTGCAGGTCAGCACCAGCGGCGATTCGTTCCTGGCGTTTCAAGGCCTTGAAAAAAACCTGCTGCGCAATGGTCAGGCATTCGATGCGCTGCGCGGCATTCCCGCCAGCGAGCCGTTGGTCGGGCCATTTGACCGGGTGCTGATCCGCGTTCCGAAAACCCTGGCACTGCTGGAAGAACAACTGATTCGCCTGCAAGGCCAATTGGCGCCCGGCGCGCAAGTGGTCGCCGCAGCCATGGTCAAACATCTGCCCCGCGCCGCCGGTGATCTGCTGGAACGCTATATCGGCCCGGTTCAGGCTTCGCTGGCGGTGAAGAAGGCACGCTTGCTGATCGCCACGCCCGAGGCGAAGGCACCCGCTGTCTCGCCCTACCCGACCCGTTATCGCCTCGACGAGCCGGCCATCGAACTGCTCAACCATGCCAACGTGTTCTGCCGTGAAGGGCTGGACATCGGCACCCGTGCCTTCCTTCCGCACCTGCCGAAAAACCTCGGCGCGGCACGGGTCGCCGACCTAGGCTGCGGTAACGGCGTACTGGCCATCGCCAGCGCCCTGCAAAACCCAGATGCGCATTACACGCTGGTGGACGAATCGTTCATGGCCGTGCAGTCGGCGGCCGAAAACTGGCGCGCGGCGCTGGGTGAACGTGAAGCGATCGTGCGCGCAGGCGACGGCCTTGCCGGACAGGAAGCGCAATCGCTGGATGTGGTGCTGTGCAACCCGCCGTTTCACCAGCAACAGGTGGTCGGCGACTTCCTTGCCTGGCGCATGTTCCAGCAGGCCCGCGAAGCGCTGGTCGTCGGTGGTGCGCTGTACATCGTCGGCAACCGTCACCTGGGATATCACAGCAAACTGGCGCGACTGTTCCGGGGTGTCGAGCAGGTCGCGGCCACGCCAAAATTCGTGATCCTCAAGGCACGCAAATAATCCGGGCAAAAAAAACCCTCCGGTCGGAGGGTTAAAAATCCGTGCCGCAAGGCAGCGGGATGGGAAGTCTTAGTGCGTGGTCAGGCCTGCTGCATTCATGAACATGCGCATCAGGCTGGCGACGATGAACAATGCACCGACGCTGCCGACCCAGATCATGGCCAACCAGCCGAGCCGCTGCCACAGCGGCTTTTTTTCGGCTTCTTCAATGTCGTGCAGGGAATGTTTGCCGGTCATGCTTGCATCCTCCGGTTGAGGGAGATGGCGCCGCTGTCGGCGCCATCGTGATCACCCTTAGTGATAACCGTCTTCATGGGTGACCTTGCCGCGGAACACGTAATAGCTCCAGAAGGTGTAACCCAGGATGAACGGGATGATGAACAGCGTGCCCACCAGCATGAAGCCCTGGCTTTGCGGTGGTGCGGCGGCGTCCCAGATCGAGATCGACGGCGGCACGATGTTCGGCCACAGGCTGATGCCCAGACCGCTGTAGCCGAGGAAGATCAGCACCAGGGTCAGCAGGAACGGCATGTAGTTGGCATTGCGTGCCACCGCGCGAATCAGACCGTACATCGTCACCAGCACCAGAATCGGCACCGGCATGAACCAGAACAGATTCGGCATGCTGAACCAGCGCGTCGCAATTTCCGGATGGGCCAGCGGCGTCCACAGACTGACGACACCGATCACCGCCAACAGCACGAAGGCCAAAGGTCGCGCCAGGTCATGCATCTGTTCCTGCAACTTGCCTTCGGTCTTCATGATCAGCCAGGTGCAGCCGAGCAAGGCATACGCCACCACCAGTGCGGCGCCGCAGAACAGCGTGAACGGCGTCAGCCAGTCCAGTGAACCGCCGGCATATTGCCGGTTGACCACTGGCAGACCATCGATGAACGCGCCCAGCGCCACACCCTGGAAAAACGTTGCGGCAATCGAACCACCGATGAATGCCTTGTCCCACAGGTGACGCTTGTCGTCCTTGGCCTTGAAGCGGAACTCGAACGCCACGCCACGGAAGATCAGCCCGATCAGCATGAAAATCAGCGGCAGGTACAGCGCCGACAACACCACTGAATAAGCCAACGGGAAGGCGCCGAACAACGCAGCGCCGCCCAGTACCAGCCAGGTTTCGTTGCCGTCCCACACCGGGGCGACGGTGTTCATCATCACGTCGCGGTCGGTCTTGCCGGGGATGAACGGAAAGAGAATCCCGATCCCCAGATCGAAACCGTCCATGACCACGTACATCATGATGCCGAAGATGATGATCACGGCCCAGATCAGCGGAAGATCAATACCCATGACTCAAATCTCCTTGGTCAGGCTGCGGTCGTGTTCGGCACCATCGTCGTCGGCAGCGGACAACGGACGGGCCGGCGTACGTTTCTGGCCAGGACCACCTTCGTTGGTTTCCTTGCCTTCGTCGGTCTTCGGTCCTTTGCGCACCAGACGCATCATGTAGCCCAGACCCGCACCGAACAGCGCGAAGTACACCACCACGAACATGATCAGCGTGATGCTCATCTGCATGAAACTGTGGTTGGAAGACGCGTCCGCCGTGCGCATCAGCCCGTAGACCACCCACGGCTGACGACCGATTTCAGTGGTGAACCAGCCCGCCAGGATCGCGATCAGACCGGACGGCCCCATCCACAACGCCAGGTACAGGAACGGCCGCGAGGTGTAGAGCGAGTCACGCTTGCGCAGCCACAAACTCCACAGACCGGTGAAGATCATCAGGAAGCCGAGGCCGACCATGATCCGGAACGACCAGAACACGATGGTGGAATTCGGCCGGTCTTCTGGCGGGAACTCCTTGAGCGCCGGGACTTGCTTGTCCAGCGAGTGGGTCAGGATCAGGCTGCCGAGGTATGGAATCTCGACAGCGAACTTGGTTTTTTCTTCCTTCATGTCCGGCCAGCCGAACAGAATCAGCGGTGTCGCTTCGTCGCCGACGTTTTCCCAGTGGCCTTCGATCGCAGCGATTTTTGCTGGCTGATGCTCGAGGGTGTTGAGGCCGTGGAAGTCGCCGATGACAGCCTGGATCGGCGCAACGATCAACGCCATCCACATCGCCATCGACAGCATGGTGCGGATCGCCGGGTTGTCCTTGCCGCGCAGCAGGTGCCAGGCCGCTGACGAACCGACGAAGAACGCCGTTGCGACGAACGCTGCGGTCGCCATGTGCATCAGGCGATAGGGGAACGATGGGTTGAAGACAATTGCCAGCCAGTCGGTTGGAATGACCTGACCGTTGACGATCTCGAAGCCCTGCGGGGTCTGCATCCAGCTGTTGGAAGCGAGAATCCAGAAGGTCGAAATCAGTGTGCCGATGGCGACCATCACCGTGGAGAA
Organism: Pseudomonas sp. B7; assembly: GCF_016735645.1. Taxonomy (NCBI): domain Bacteria; kingdom Pseudomonadati; phylum Pseudomonadota; class Gammaproteobacteria; order Pseudomonadales; family Pseudomonadaceae; genus Pseudomonas; species Pseudomonas sp. B7. The sequence goes on from NZ_JAERRE010000007.1 coordinate 60,266, forward strand.
AAAGTGCAGGCCGCGCCCGACCTTGTTCCAGCCGAACAGCATCACCCCGAGGAAACCGGCTTCGAGGAAGAACGCCGTGAGCACTTCATACGTCAGCAACGGCCCGGTAACGGAGCCGGCGAAGTCCGAGAAGCGACTCCAGTTGGTGCCGAACTGGTAAGCCATGACCAGGCCCGAGACCACGCCCATGCCGAAGTTGACGGCAAAGATCTTCGACCAGAAGTGATAAAGATCACGGTAGGTGTCGTTGCCGGTTTTCAGCCACAGGCCTTCCAGCACCGCGAGATAGCTCGCAAGACCGATGGTGATCGCCGGGAACAGGATGTGGAACGAGATGGTGAATGCGAACTGAATTCGGGCGAGATCCAGGGCCTCTAAACCGAACATAAGCTTTCCTCTATCAGATAACGGTCCAGGACTGGCGGCCTTGAACCACTGCCCCCACGGGTATGGAGTGCGGCGAACTCGGATTCGTTCTTCTTTTTACAGGCATCGCGACGCAGGGAGTCTGCCGACGGGTCCGCGATCGTTTCCACGAAAGGTCTTGATCTGGATCAATCAACGTAGAAAGAGTAGTCCCATTTCCGACGGGAAACCGCGTGGTCTTTTGCCGCGTGACAAGTTGCCTCACAGTCACGGCAACGCCCTGAAATACATCGGTGGCCGGGTTTCGCGCCACGGCGCAGAAAAATCGATGTCTGGCTAACTAAATTTTCTGTCATAGCAACTTCCTGTTACAGACTGGTGATAATCTCGCGGTTCCCCTCGATCACGACCGGCCCGCAAATGCCCAGCCAAGAGCCCTTGCTGTTACGTCACCACCGTCCCTTTCTTGCGTTCTGGTTTGCCCGGATCTTCACCGCCAGTGGTTTTCAGATGCTCACCGTGGCGATCGGCTGGAACCTCTATCAATTGACCGGCAATGTGCTCGACCTGGGTCTGGTCGGGTTGGTGGAATTCGCACCACGGGTCTTGTTCATGCTGCACACCGGCCACGTTGCCGATCGCTACGACCGACGCAGAGTCGCGGCGATCTGCCAGTCGTTGCAGGCCCTGATCGCGCTGGCATTGGCCATCGGCAGTGCAACCGATCATGTCACCCGGGAAATGATCTTTATCCTGGCGTTCCTGCTCGGCGCCGCACGCTCGTTCGAGATGCCGACCACTCAAGCGCTGCTGCCGAGCATCGTACCCAGTGCGCTGTTCCCGCGTGCCGTCGCCGCCGCGCAATCTGCACAGCAATCGGCCACCATCGTCGCCCCGGCCCTCGGCGGTCTGCTTTACGCCTTCGGCAGCGTGTGGGTCTACGGGCCGACGGTGATTCTGTATGTCATCGCCTGCACCTTGATGCTCAACCTGCCCGCACGGCAAACCCCGCTGAACAAGGGCAAGGCGACACTGGATTCGTTGCTGGCAGGGATTCGTTTCATTCGCAGCCGCCCGGACATTCTCGGGGCGATCTCGCTGGATCTGTTCGCCGTGCTGCTCGGCGGCGCCACGGCGCTGTTGCCGGTGTTCGCCAAGGACATCCTGCTGACCGGGCCGTGGGGGCTGGGGTTGCTGCGCTCGGCGCCGGCGGTTGGCGCACTGATGATGTCGCTGTTCCTGGCGCGGTTTGCCGTCGAGCGAAACGTCGGTCGAGTAATGTTCACCGCCGTCGGTGTATTCGGCGTGGCAACCATCGCCTTCGGTCTGTCGACCTCGTTCTGGTTTTCCCTGGCGGTACTTGCGGTGCTGGGCGCGGCGGACATGATCAGCATGGTGATCCGCGCCTCGTTCGTGCAACTGGAAACCCCGGACGAAATGCGCGGCCGGGTCAGCGCGGTGAACGGCCTGTTCATCGGTGCCTCAAACCAGTTGGGCGAATTCGAGTCCGGTCTCACCGCGCATTGGTTCGGCACCGTGCCGGCGGTGGTGATGGGCGGCATCGGCACGCTGGTGGTGACCGGAACCTGGATCAAACTGTTCCCGACCCTGGCCAACCGCGACCGGATGCATGTGCCGGTGGAAGAGGTGAAGGCCTGACGCTCTCAGGCCAGCAACTCCCCCGCCACCTTCGCTCTGACGGCCTTGCCCGCCAGTTGCTCGACCAGTGTCAGCGCAAACGCAAGCGCGGCGCCGGAGCCCTGGGCGGTGATGCAATTACCGTCGACCACCACAGGTTGATCAACAAACGTGCAACCGGAAAGGTTATGACTGCTGACGGGCAGGCAGGTCATCCGGCGTTGACGTAATACACCGAAGCTTTGCAGGGCGAAGGCCGGGGCTTCGGCGATGGCGGCGAACAGGCGTCCGGCGCTGGCCTGGTCCTTGAGCAATTGTTGCAGAGGCTGGTGCGCGGCCAAGTGTTGCGCACCGACGGCACCACCGGGCAGGACAATCAGGTCGAAGGTCTGGGCCAGCACATCAATGAGCATGCCGTCGGCGGTCAATCGCGTGCCTCGGGCGCAGGTCAGCATGCGCCGGCCCTCGATGCTGGCCGCCACTACTTCGATGCCGGCGCGGCGCAGCACGTCGATCAGGGTCACGCATTGCAGATCATCGATGCCCTCGGCGAGGGTAATCAGGGCTCTATAGGTCATGGGCGCTTTCCGCTGGGTGGTCTTTAAAGCGTAGTCAGCTTTGCCCTGCCCTGTTCGGCGACAGCCGTTACTTGATGTAAAGCTGGGTCGACATCGTGTTGCGCGGGGCGTTGATCGACGTGTTGCTGAAGGTAAAGGTGCCTTCCTGACGGGCCGCCAGATCGAAGGTATACAGCGAGCCGACGGTTTTGCTGCCGGGCGTGCACTCGGTCAGGTTGCCGTTATCGAAGGCACAGACCGGACTCCGGGTGCCATTCACTTCGAAACCGTCCAGTGCTGCCTGAGGCTGACTCTGGCCGTAGCCGATTTCCAACACATAGACCTTGATGCCCGGCGCGTTGTGATCGCAACGGGTCTGCACCTGACCATCGGTAATGTCTTCAAGCCCGCAGGACGATGACTGAACCTTGATGACTTTCACCTCGCTCAATGGCGGTGCCGACGCCGCGAGTGCAGCCGGTACACCGGCCAGCAGCAAGGCCATCAGTCCAGCGGTCTTCATCCAACCCTTGTTCATGCGATCCATCCCCGAAAAAACAGCGCGCAGTATGGCGTAGTTAGTCGTGGTGCAAAACTTCGCCGACGATCGACACCAACATCCGCCATCTTCCTCACGCTGCTGGTATGATGCGCGGCTTTTTCCGGCCCACCACAATTTTCCAGGCGCTTGCGACGGTCTGTGCTTTGCTGTTGAGGTCGATACATTCACGGCGCCACGCGCGCCACGGGGAGCAGACATGCTGGAAAGGCTGTTTCAACTCAAGGCACACAACACCAACGTGCGGACCGAGATTCTGGCGGGCGTCACGACCTTCCTGGCCATGGCCTACATTCTGTTCGTCAACCCGAGCATCCTCGGCGAGACCGGCATGGACAAGGGCGCGGTGTTCGTCGCCACGTGTCTGGCAGCCGCCATCGGTTCCACGGTCATGGGCCTGATCGCCAACTACCCGATCGCCCTCGCGCCGGGCATGGGTCTGAACGCCTTCTTCACCTACACCGTCGTGCTGCACATGGGCCACACCTGGCAAGTGGCGCTGGGCGCGGTGTTCATTTCGGCGGTGTGCTTCTTCCTGCTGTCGATCTTCCGCATCCGTGAGTGGATCATCAACAGCATCCCGCTGCCGCTGCGCTCGGCGATTGCCGCCGGTATCGGCCTGTTTCTGGCACTGATCGCCCTGCACAACGCCGGCATCGTGGTCAGCAACCCGGCGACCATGGTCGGCCTCGGTGACCTGAAACAGCCGGCCCCGATCCTCGCCACCCTCGGTTTCGCCCTGATCGTTGCCCTTGAAGCCCTGAAAGTACGCGGCGCGGTGCTGATCGGCATTCTCGCGGTGACCATCGCCTCGATCGTGATGGGCTTCACCCCGTTCGGCGGTGTGACCTCGATGCCTCCTTCGCTGGCCCCGACCTTCCTGCAACTGGACATCAAGGGCGCTCTGGACATCGGTCTGGTCAGCGTGATTTTCGCCTTCCTGTTCGTCGACCTGTTCGACAACTCCGGCACCCTGATCGGCGTCGCCAAGCGCGCCGGCCTGATGGGCAAGGACGGCCACATGCCGAAAATGGGCCGTGCGCTGATCGCGGATAGTACCGCTGCGATGGCCGGTTCGCTGCTGGGCACCTCGACCACCACCAGCTACATCGAATCCGCTGCGGGCGTGAGTGCCGGCGGCCGCACCGGCCTGACCGCCATCGTCGTCGCAATCCTGTTCCTGCTGGCGCTGTTCTTCTCGCCACTGGCCGCCAGCGTACCGGCGTTCGCTACCGCGCCGGCGCTGCTGTTCGTCGCCGTGTTGATGACTTCGGGCCTGGCGGAAATAGACTGGGAAGACATCACCGTCGCCGCGCCGGTCGTGGTCACCGCCCTGGCGATGCCTTTCACCTATTCCATCGCCAACGGCATCGCCTTCGGCTTCATCGCCTGGACTGCGATCAAACTGCTGTCCGGCCGCGCCCGTGAGCTGAACCCGGCGCTGGTGATCCTGTCGATTCTGTTCGTGATCAAGCTGGGTTGGTTCAACGCATGACTTTTGATTCCCAGGCCTACGCCGCACAACTCGAAGACAAGGTCACGCGCCTGCGTGACCTGCTGGCCCCGTTCGATGCACCGGAGCCGACGGTGTTCGACTCGCCGCTGCAGAACTTCCGCCTGCGCGCCGAATTCCGCCTGTGGCGCGAGGGGGGTGAGCGGCATTACGCGATGTTCTCGCAGGACGACAAACGCACGCCGATCCTGATCGAAGAGTTCCCGATCGCCAGCCTGCGCATCAACCAGTTGATGCCGCAATTGAAGGCGGCGTGGCAGGCCAGCGCAGCGCTGAGCCACAAGTTGTTCCAGGTGGAGTTTCTGACCACCCTGGCCGGCGACGCAATGATCACCCTGTGCTATCACCGTCCGCTGGACGAGCACTGGCATGCGGCGGCGACCAAACTGGCGACGGATCTGGGCGTCAGCATCATCGGTCGTTCCAAGGGCAAGCGCGAAGTGCTCGGCCTCGACTACGTGGTCGAGAAACTCGACGTCGGCGGTCGCACATTCAGCTATCGCCAACCGGAAGGCGCGTTCACCCAACCGAACGGCACCGTGAACCAGAAGATGCTCAACTGGGCCTACGAAGCACTGGGCGATCGCAGCGACGATCTGCTGGAGCTGTACTGCGGCAACGGCAACTTCACCCTGCCGCTGGCAACCCGCGTGCGCAAAGTGCTGGCCACCGAAATCAGCAAGACTTCGGTCAACGCCGCACTGAGCAACCTGGCCGAAAACGCTGTGGATAACGTCACCCTGGTGCGCCTGTCCGCCGAAGAGCTGACCGAAGCCCTGAACGAAGTTCGCCCGTTCCGTCGCCTGCACGACATCGATCTGAAAAGCTACGAATTCGGCAGCGTGTTCGTCGACCCGCCACGGGCCGGCATGGACCCGGACACCTGCGAGCTGACCCGGCGCTTCGACAACATCCTGTACATCTCCTGCAACCCGGAAACGCTGGCGGCCAACATTGCCCAACTGCACGACACGCACCGCATCACCCGCTGCGCACTGTTCGACCAGTTCCCGTGGACTCACCACATGGAATCCGGCGTGCTGCTGACCCGACGTTGATCGCAGGTGCCAAAAACAAGAAAGCCGTCCTCATCGACGGCTTTTTTGTGCCTGTTCATGGCACGGGATCGATCTTGCGCGGGCGCCCGCCCTTCCTGCCGTTGGCCCGTGCAGCTTCAGCTTTCGCAGTGCTGCTCTGGCGACCATTGCGGGAGGCGATCACCGAGGCTGCCATGGCCATCAGTGGCTGACTGGCCGAGATCATGCCGGCGATGGAAACCTGCAAATCCTTGCCGTCTTGGCAGAGCGCTGTGCCGGCAAAGCCAACGTTCAATCCAGTGAAGTCTTCCGGTTCGAAATCATCGAATTCCCGGTAGAGATTCACTGGGAGCAGCACGCCACTGTTGTCTTCGAAGTGGATAACCAGACACGGTTTCTGAAAGGCCACCGACACGGCTTGCAGGCTGCTGCGTCGGCGCACGCCACCACGGTCGACCGCTTCGTCCAGACGCTTTTCCGTGACGGGTCGATCCGCGTGCAGCGTGGCTTTGACTGTTTTCATAATTCTATTTCCACTCCTTCGTTGGCGCCGACCAAGGCCAACAGGGTTTTGTTGACCTCCGGCTCGTAATACGCCGAGCCAATCCTGAAACTCGTGCTGGTGACTTCCCGCAGCACCGCCACCTGATTCGACTGCCCGTCCCACCATTGATTGTCGAGACAGGCCGTTCGCAACCGAGTCCACCAGATCCAGCGCGCCCGCCGCAGATGATCGGTTTCACGCAGCGACTGGCGCAGCCCTTCAAGCAGGCTGACCGGCGGTCGATGCGACAACGGCAGCACATCCCACAGTTCAACGCCGTTGTGCCAGAAACTGAATTTGAAGCGGGCGCTCCAGGCGCCTGCATCCACATGTGCGTGGGGCGGACAATGTTCGTCATGCAACATGATCACCACTGACAGTCCTTTGTAACTGCATACCTTCATGCTACCCATCCGTTAGGTTTAAAGTTTCAACACTTGCCATTCCCTGGCAAATCCGACCATCGGCGCCAACGCCTGTTGTGGCCGTTACCTTTCGAGCCTAGTGCGGGAGCCGCAAAAGCCGCGCGCAAAATGGTAAGCAGTTCTTTCGCAGCGGCCACGCATTTGCTACATACGAAGACTCATTCCCCGGCGTAATCAATCATGCAGAGACACTTCGACGATCTTCAGCTGGGCAGCATCGAGCTGTTTTGCCTGGCCGCCGAGTGCGGCAGTTTCACCGGCGCGGCGCAGGCGGCTTCGGTGACGCCGGCAGCGGTGAGCCGCTCGGTATCCCGCATGGAGGAACGCCTGGGCGTGCGGCTGTTCGCGCGTACCACCCGCAGCGTGAAACTGACCGACAGCGGCCGGCGCTATTACGAAGAATGCAGTCAGGCGCTGGCACAACTGGTCGAGGCGCAGCGGGAAGTCATGGGCCAGCAGCAGGAACCGTCCGGCACCCTGCGTATCAGTATTCCTACGACCTACGCCCATCACCGAATCCTGCCGCTGCTGCCGGCCTTTCGCGCGCGCTTCCCGCAGGTGAAGGTGGACATGCACATCAGCAACCGCAACATCGACTTCGTCGGCGAGGGCTACGACATGGCGATCCGCGTGCGGGCGATTCCCGATTCCGGCCTGATCGCCCGCCACTTGGAAGATGCGGCGCTGGTGATGGTTGCCAGCCCCGATTACCTCAAACGCGCCGGCACGCCGCAGACCCTCGAAGACCTCGAACAGCACGAGTGCATCCAGTACGAATTACCCAGCAACGGGCGGCGGATCACCTGGCTGTTTTACGACGAAGAGACGCCACGGGAAATCCTCGCCGAGGGCAATTTCTGCTGCTCGGACGATGTGCTCGGTGGCGTGACCCTGGCCAGGCACGGTGCCGGATTGTTCCAGACCTATCGCTTCATTGTCGAAAAAGAACTGGCCGACGGCTCGCTGATAGAAGTGCTCAAACCCTACAGCGGACGCTCGCGGCCGTTCACCTTGTTGTACCCGCAGAATCGCCACATGCCGCTGCGTGTCAGGGCTTTCATCGATTTTCTGGTGGAGCAGTTGCCGCACTGAATTGCATCAGTGTGCGATCACCGCCCACAAAACCGGGTCGTCGATGCAGGGCAATTGATTAAAGTAACCATCTAGTACAATTTAACTCCACAGGTCGAAACCTTCGGCCCAAGCCAAAAACAATAAGTGGAGTTTGCCCCCCATGCCCCCTATCGTTCTGGTGCTTAACGGCCCGAACCTGAACCTGCTCGGCACCCGTGAACCGGCGACCTACGGTCACGAAACCCTGGCCGATATCTCTGCCCTGTGCGGGCGCGCCGCCGAAGAATTCGGCCTGGCCGTGGAGTTTCGTCAGACCAACCACGAAGGCGAACTGCTCGACTGGATTCACGGCGCCCGCCAGCGCTGCGCCGGCATCGTCATCAACCCGGCCGCCTGGACTCACACCTCGGTCGCGATCCGCGACGCTCTGGTCGCCAGCGAATTGCCGGTGATCGAAGTGCACCTGTCCAACGTCCACGCCCGCGAGCCGTTCCGTCATCACTCGTTCGTCTCCGCCATCGCCACCGCCGTGATGTGCGGCTTCGGCAGCCACGGCTATCGCCTGGCCCTGGAACATTTCAGCCAGCGGCTGAAGGGGTGATCCGCATGAATCGCAACAACGTGATACTCGCCGGGCTGATCGGTGCCGGCATCCAGGCCTCCCGCACCCCGGCCCTGCATGAACACGAAGGTGACGAACAGGGCCTGCGTTACTTGTACCGGCTGATCGATCTCGATCAACTGCAACTGGACAGCAACGCCCTGCCCGACCTGCTGCTGGCCGCCGAACGCATGAATTACACCGGGCTGAACATCACCTTCCCGTGCAAGCAGGCAATCATCCCGCTGCTCGATGAATTGTCTCCGGAAGCCCGAGGCATCGGCGCCGTGAACACAGTGGTGCTGAAGGACGGCAAACGCGTCGGCCACAACACCGATTGCCTGGGTTTTGCCGAAGGTTTTCGTCGCGGGCTGCCAGACGTCGCCCGCGAACGTGTGGTCCAGATGGGCGCCGGTGGCGCAGGCGCAGCCGTGGCCCACGCCTTGTTGAGCGAAGGCGTACAGCAACTGAGCATTTTTGATGTGGACGTGGAGCGCGCCGAAAGCCTGGCCAACAACCTCAACCAGCATTTCGGCGCTGGCCGGGCGGTTGCCGGGCATGATCTGGCGAGCACACTGAGTCAGGCGAATGGCCTGGTAAACACCACGCCGATGGGCATGGCCAAATTGCCAGGCATGCCCGTGCCGACGGAATTGCTGCGACCCGAGTTGTGGGTAGCGGAGATCGTGTATTTCCCGCTGGAAACCGAACTACTGCGCAACGCCCGCGCCCTGGGTTGCCGAACCCTGGACGGCGGCAACATGGCGGTATTTCAGGCGGTGAAAGCGTTTGAGCTGTTCAGCGGCAGAGTGCCGGATGCGCAGCGAATGCTCGCGCATTTTCAAAGCATGAATGGATAAAACCGTGAGGGGGCGACGCCCCCTCGACTTCAGTCACGCTTGCAGGTAGCGCAGCACCGACTCGCAAATCATCTCGCGATGACGCTGCTTGATGCTTTCGTCCGGCAGGTCGATCTGAAAGATCTCACCGAACGTATGGCGGTTCGATACGCGATAGAAGCAGAACGAACTGATCAGCAGATGCACGTCCAGCGCGTCGAGCCCGGCGCGGAACACCCCTTCTTCAGCACCGCGACGCAGAATCTCGCCCAGGGAATCGAGGATGGTGTTGTTCATCGCCTTGATCGCGTCGGAACGCTTCACGTACTCGGCGTTGTGGATGTTTTCGATGCTGACGATCCGCACGAAATCGACGTTGCGATCGTGGTGATCGAAAGTGAATTCCACCAGACGCCGGATCGCTTCCACTGGCGGCAATTCAGCCAGGTGCAGGCGGTTCTCGGTGTTGCGGATATCGCCGTAGAGCTTCTCCAGCACCTCGACGTACAACTGCTCCTTGCTGCCGAAGTAGTAATAGATCATGCGCTTGGAGGTGTGGATGCGCTCGGCGATCGCATCGACGCGAGCGCCGGACAGCCCCTGCTGGACGAACTCGACGATCGCCTCCTGCAGGATATTCTCGCGGGTCTTTTCCGGGTTGTTCTTGCGACTTTTGCGCGGCTCTGCCGCGGGTAGAGCGGAAGCTGCGGGAAGTTCTGAAGTCATTGTCATTGCGGGCTCACGGCCATCACTGCACAGGCTGGCGATTATGGGCCGCGCGCCCCAGTGAAGGAAGCCGCGCGGCCGGTGTTTAATCCCGCGTTTACGAATTTCCTACAACTTCGCCTGGCGAACGGCGCCACTGCGTGATTTGGCCATCGCCGCCAGCCGTACCGCGACGTTGGCCGCGCCATAACCGGCGTAACCGTTCTTGCGCTGGATGATCTCGAAGAAGAAACGCCCTTCGAACGGCTCGGTGTAGACGTGGAACAACTCGCCACCCTGCGCATCGCGGTCGTACAGCACGTTGTAGTAGGCCAGCTCGCTGAGAAACTCGTCATCGAAATCGAAACGTGCCGCCAGGTCGTCGTAATAATTCAGCGGAATGTCCAGCAACGGCACGCCCGCCTCTTTCGCCCGGCTGACTTCGGCGAAGATATCGTCGCAATCGAAGGCGATGTGATGCACCCCGGAGCCGCGATAACTCGACAGCGCATGTGAGATCGCGGTGTTGCGGTTCTCGGAAATGTTCAGCGGCAGACGGATCGAACTGTCGCGGCTACGCAGGGCACGGCTTTTCACCAGCCCGTAAGGATCCGGTAGCACCACTTCGTCATCGGCCTCGAAATCCAGCAGGCTCTTGTAGAACAGCACCCAACTGTCGAGGCTGTCCGCCGGCAGCGCCATGGCCATGTGATCGATGCGCTTGAGGCCGCCACGCGCTACCGCATCCGGCAGCAGATTGAAGTCAGTGCCGTAGACATCCGCCTCCTGATCCACCAGATAAATCAGGCTGCCGTCCGGCGCACGCACCGCCGCCAGCTCCAGCTCGTTGGGGCCGACCAGTCCGCGATACGGCTGACCTTTATAGGCGACGGCGCGGGCCAGCGCACTGGTGCTGTCCTTGACCCGCACGGCGGTGGCGCACAGCGACGGGCCGTGGGCCTCGAAAAAGCTGTGGCCGAACGAATAGGGTTCGGAGTTGAGGATCAGGTTGATATCGCCCTGACGCAACAGGCTGACGCTCTTGGAGCGATGCTGGCCAGCCTTGACGAAACCCAGCCGTTCCAGCCAGTTCGACAGCTTGGCCCCGAGGCTTTCATCCACGGCGAACTCAAGAAACTCGATGCCGTTGTACTCGCTGGCCTTCGGCGTTTCGAAGAGGATGTCGCGGTTATCCACAGGCCGGATTTCCTGCTCCAGACGCTGGCGGGTTTTCTCCTCCAGGTACAGCAGCGAACGCAGACCGTCGGCCGCATTGGCGCGAGGCGGTGCGGCGCGGAAGCCGTCGTTGAAGATTTCCAGCGACAGCGGCCCGGTGTAGCCGCTCTGAATAATTGGTGCGAGGAAGCCCGGCAGATCGAATTCGCCCTGCCCCGGGAAGCAGCGGAAATGCCGGCTCCACTCCAGCACGTCCATCGCCAGGATCGGCGCATCGGCCATCTGCACGAAGAAAATCTTGTCACCGGGAATCTCGGCGATCGCCCGTGGATCGCCCTTGAGCGATAAGGTGTGGAAGCTGTCGAGCAACACGCCGAGGGCCGGGTGATCGGCCTGACGCACGATGTCCCAAACCTGTTGATAAGTGTTCACATGACGGCCCCAGGCCAGCGCCTCATAGCCGATGCGCAGGCCACGGGCACCAGCGCGCTCGGCCAGCAGGCGCAGGTCGTCGATGAGGATCTGTTGATCGCCGAGGCTGTCGGGGGAGGCGTTGCTGCAGACCAGCACCAGGTCGGTGCCCAGTTCCTGCATCAGGTCGAACTTGCGCTCGGCCCGTTCCAGATTGCGGTCCAGGCGATCGCGGCGGCAGCCTTCGAAATCGCGGAACGGCTGGAACAGCGTGATGGCGATTCCGAGGTCGGCGCACATCTGCCGGATTTCCCGGGGGCTGCCGTCGTAATACAGAAGATCGTTCTCGAAAATCTCCACTCCGTCGAACCCGGCGGCGGCAATGGCTTCCAGTTTTTCCGGCAGGGTTCCGCTCAAGGAGACGGTGGCAATGGATCGCTGCATGTTTCAACTCCCGGTGGAGACGTCGGCTACGAAAATTGCGCCGCTTTTATAGGGTGAGCGAATTATTGGTCCCGGTTTTTCATTGAGCAATTTAAACTGTACTACCCGGTTAGTTTTGCGTGCGATTATCGAACACAATGCCGGTTTGGCGAATTGACGATTTTTCGTCCACTGCCCAACATCCCTTTCACCTTGAGTCCGGAACTGAACCACCGGTCGCAGCGTGCACAAAAAAAGCACACCAAATAACAAATCCAAAAACGGGTGGAACACATGATTCCTTCACAGACTTCCCGCATGGCTCCGGCCATGAGCACTGCCACGGGTGGCATCGGCGACAAGATCCGCGGCGCCATGGCCGTCGGCAAGACCCGTTGGGGCATGCTGGCGCTGGTATTTTTCGCCACCACCCTCAATTACATCGACCGCGCCGCCCTCGGCGTCATGCAGCCGATCCTTGCCAAGGAAATGAGCTGGACGGCGATGGACTACGCCAACATCAACTTCTGGTTTCAGGTCGGCTACGCGATCGGCTTCGTGCTGCAAGGACGACTGATCGACCGGGTCGGCGTCAAGCGCGTGTTCTTCTGCGCGGTGCTGCTCTGGAGCCTGGCCACCGGTGCCCACGGTCTGGCGACCTCGGCGGTGGGCTTCATGGTCTGCCGGTTCATCCTCGGCCTGACTGAAGCGGCGAACTACCCGGCCTGCGTAAAGACCACGCGCCTGTGGTTCCCGGCCGGCGAGCGCGCCGTGGCCACCGGCATCTTCAACGCCGGCACCAACGTCGGTGCGATGTTCACTCCGATGCTGCTGCCACTGATCCTTCACGTGTGGGGCTGGCAGGCCGCGTTCCTGTGCATGTCGGCGCTGGGCGGGATCTGGCTGCTGTTCTGGGGCCTGAAGTATTTCAACCCTGAAGATCACCCGAGCGTGAAACAGTCGGAGCTGGAATACATCCAGAAAGAAGTCGAACCGGAACAGGCCCGCGTGCCGTTCTCGAAAATCCTGCGCATGCGCGGCACCTGGGCCTTCGCCCTCGCCTACTCGCTGACCGCGCCGGTGTTCTGGTTCTACCTGTACTGGCTGCCGCCGTTTCTCAATCAGCAATACAACCTGGGCATCAACGTCACCCAGATGGGCATTCCGCTGATCATCATCTACGTCACCGCCGACTTCGGCAGCGTGGGCGGCGGGATTCTGTCTTCGTTCCTGATCGGTCGCGGCATGAACTCGATCAAGGCTCGACTGCTGTCGATGTTCCTGTTCGCCTGCTGCATCATTGGTGTGGTCATGGCCGCCGGCTCCGCCAACCTGTGGATCGCGGTTGCCGCCATCTCCCTGGCCATCGGCGCGCATCAGGCCTGGACCGCCAACATCTGGAGCCTGGTGATGGACTACACGCCCAAGCACATGATGAGCACGGTGTTCGGTTTCGGCGGCATGTGCGCGGCGATCGGCGGGATGTTCATGACCCAGATCGTCGGCCACATCCTGACCGTCACCAACAACAACTACACCGTGCTGTTCACTCTGATCCCGGCGATGTACTTCATTGCCCTGACCTGGATGTACTTCATGGCACCGCGCAAGATTCCTACCGTCACTGAGTAGCCTTCCAATACTGAATAACCTTCCTGCACCGACCGGCCTGTTTTCAGGCCGGTTTTGCTTTTAGCGCCGGCTCTGCTGCCACGCTGCCGCCAGCCCGCTGCAACAGATCACCGCGATCCCGATCACCGTCATCAGGGTTGGCGTGTGAGCAAACAGCAACCAGCCCAGCAACCCCGCAAACACGATCTGGCAATAACCGAACGGCGCCAGCAACGCCGGCGCGGCATGGCGGAATGCCTGGGTCAGAAACAGGTGCGCGGTCATTCCGCAACTGCCCAGCGCCAGCATCAACAACGCATGCCCCAGGCTCGGCACCTGCCAGAAGAACGGCACCAGTGCACTCATCACCAGCGTGTTGCACAGCCCGGCGAAAAAGTTGCTGGTGGTCGGGCTGTCGACTTCCGCGAGCTTGCGGGTGAGCAACTGATAGAAGCAGAAAAACAGCGCCGAGCAGAACGGCAACAAAATCGCCGGGGTGAACAGTTCACCGCCCGGATGGACGATGATCAGCACACCGATGAATCCGCACACCACCGCGATCCACTGACCGCGCGTCACCCGTTCCTTGAGCAGCGGCACCGACAGCGCCGTCACCAGCACCGGCGCAAGAAAGTTGACCGCCGTGGCTTCGGCCAGCGGGATGTACAGCAACGCCGTGGTGAAAAAAAGACTGGTGCCCAGCAGGCACAACGCCCGTGCCAACTGCCACAACGGGCGTTTGGTGCGCAGCACGCGCAGCCCGGACTGCGGCAGGAAAATCCCCGCCATCAGCAGCGTGTGCACCAGATACCGCGCCCACACCACCATCACGATCGGATAAAAACCCGAAAGGTATTTCGACAGCGCGTCGTGGCTGGAGAACAGGAAGGTTGCCACGACAATCAGCAAGATCCCCTTGAAGGGTTGGTTGACGCCGGAAAGCGGAGTGCTGACGGTCATTGGCTCTCTCTGAATGAAAAATAAACGGTGACGAGGACGCAGGCGCCCTCGCCCCTTGAAGCAGACTTAAAGCCGGGCCAACAATTCCCGTGTCCGGTCGATCGCCATTTGCGCCCGCTGCAATCCGCTCACGCCCTGCTCCAGCAATTTGACCGTGGGAATTTCCAGACTCAGGGGAAGGTTAGCCGGAAGACTGTGCAACAACCCGATCAGGTCACAATCGCCCTCGCCGGGAAACCGGCGCTCATTGCGAGCCTGACGCAAGATCTCGGCCATGTCCGTTGGCCTCGGCCCGGCAACATCGCACAACTGTGCGTAGCGCAGCCGCGAAGCCGGCACACCGGCCAGATCTTCCAGCCGCGAACCGGAGCGGTCAAAGTGAAACGCATCCACCAGCACCGCACCGTTTTCGCGCCCGGCGTTGTCGACGACGCGCAATGCCTGTTCGAGATTGCGCGCATCGGTCCACGGCATGAATTCCAGATGCGGATGCAAACCGTAGGGCGCTGCCAGATCGCACAGTGCTGCGAAATGATCGGTGAGCCGCTGTTCGTCAGGATCGTTACCGGCGACCAGCAATTCACTGGCGCCGAACTCCGCGCCAACGCTGAGCAGTGGCTCGAAATCCGCGACCACTGTCTGCGGTTTCAATCGAAGGATTTCCACGTCGAGCACGCCGATTCCGGTGTCACGCAAACGCGCCAGTGTCTGACGCCGCAAATCGCCATCGGCTACCAACGGGAAGTGATACTCCTCGGGCGTCGCCGGCTCCAGGCGCAGGCCGACATGGCTGTAACCGGCACGGGCCGCGACCTCGACCATGTCGGGTGGCGACAATTCGAGGACGGTCAGGCTGGCCAGGGACAGAATTCGCTCGCTCATGGCCGCGCCTCGGCCAATTCCGGTGAAGTGGCGTAGCCAATGCCGATTCGAAGGGGCGGGTTCAAGGTGCGATCCTCTTGTGATTGTTGTGGGAATAGCCACTCCATCGACAATTTAGAACCCGGTTCCAGATTATCCCACCCACCTGATTGAAAAGTGGGCGAACAGCGCACAGCTTTGTTTAAACGAACAACTCCGAGGCCAGGCTGGCTGCCGACAATTCCTCGGTAAACGTCAGTAGCAACGGCGCCAGGTCATGCAATCGCACCCCCGGCATCCGGGCGCTGGGGCCGGCGATGCTGAGCACGCCGATCACCCGGCCATCGGCGGGATGTTTCACTACGGCGGCAATCGCCGAAGTGCCTACCGCCGAACTTTCCTCGACACAGGCATAGCCCTGTTCCCGTGCCACGCGCAGGCGTTCTAGCAGTTCAATATTGGAGCGCGGCGCGTTCGGCCCGATATCCGCCGGCACCTCCGCGCCCTGGCGCTCGACCAGCGACAACGCCTCGGCATCGCTCATGCACGCCAGCCACGCATGGCCCGACGCGGTGTAGAACAGCGGCGCATCGCGGCCCATGTCCGGGTCGTAACGCAGACCGATGCGCGCGCCCTGGGCCTTGGCGATCCAGGTCTGGCGCTCGCCGTCGATCACGCCCAGACGCACCAGCTCACCGGTTTCCTGGGCCAGCCGATCGAGCACCGGCTGCACGATATCGGCACCGCTGCTCGACAGGTACTGAAAGCCCATGGCAACCAGTTTGGTCGACAGGTGATAACGCAACGTTTCCGGATTCTGCCGCACATACCCCAGGCGAATCAGCTCGGCGAGCAAGCGGTGCGTCGCGCTCTTCGGAATGTCCAGTTGCTCGGCCAGGGTCTGCATCGGCAGCCCGCGCGGATCACTGGTGAGGCTTTCCAGCACGCTGAAAACCCGTTCGATTTGACTGCCGGCCATGGTGCGCTCTCGATGAAATTTCGCCGATTCTAGAAGACATCCCGAGGAATGCGAAATCTGGAACCCGGCGTCCGATAACCGCCCACTTTGCGCGTCAGTCAGTTGATCTGCTTCCTCCTCACTGGTTATTTTCTGGAACATGATTCTAAAAATAATTGATTGCTGGAGCCCTTGCTGATGTCTGCCCTTCCCGATATCGACTGCGACGTTCTAGTGGTCGGCTCCGGCGCCGCCGGTTTGTCGGCCGCCGTCACCGCCGCCTGGCATGGCTTGAAGGTCATCGTGGTGGAAAAGGATCCCGTGTTCGGCGGCGCTACCGCGTGGTCCGGCGGCTGGGCATGGGTGCCGTGCAATCCGCTGGCCCGGCGCGCCGGGATCGTTGAAGACGTGGAACTGCCGCGCACCTATCTGCGCCACGAACTCGGCGAGCATTACGACCCAGCCATGATCGACGCCTTCCTTGAGGCCGGCCCGCGTATGGTGGCGTTCTTCGAACAACACACCGCCCTGCAATTCGCCGACGGCAACGCCATCGCCGACATCCACGGTGAAACACCGGGCGCCGGCAACGGCGGACGCTCGGTGATTGCCGCCCCCTATGACGGACGAAAGGTCGGGCGCCTGCTCAAGCGTCTTCGCACAACCATGCGCGAAACATCGTTCATGGGCATGCCGATCATGGCCGGTGCGGACCTGTCGGCGTTTCTCAATCTGACTCGCTCGTTGTCGGCAGCCTGGCACGTGACCCGACGTTTCACTCGCCACCTGCTGGACCTGGCACTGCACGGCCGGGCGATGCAACTGGTCAACGGCGTGGCGCTGGTGGCGCGGCTGGGGAAATCCGCCGAAGACCTCGGCGTTCTGCTGTGGGAGTCGGCACCGGTGACCGAACTGCTGCGCGATGAATCACGCATCACCGGCGCTCGCGTGAACACCACAAAAGGCCCGCTCAATGTCCATGCCCGCAAAGCCGTGGTGCTCGCCGCTGGTGGGTTCGCCAATGACATCGAGCGGCGCAGAGCGTTGTTGCCTCGTACGCCCACCGGTCATGAACATTGGGCGCTGCCACCCTTGGGAGTTAATGGCGACGGCCTGCGACTGGGTAAAACCGTCGGGGGCCGGGTCAACACCGATGTGGCCTCGCCAGTCGCCTGGGCCCCGGTCTCGCAGGTGCCACATTCCGACGGCAGCATCGGCCATTTCCCGCACATCATCGAACGTGGCAAACCGGGCGTCATCGGCGTGCTGCGCAACGGCCAGCGCTTCGTCAACGAAGCCAACGGCTATTACGACTATGTCAGCGCCATGGTCGCTGCAGCTCCCGAAGGCGAAGAGGTCGCGTCCTGGCTGATCTGCACCCGCGCGTTCCAGCGGCGTTACGGGCTCGGCATGTCTCGTCCGTTTCCGGTTCCGGTGTCAGGTTTTATCCGCAGCGGCTATCTGAAAACCGGCAATACCCTTGAGGGATTGGCCACCGCATGCGGCATCGATCCGATCGGTTTACGCGCCACTCTGCATGACTACAACCACCATGCCCGGCACGGCAAAGACCCGTTGTTCGGTCGCGGCTCGACCCCGTACAACCGCAAACAGGGCGATCCGGCACAACAGCCCAACCCGTGCGTGGCCCCTATAGAACAAGGCCCGTTCTACGCGGTGAAGGTGCAGCCTGGTTGCTTCGGCACCTTCGCCGGGCTCAAGGTCAACCCGCATGCACAAGTGCTCGACACCGAAGACCGGCCTATCCCCGGGCTGTACGCCGCCGGTGGCGACATGGCCAGCATCATGGGCGGGCATTACCCGGCGGGCGGGATCAACCTCGGACCGGCGCTGACGTTCGGTTACATCGCCGCCCGGCACATGGCGGGCGTCACGGCTTTCGAACAGGAGATCGACCATGCAGCACATCGTTAACAGACAAGGACTGAACCTGCCAAAACTCGGCCTCGGCACCTGGCCGATGCTTGGCGACGAATGCACCCGCGCCGTGGAGCAAGCGCTGGAACTCGGTTACCGCCACATCGACACGGCAGCCGCCTACAACAACGAAGACGCAGTCGGACAAGCCTTGGCGAATACCCCGACACCCCGCGAGCAGATCCACGTCACCACCAAGGTCTGGTGGGATCAGTTGCAACCGGACGCCATGCGTCACTCGCTGGATCGCAGCCTCAAGGCCTTGCGCAGCGAATATGTCGATCTGTTCATGATCCATTGGCCGACCACTGACTGGGACCTGCCGCACACCCTTGAAACCCTCGCGTCGTTCAAGGAGCAAGGTCTGGCTCGCAACATCGGTGTGGCGAACTTTCCGCTGCCGCTGCTGCGCAAAGTCGTCGAGGAATACGGCATCCCTCTGTCAGCCATCCAGATCGAGTACCACGTCCTGCTCGGACAAAACGCCCTGCTCGACTACGCCCGTCAACACGATCTGGCGCTGACGGCCTACACGCCACTGGCGCGCAACAAGGTCTCGGAGATTCCACAGATTCAGCAGATCGCCGAAAAACACGGCGTGCTGCCGACTCAGATCGCGCTGAAGTGGCTGCTGGATCAGGACAACGTCGCGGCGATTCCCAAGGCCAGCAGCAAGACCAATCAACTGGCCAACCTGGCCTCGCTGAATGTCGAACTGGATGATGACGACCGGGCGCTGATCGCCGCGCTGCCCAAGCGCGAACGTCAGGTCAGCCCGGACTTCGCGCCGGTGTGGGATGCCTTCGACCGCTGATACCTGACCCGGCGAAAGAAATCCGCCGGCGGATTGAATTCCCGGCGCTCCTGCCCGTCAATAACAGGCCCGACCTCGTCACCCCGAGGCCGGGCCTTTGTGCGTGTGTACGAATAGACGGACGACCGGAGTGGCGCCACACTCACACACCAGCAACACTCATCACCACGATCAGACAGAGGATTCCCACATGCTATGGAAAAAAGGCCGACGCAGTGACAACGTCGTCGATGCCCGTGGCGATGACATGGGTGGTGGCGGTGGCATGCGCTTCGGCGGTGGCAAGGGGCTGAGTCTCGGGGCGATCCTGCTGATCGTCGGCATCGGCTGGATCACCGGCCAGGACCCGCTGCAGATTCTCGGTCAGCTCACCGGGCAGATGACCGAACAATCGGCCCCTACTTCGCAAACCCGTCAGGCACCGCCGGCCAACGATGAACAGGCCGAATTCGTGCGCTCGATCCTCGGCGACACCGAAGACACCTGGGGCGCGATCTTCCAGCAGGCCGGCCGGCAATATAAGGATCCGACCCTGGTGCTGTTCAGCAACCGGGTCAATTCCGCCTGCGGTCTGGCGACCTCGGCCACCGGCCCGTTCTATTGCCCGGCGGACCAGAAAGTCTATCTCGACATGGCGTTCTTCCAGGAAATGGCCCAACGCTTCAAGGCCGCCGGCGACTTCGCCCAGGCCTACGTGATCGCTCATGAAGTCGGACACCATGTGCAGACGCTTCTCGGTGTCTCGGCGAAAATTCAGACAGCCCGCCAGCAAGGCCGGCAGATGGAAGGTGACGGCGGACTGCTTGTGCGTCAGGAACTGCAAGCCGATTGTCTGGCCGGGGTCTGGGCCTACACCGCGCAGAAACGCTTGAACTGGCTGGAACCGGGCGACATCGAAGAAGCCTTGAACGCAGCGAACGCCATCGGTGATGATCGCCTGCAACAACAGGGTCAGGGCCGCGTGGTGCCGGACTCGTTTACCCACGGTACGTCGGCGCAAAGGGTGCGCTGGTTCAAAACCGGATTCGCCCAGGGCCAGGTCGGCCAGTGCGATACCTTTGCGGCGAAAAACCTGTAAATGCATAAATGGCTGTTGGCTTTACTGTTCATCGGCGGCACCGCCCAAGCGGCCGGCGTCGACGCAATCAGTCCCGGGCGCCTGCAATTGCAGGCCGGCGAAATGGCGGTGGGCATCGGCCCGGCGCCGGCGAAAATCGAGCGCGTGCTGATCGTCATTCATGGCCGTCTGCGTAACGCCGAGACCTATCGCAAAAGCGGTGAAGTCGCGGCGGAACTGGCCGGGCAAACCGCCAACACCCTGGTGATCGCCCCGCAGTTTCTCAACGAAAGCGATGTGTCGCTCTACTCGTTACCCGCCAGCGTGCTGCGCTGGCAAGGCAACGACTGGATGGGCGGCGGGTTATCCACAGGGCCGAACCCGCTGAGTTCCTACGCCGCACTGGACGAAATCGTCGGGCGGCTGAGCGATCGCAAGCAGTTTCCAGACGTGAAGCAGATCGTGATCTTCGGTCACTCCGGCGGCGCGCAGGTGGTGCAGCGTTATGCGCTGCTGGCCCAGGAACAACCGGCGCTCAAGACCGAAGGCATTCGCTTGCGCTACGTGGTCGCCAACCCGTCGTCCTACGCCTACTTCAATGAGCAACGCCCCGTGGCCTTCGATCATGCGAAGTGTCCGGGTTTCAACCGCTGGAAGTACGGACTGATGGACCCGCCGATCTACTCGGGTGGGCAAACGCCCGCGCAGCTTGAAGGCCGTTACGTCAAACGCGAGGTAATTTATCTGCTGGGCCAGCAGGACACCGACCCGCAACATCCGGCGCTGGACAAGAGTTGCGCCGCCAAAGCCCAAGGGGCATATCGACTGGAGCGCGGGAAGCTGTTTTTCGGTTACTTGCTGCGTCGTCACCCTGAAGGGGTCAATCAGCGACTGATCGAAGTGCCCGGCGTCGGGCATAACGGCGACGGCATGCTGACCTCGCCGGAAGGCCAGAAAGCACTGTTCGAGCAATAAAAAACGGGGGCCGAAGCCCCCGTTTCTTTTCAGGCGAACAACATCCGCCGCAACTCCACACAATCCTTCGCATGCCAGTCGGTCAGCTCCGGCCACGGATTATCCGGCAGGTTTACCAGCACCGTGTGCGCCCCCGCGGCCCGGCCGCAATCAAGATCAAACCGGTAATCACCGACCATCACCATCTCGCTCGCCGGCACTTGCCAGGCCTCGGCCAGTTTCAGCAGGCCACCGGGATGCGGTTTTGGCTGTGCTTCATCACGACCCAGCACATCCTCCACCGCAAAACAGTCAGCCAGGCCGATGGCCTCCAGCGTCACATGGGCCAGCTCCCGCGCATTGCGGGTCAGGATACCGAGGCGATAGCCCCGGGCGTGCAGGTCGCGCACCAGCTCCACGGCACCGACCGCCGGGGTCGAGCCGAGCGCCAGATCGCGTTCATGTTCCAGCAGCCACGCATGTTTCGCCGCCGCTTCCTCGGCCGGCAACGCCGCGAGGTGGGTGAGGATGTCATCCTCCGGCGGGATCGCCAGCGCCACGCGAATCGCCGCGAAGTCGTGCACGGCGACGGTCAGGGTGCCGTCCATGTCGAACACCCAGTGCCGCACTTCCGCCAGACTCATGCCCAGTCCTTGCGATGGCGGATCAGGCCTTCCTGGGTCACCGACGCCACCAGTTGCCCGGCACGGTTGAACACGCTGCCACGGGAGAATCCACGCGAATTGCCGGCCCACGGGCTGTCCATGGCGTAGAGCAACCAGTCATCGGCGCGCAGGTCGTTGTGGAACCACAAAGCGTGGTCGAGGCTGGCGACCTGCATGTCTTTCTGCCAGACCGATTTGCCATGCGGCAGCATCGAGGTGGTCAGCAGACCGAAGTCCGAGGCGTAGGCCAGCAGGTATTTGTGCAGCGCCGGGATGTCGGCCAACGCGCCGTCGGCACGGAACCACACGTACTTGATCGGGTCCGCCGGTTGCGGGTTGTACGGGTCTTTTTCAGTGACCGGGCGCACTTCGATCGGCTTCGGGCACAGCAGCTTTTCGCGCATGTGTTCCGGGATCAGGTGCGCACGTTGCTGGGTCAGTTCCAGCTCCGACTGCAGGTTTTCCGGGCCGACCACTTGCGGCATCTGGCTCTGGTGTTCAAAGCCTTCTTCGTCGTACTGAAACGAAGCGCTGCAGGTGAAAATCGGGTGGCCCTTCTGGATCGCGGTCACGCGGCGGGTGCTGAAACTGCCGCCGTCACGCACGCGGTCCACCGAGTAGACCACCGGTAACTTGGCATCGCCCGGACGCAGAAAATAACCGTGCATCGAATGCACATGACGCGCTTCTTCAACGGTCTGACTGGCCGCCGACAGCGACTGGCCGAGCACCTGGCCGCCGAACAACTGGCGAAAGCCCAGATCCTGACTGCGACCACGGAACAGGTTTTCCTCGATCGGTTCGAGGGTCAGTAGATCCACCAGATCTTCCAACACTTGGCTCATTCAGACTCTCCTCACACAACGCTATGCCGCGCAGTCCTGACTGCGGCGGCCAATTCAGATTCTGGCGCGAGCCACTGATCGCGCCATTGTAAACGTCCGTGTCGGCTTAGCCATGCAGGGTCTGCAGCCATTGCTCCCGGGTGATGCGGTACAACACATGTCGACGCAACGGATGGTCGACCGCCAGTTTCGGGTGATCAAAATCGTCGGCTGGATCGTGATGCATGCCGATCGCCTGCATGACTTTTTCCGACGGCAGATTGCTCTGCGCAGTAAAGGACACGATTTCCTTCAGGGCTAACCGGTCAAAACCGCAGCGCAGCGCAGTCCACGCCGCCTCGCTGGCATAACCGAGGCCCCAGTGTTCCTTGGCCAGCCGCCAGCCGATTTCCACCGCGGGTGTGAACGGCGCATCAAAACCGACCACGCCGAGCCCGGTAAAACCGATGAACTCGCCGCTGTCCTTGCGCTCCAGCGCCCACAGGCCGTAACCGTGCTCGGCAAAATGCCCGCGTACCCGGCCGATCAGCGCGGCGCTTTCCAGCCGGCTCAAGGGCGCGGGAAAGTAGCGCATCACCTGCGGATCGGCGCACATCGCCGCAAATGCCGGCAAATCCGCGTCCTGCCACTGGCGCATCAGCAGTCTCGCGCTTTCCAGCTCAAGTATCGGCTCCATCGTGCCCCTCCGTTTCCATGCCGCAAGTCTACATCGCTGGTAGGCTTTGCACTCTTTCCTACAGCCTTTATGAATAGTCCGCCATGCCATTGCCGTTGATCTACCACGAAGACTACAGCCCCGAGTTTCCGGCGGATCACCGCTTTCCCATGGACAAGTTCCGCCTGCTGCGCGATCACCTGGTGGACAGCGGCCTGACCCGCGACGAAGACCTGCTGCGCCCTGAACTGTGCCCTGCCGACATTCTCGCCCTGGCCCATGACCGCAGTTATATCGAGCGCTACATGAGTGGCGAGTTGTCCCGCGAAGACCAGCGGCGCCTCGGTCTGCCGTGGAACGAAGCGCTGGCCCGACGCACGGTGCGGGCGGTCGGCGGTTCGATTCTCGCGGCAGAGAAAGCCCTGGAACATGGCCTGGCCTGTCACCTCGCCGGTGGCACCCATCACGCCCACTACGATTACCCCGCCGGGTTCTGCATCTTCAATGACCTGGCGATCATCAGCCACTACCTGCTGCAAAGCGGCCGGGTGAACCGGGTGCTGATCTTCGACTGCGACGTGCATCAGGGCGACGGCACTGCACGAATTCTGCACAACACCCCGGAAGCGATCACCGTTTCCCTGCACTGCGAGAAGAACTTTCCTGCACGCAAGGCCGAAAGCGACTGGGACATTCCGCTGCCCAACGGCATGGGCGACGCCGACTACTTGAAGGTTGTCGATGACGCGCTCAACTATCTGCTGCCGCTGTATCAGCCGGATCTGGTGCTGTACGACGCCGGCGTCGACGTGCACAAGGACGACGCCCTCGGTTATCTGCAACTGACCGACGAAGGCGTCGCCGCCCGCGATGAAAGCGTGATGCGCCACTGCCTGGGCCGCGACATCCCGGTGGTCGGGGTGATCGGCGGTGGTTACAGCAAGGATCGCCACGCCCTCGCCCGCCGTCACGGGATCCTGCATCACAGTGCGCAGCGCGTCTGGCAGTCATCGGGTTGTCATTGAGTTGTGCTGCGTTACCCACAATGGCTGTGGAACGGCCTGTGGATAACCTGAGCGAAAGGGACTACAGCCCATGCTGAACATGGCCTGCAGCGCACTGGTTGTTTTTTGATCAGACCTGACGAGGGTCGCTGCTGCTAGAATGCGCGGCTTATTCCGCCACGCTATTGCCGCTGCCATGACCCAGACTTCCGCCGCCCCTTCCGCTCACGTCGCCATCATCGGCGGTGGCCCCGCCGGCCTGATGGCCGCCGAAGTGCTGAGCCAGGGCGGAGTCCGCGTCGACCTGTACGACGGCATGCCCTCGGTGGGCCGCAAGTTCCTGCTGGCCGGGGTCGGCGGCATGAACATCACCCATTCCGAAGCCTGGCCGGCCTTCCTCTCGCGCTACGCCGAACGCGCCCCGAACATCGCCCCGCTGCTGCGAGCGTTCGACGCCGACGCACTGTGCCGCTGGATCCATGAACTGGGCATCGAAACCTTCGTCGGCAGCTCTGGCCGGGTGTTCCCCACCGACATGAAAGCCGCGCCATTGCTGCGCGCCTGGCTCAAGCGCCTGCGCGACAGCGGCGTGGTTATCCACACCCGCCACCGCTGGCTCGGCTGGGACGAAAACGGCGCGTTGCGCATCGACAGCCCGGAGGGCGAGAAAACCCTCAACCCCGACGCCACCTTGCTCGCCCTCGGCGGCGGCAGCTGGTCGCGGCTTGGCTCCGACGGCGCGTGGATGCTGCCGCTGGAGCAGCGCGGTGTAGGCCTGGCGCCGTTGCAGCCGAGCAATTGCGGCTTCGAGGTGCAGGCCTGGAGCGAAGTGATGGTCAGCAAATTCGCCGGCGCGCCGCTGAAAAATATCGCCATCGGTTTGAACGACGACGTCCCTCGTCTGGGTGAATGCGTGATTACCGCGACCGGCATCGAGGGCAGCCTGATCTACGCGCTGTCGGCGCCGATACGTGAGGCGATCAATGTCCACGGTGTCGCGACCATTCACATCGACCTGCTGCCCGGCCGCCCTGTGGATAAATTGCAGGCGGCATTGAGCAAACCTCGGGGTTCGCGCTCGATGGCCAAGCATCTGCACAGTCAGGTGGGGATTGATGGGGTGAAAGCGGCGTTGCTGCGAGAACTCACTGACGCTGCAACGTTTGCCGATCCGGCGTTGTTGGCCCGGGCGATCAAAGCCTTGCCGCTGACGCTGGTGAAAACCCGGCCGCTGGATGAGGCGATCAGCAGTGCCGGCGGGGTGACGTTCGAGGCGATGGATGAGCGGATGATGCTCAAGGCGTTGCCGGGGGTGTTCTGTGCGGGGGAGATGCTGGATTGGGAAGCACCGACGGGTGGGTATTTGCTGACGGCGTGTTTTGCCAGTGGCCGGGCGGCGGGGTTGGGAATGCTGGACTGGTTACGACGTAAAAGCTGAGTCGCCCTCACCCCTCACCCCAGCCCTCTCCCGGAGGGAGAGGGAGCCGACCGCGGTGTCTGGCGTCATACATCGACCTGAAAGACCGAGCCGATTATGGATTCATCGATTAAGTGCTCTTTAAGTCCAGAGGTCGACTCGGTATTTCAGGTCGGCGTAACTCGCAAAAACAACTCCGTCAGTCCCCTCTCCCCCCGGGAGAGGGTTAGGGTGAGGGGGCTTTTGATCTTTAAGGCAATCTTTAAGGCTTACGCTTGCGCGGCCCGGTATTGAACACCGGCACCTTGCGCACAGGCTTGATCGAAGGCTCCGGCGCCTGAGTCTCGCCGCTGTCCACCCACTTGCCCAGATTGCGCTTGCCACCACCGCCACCGGAAGCTTTCGGTTTCTTCGGTTTCTTCGGTTTCTTGATCACCTGACCACTGGCATCGGTGTCCGGCACGCGGTGCTCGGGCACAAAGTCCGGTTCGATCTCGCGCTTCAAGGTGCTGCGGGTGAGCATTTCAATCGCCGACAACATGTTCACTTCATCAGCGCACACCAGCGAAATCGCCTCACCGGTCGAACCCGCGCGGCCAGTCCGGCCGATACGGTGAATGTAATCCTCGGCCACGATCGGCAGATCAAAGTTGACCACCAGCGGCAAATCTTCGATATCCAGACCACGGGCAGCAACATCAGTGGCCACCAGAATCTGCACTTCGCTCAGTTTGAAACGGTCCAGTGCCCGCTGCCGGGTCGCTTGCGGCTTGTCGCCGTGGATGCCGTCGGCGTTCACGCCCAGGCCCTGAAGTTTCTCGACCAACGCGTCCACACCATTACGGGTCTTGGCAAACACCAGCACCTGCTTCCACTTGTTCTTGCGCATCAAGTGCACGAACAGTTCCGGCTTGCGCTTCTTGTCCACCGTCACCACCCACTGCTTGACGGTGTTGGCGGCCACGTTGCGCGGGCTGACTTCGATGCTCTGCGGATCGTTGAGCATCTGCCCGGCCAGCAGGCGGATGTCATCGGAGAACGTCGCGGAGAACAGCAGCGTCTGCCGCTTCTTCGGCAGCGCGCGGTAAATGTTCGCCAGCTCCTCGGAAAAGCCCAGGTCGAGCATGCGGTCGGCTTCGTCCAGCACCAGAGTTTGCAGCTGGTTGAACTTCAGCGCGTTCTGGCGGAACAGGTCGAGCAGACGGCCCGGGGTCGCGACCAACAGATCGACACCGCCGCGCAGCTTCATCATCTGCGGGTTGATGCTGACGCCGCCGTACACCGCGTAAGTGCGCAATGGCAGGTTCTCAGCGTACTGGCGCACGGCTTCGTGGACTTGCTCGGCCAGCTCGCGGGTCGGCACCAGAATCAGCGCGCGCACCGAGTTGGCGGTGACTTTCGGCCCTTCCATCGCCAGCAGTTGCAGCAGCGGCAAAGCAAAACCGGCGGTCTTGCCGGTGCCGGTCTGGGCCGCGGCCATCAGGTCGCGACCGGCCAGCACGACCGGAATAGCTTGCGCCTGCACCGGCGTCGGGGTCTGGTAGCCGAGCTTCTCGAGGGAGCGCAGCAAGGGTTCGATCAGGCCAAGGGTGGCGAAAGTCATGGGAGTACCGTAGGAAAAATCAGAGCAGATTGTGCAAAACGAGTATGCGATGGCGCGCAGTTTACCCTAATTCGCACGCTGCTCCGTCGCTATGACCTTCGCTGCGGCAGCCGGCTCGCTGACCACTGGTGGCCGCGCCGGACGCCGCCACTGTGGGAGACTGATCAGCACCACCGCGCCGATGATCACCAGCATCGCCAGCGCTTCTTCGATGCCGATGGTCTCGCCGACAAACACGATCCCCAGCAACACCGCCACCGCCGGGTTGACGTAGGCATAACTGGTGGCTGCCGCAGGACGAACGTTTTTCAACAGATACATGTAAGCGTTGAAGGCGATGATCGAGCCGAAGAAGATCAGGTACGCCAGCGCCAGCCAGCCTTCCAGCGGCGGCATAGCCTGCAGGTGTTCACCGCTGGCCGCGCTACCGATCAGCAACACCGCCCCACCGACCAGCATTTCCACGGCACTGGCCATTGCACCTTGAGGCAACGGCAGGTGTTTGCTCCACACCGAACCGAAAGCCCAGCTCGCCGCGGCGAAAATCAGCAACGCCGCGCCCAGCGGACTCGATTGCAGGTTGGAGCCCATGTTGAGCATCGCGATACCGATAATCCCCATCACCACCCCGGCCCACTCCAGGCGGGTGTTGCGCGTGCCCCAGAGATAACCGCAGAGCAAAGTGAACAGCGGCACCGTCGCCACCGCCAATGCGGCAACACCCGACGCCACGCCGCTGTGCTCGGCCAAGGTCACCGCGCCGTTGCCGAAACTGAGCAACAAAATCCCGATGATCCCCGCCGCTTTCCACTGCGCCCAGGTCGGCGCCGGTGCCCCGCGCCAGCGCAGGAACGCGTACATCAGCGTGCCGGCAATCACGAAGCGCACGCCGCCGAGCATCAGCGGCGGCCAGTACTCGACGCCGATGCGGATCACCAGATAGGTCGATCCCCAAATCACGTACAACGCAAAAAACGCAGCGATCAAGGGCAAGGAAAAACGGCGCAAGGCAGACATGGGCAGCTCGAAAGTCAGACTCAGGGGATGGGTTATTCTAGAAAGGCCAACCGCTAAAAATAAGTTACAAAACCTGTTTATAGCGCCGGTACACTTTTGAAAACACGGAGATCGACGGCTTAAACCGCGATTTCGAAAGTCTGGCATTTCAGGAGTCCGACCTTGGACAAATACGACCGCATGCTGCTCGGCGCCCTGCTCGAAAACGGTCGCGCGTCCTACGCCGACCTCGCCCGCAAAGTGAACCTCTCCGCCCCCGCCGTCGCCGAGCGCGTGGCCAAACTCGAGGCCAGCGGCGTCATCACCGGCTACTCGGCCAAAGTCGACATGGCCAAGCTCGGCCTGCCGATCCAGTGCGTCATCGAACTGCGCCTGAACCAGCACGGCAACCCGAAGGTGTACGACGAACTGATCAGAATTCCGCAACTCACCGAATGCCACCGCGTCACCGGCGACCCGTGCGTGATAATGCAGGCGGCTGTGGGCTCGATGACCGAGCTGGAAGAGCTGATCAACCGGGTGGCGAAATTCGGGTTCAGCAAGACGTCGATCGTGTTGTCGAGTGCGATAGAGAAGCGGGTGCCGTTGGGGCATATTGAAGGTAGCAATATGTAACGGCAGGCGCCCACTTTGCTTACCGCCCCGCGAATGGCCGTCCGCAGCTTGGGTAAATGTGACGGCATGGATAACATGCAGCCCTTTACCCTGCGGAGCGACTCGGTTCACGGCCCGCAACGTCCGCCAATTCACAAGGAAAGAGAATGCGCCTTTCGCAATACAGCAAGGGACTGCGTGCCAGCGAAATTACCCCCCTCCTGCAGTTCTTCCTCTCAGGTATCCTCGCCGGCGAGGCCTGGGCCATCGGTCGGATCATTGGGGTTCTGTTAAACAAACATCTCGTGTCGTTGCAGCTGAATTTCTGGATCCTCGTGCTTACGACATTGGCTGTCGTCGCCTCATGTCTGATCTATGCCACCAGCCGAGGCGCCCTCGATACATCGTGCAAACTGATCAAAAGCTGCCGGCTCGACTTGCTGCTCGTCACGCTGCTCGGTTTTTACCTTTCGTTCAGCAGCGACGGGTTCGGCAACGAATTCTATGCAAAGCACCTGGAAAAGCTGAATTTCTCTCAACTCGCCTGCATGTCTGCTTCCCCAGTGCTCATCGCGTGGATGGCAATGATCAGAGCCTTCCTGCAGACGTTCAAGAAAGGCAAATCCCACACCTATTTCATTAGCGATCGTGTGATTGAGGAGTCTGAAGAGGATTTGCTGAACGTCAAGGAACAGGCCGACATCTTTGCCGAGCGTGTGCTCAATGGAGGCTCATCCGAAAGTCTGGTGTTCGGCATCGATGCACCTTGGGGTGCGGGAAAGTCGAGTTTCGTGAAGCTCTGCTGTAACTACTGGGAAAAGAAGGAGGGACAAAGCATCATCGTTCATCACTTTGAGCCCTTGCGCTATGAGGATGGCACTGACCTAACAGAGAAATTCGTCGACGATCTCATCAGCACCATTCAACAACATGTTTTCGCGCCGTCGTTACGCCCGCTATTCAAGCGTTACGAAAATCTGGTCAAGGACAAGAAGAAAACTTCTTTGCTTGATATAAAAACGACGTTCTCTCTCAACAATGACTCGATCGACGCTACCCTCGAGGAAATGGAGTATGTCTTAAACAACATCAACACCAGAATAATTGTAATCGTTGATGATCTCGACCGAATGCACTGGTCATCGGCCAAAAGCATTTTGTTTTCAATAAAACGCAGCTTCAGGCTTCCCAACATTAGCTACGTCATCTGCTATGACACCTCAAAGATAAATGTCACACCGGAAAACCCAGACTCCGAAAAGACCCAGGAATTCCTCGAAAAATTTATTAACATCAAAACGAGTATCTTCCTCGGCGCCCAAGACCTCACGGCCTTTGTGAAACGCTACTTTGATAGCGTACTGAGCAAAACATTGAACATTTCCAGTGACGGCGCTAAAGAACTCAATCTGCTATCCCGTGAACTGATCAATCTTTTCAACGACAAGGATTTTCCTCATTACACACCTTTCATCGGTGATATTCGAAAAATCAAGCGACTCATCAACACACTGGTACTACTGGACATCGACAAAGTCGACTTCCACAATAATGATTTCAACAAACGTGACCTCCTTCATCTGATCCTGATCCTCATCTACTCGCCATCAACATTCCGGAAGATCTATGAGAGCGAGACCAGCGGAAAGTCCGGCACGTTCAGCTGGATTCAACAAGGCAACAGTCTAAAAAACTCTGAGTTTTACGATTCCTTCAAAGCGAAGCTTTCCGAGACCTCAAGCATAAAGTTCCTGCTATCCAAGCTGTTCGACGCGCCGCCTGAGAGTGCCGACCACTTTCCAGAATCCGAGAAACGCTCAAGGGCAGTATTTCAGGACAAGCATCGACCTCTGGAAAAGCACCTCCATCTCATCGCCAAGCTTTCCAGACCTATTTCATGGGAATCCCATCGATTTCTCCTGAACAAGAAAGACGAACTGTTCAAGACCAACGCGATCAAGCCCTATCTCGATCAAATATCCGAGTTTCCACCTTTGGATAATGAGTCAGGGCTACATGAATTCTGGCGAATCGTGACAAGCCATAGCGGCGCTCTTGAAACAGACAAAGCCGTCACGATCATTGAGTACCTGATCGATACGTTGCCCAACTACTCCCTGCTCAACGGTGATGAACTCAATGAGTTTCGCAGCACCGCCGTCCGGTATATCGCGAAGCTCCTAGACGAGAACATCACTAGTTTGGAAAAAAGCTCCGTTCCACATCTTTCTCCGGCGGAGTCCGCCATCATCAAACTCGTGTATGGGGATGACAATGGAAGCATCGGGATCATCTCGAAGCTGGCCCCTCCAGAGCGCGGCGCGTTGGGCCTGCATGACCTGATGACATTTCGGCACCACTGCACGATTAAGACCAAGCGCGAACGACTTTGGCAAGCCCTTATACTGCACGGTAATGAAAGGACTTTATACTCAGATCGTGTAGAAGAGACGAAGGACCAGGCGCGAGAGATCAGTCAGTTCATATTCGGCCTGTTCAGGCGACAATACATCGAAAGCGGTAAGAACATTCTCGCCGAGATCGATTCCATAAATTCAATCGCCCTCTTCGGGCGCTATAAAACCATCCTCACCGAATCAAAAGACACCAAAATCTGGGAAGAAAAAGTCAATCGCAAGAAGCACGAAATAAAGGACACCATCACATCCAAACTTGGGAACTTAATCATCGATGATTTTGGGGTCTTCGACGAAAGCGGCCTTGAAGACAACCATGGCATCTCCAAAGCTTTTTCGGAGTATCTGTTTTCGATTTGCTTCGACCCGAAAAGCCCCAACGGCCTACTTCATTTCGCCGAATATCTATTGAACTTCGCAAACAACACGCTCCAAGACATCAACAATCCAGAGGATAAATCCGGTCTCTCGGCTCTCTTAAACAACCTCGACAATGAACAGCTTGAAAATTATTGGAAAAACAACCATGAGGCCATAAAAACCAGAACGGACGAAGAGAAAGACAGGGTGATCTACAAGACCTACTCGCAACCGACCTTCCATAGTGACCTGCGACTTGCTTTCCGCGCGCTGGACAGCCTGTTCCTGCCCGAGAAAACCGCCGGAGGAGAAACTCTGTAACCTGATCGAAATTCCGCAGCGCTACCGCACCTTGTAGCGCTGAAGATGATCACCCACCTTCGCAGCCGGCACCCTCTGCAACTTACACAACAATTCATGGGACAACTCGCTCACACCGTGTTTGTCCCGTAGCTCACCTGCCAAGTGCACCATCAGATTCGCCGCCATCTCCGCATCCGCCATCGCCCTGTGCGCCTGACCGGTATGCGGCAGTTGGGCAAAGGTCGTGAGCGTACCGAGCTTGTGGTTCGGCGCCGCCGGCATCAGGCGGCGGGCCAGCAGCAGCGAGCAGGCGAAGTTCTGCAAACGGGTGCGTTTGATCCGGCCCAGTTCGAAGTCCCAGAACTTCTGGTCGAACGCGGCGTTGTGCGCCAGCAGGGGTGTGCAGCCGACGAATTCGTTGACTTCGTTCATCACCTTTTCCGCCGAAGGCGCGGTGCGCAGCATGGCGTTGCTGATGCCGGTGAGTTGTTCGATGAAGGCCGGGATGCGGACGCCGGCGTTCATCAGGCTCTGGTAGCGCTCGACGATGCGGCCGTTTTCCAGCATGACCACGGCGATTTCCGTGGCCCGGCAGCTGCTGCTCGGCGAGATGCCGGTGGTTTCAAAGTCGATGACTGCAATGCGTTCCAAACCGGGTGGTACTCCGTCCAAATCAATGCTTGAGCTTGCGCTCAATTTTTCAACAGCAGCGCGCCTTCGATCGGCACGTAACGGCTGGCGGCGCGGATCAGCGAGTTGGCCGTCAGGCCGGGAACGCCGTAGGCCACCGCTTGCACGCCGTGTTTGTTGATGATGCGTTCGAGCAGCATGTCGAAATCGCCATCACCGGAGGCCAGGACGATTTCGTCGACGTGATCGGCGGCGTCCATGATGTCGAGGGTGATGCCCACGTCCCAGTCGCCCTTGGCCGAGCCGTCACTGCGCTGGATGTAGGGTTTGAGTTTTACGGTGAAACCGAGGTTGCGCAGGATCTGCTGGAACTGCTGCTGTTTGCTGTCGCCCCGGTCGATGGCATAGGCGTAGGCCTCGACGATCTGCCCGTGCTGGCTGACATCCGCCCACAGCGCCGCGTAGTTGAAGTGGCAACCATAGGCCTGACGCACGGTGTAGTAGAGGTTCTGCACATCGGCGAACACTGCGATTTTTTTCACCGGAGTTCCTGTGAGCGCTGACGCGCATGAGCCGGATCAGGCACCAGGCCCGAAAAAGGCGCTCAGTATGCCAGCCCGAAGGAAGGTTCCGCGAATAATCGGCCCGGGGCGCTCAGGCGCCCCGGACGAATGGTGAGTCAGACGAAGGAATCGTCGTCATCGAAGAACGATGAGTTGTCATCGCTGTAGTCGGTGTCGGTAAAGCCGCCCTGGTCATTACCGTAGGAGTCGTTGTTGGCCATGCGCTGATCATCACCCCAGCCGTTGTTGCTCTGGTCGTTGACTTGAGCCGGCTCTTCCTTGATGACTTCGACGATTTCTTCCGGCTGCTGGTTGTGATGGAACAGGCTGCTGATGCCTTGCGCCAGCATCACGCCACCGGCCACACCGGCCGCTGTTTTAAGGGCGCCGCCGAGGAAGCTGCTGCCCGCCGCCGGGGCCGCTTGTTGCTGGCCATAACCCGGTGGTGGCGCGCCGAAGTTCTGTTGCGGCGCGGGCGCACCGAAGTTCTGCTGCGGTGCCGGTTCACGCCAGCCGCCAGTGGAGGCCGGGGCGCTCTGGGTCGGTGCCGGGCGCGGGCTGCTGCCACCGAAGATGCTCGACAGGAAGCCGCCACCGCTGGAGGCCGGCAGCGCGCTCTGCGCCTTGGCCGACTGCAGTTCTGCCTGCAATTGCTTGACCTGTTGAGTCAGTTGTTTGTTTTGTTCGTCGAGGCTCTTGAGGGCAGCCTCCTGCACCAGAATCGCCTGGGTCATGAAATAACCTGCGGCCGGCTGGCGCGTCAGGTGTTCCTTGATCCGCGCCTCGGCCTGGGCGTCGCGCGGGGCTGCCTCCGTTTCGGCCTGTTGCAGCCGGGAAAACAGTCCATCGATCAGGGTTTGTTCTTCGCTGTTCATGGCGACCTCGTAGATTGCCGGGGATAACGTTGCCCTCCTCCACGTCGGAGAAGGCGCACCTCTGTAATGGAGGCAGCAACAGAATGTTTCAATGACCTTTACCGAACGTTTACGTTTGCGCAGCGAAACGGATCATCGGTTAAAGTGGGCCACTGTTTTTGACCTGCGATACCGACTGATGAATGCCTTCGATGTGCTGCGCGACTCCCTGTATTTCTTCAAACGCAATCTGGGCCGGATCGTCCAGTTGTGCCTGCCGCTGGTGATTGTCGAAGCCGTGCTGCAACAGGTGGTAGACCATGCCAGCGATCCGGACGGCTACTCGGCCATCAGCGTGATCGTCGGCCTGCTGGTGTATCCGCTGTACACCGCCGCGCTGATTCTTTTCCTCGATGCCCGCACCCGCGGCGAATCCCCGCAAACCCGCGATCTGCTGGCGATGGCCGCTCGTCTATGGCCGCGCTTCGCTCTGCTGACTGCACTGAACACGCTGTTGATCCTGCTCGGTCTTTCCCTGTACTTCCTGCCGGGGCTGTGGCTGATGGTCACTCTGGCCTTCGGTGAATATCTGCTGGTGCTGCGCGGTTACGGTCCGTTGCAGGCCATGAAGGAAAGCCTGCGCCTGAGCCGTGGGCATTTTCTGCGGATTCTGGTGTGCATTCTGTGTGTGATGGGGCCGCTGTGGCTGCTCAAGGGCCTGACTTTGCAGGTCTATCCCGATCCGCAGAATCCGTTGATTGCGGTGCTGATCGACAGCGGCCACAGCTTCCTGCAACTGTTCACCAGCGTGGTGCTGTTCCGCCTGTTCATGCTGATCAGCGAATTGCCCGACAAACGTGACGGAATAGTCTGACTGCACCGAGCTTGGGCTGATGGATGGGTCTCGGGTATGCTCGGGACCACTTCCGTATCGCTATAAGCCGAGCCATGACCCGTCTACTGCGCTACATCCTGTTGCCCGTACTGTTCGTCCTCGCCCTGATCGGCACGCTGATCTACAGCCTGACCTGGCGCCCCGACGCCCGGGAAACCCTGCCGGTCAGTTGCACCGGGCAACCGCCGATGCTGGTCCCCGGCCAGGCCCTGAAAGTCATGACTTGGAACGTGCAATACCTGGCCGGCAAGCGCTACGTGTTCTGGAATGACCTGGCGCAAGGCGACGACGAAGCCCCGACTCCGGAAGACATGGCGTTCAGCCTCGATGAAGTGGCGCGGGTGATCCGCGACGAACAGCCCGACGTGGTGCTGTTGCAGGAACTGGATGACGGCGCCAAGGCCAGCGACTATCAGAACCAGCTCAAGCTGTTGCAGGAACGCCTCACCGACCTCTACCCGTGCAGCGCCCACGCCTTCGACTGGAAGGCCGATTTCGTCCCGGATCCGCACATCTTCGGCAGCGTCGGCCGGCAACTCGCCACCCTCAGCCGCTACCGCATCGAACACGCCGAACGCCTGCAATTGCCGGTGCAGCCGGCGAATTTCATCAGCCGTCAGTTCCAGCCGAAAGATGCCCTGCTCGCCACCACCCTGCCGCTCAGCGATGGCGGGCAACTGGTGGTGTTCAACACCCATCTGGATCGCGCCACCCAACCGGACGACACCTTGCAGGCGCAGGTGACCGCGGTGGCAAAGGTTCTCGACAAACACGAAAGCCACGGCACGCCGTGGCTGATCGGCGGTGACTTCAACCTGTTGCCACTTGGCCAGTACCGGCGCCTGCCCACCGAGCAGCGCACGCCGTACTCCGCCGACAGTGCGCTGCATGTGCTGTGGGACAAGTACCCGATGATCCCGACCAACAACGAAGCCAGCGGCATCGACCGCGCCAAGTGGCTGACCCATTACCCCAACGACCCCGGCCTCAACGGCCCGGACCGCACGGTCGACTATCTGTTCTACAGCCCGAAGATCAAACGGGTCGAAGCCACGGTGCGGCAGGACGATACCTTGCGCATTTCCGATCATCTGCCGGTGATTGCCAAGTTCCTCCTGCCGCCCAACTGACCTCAATGAGTCTCTTCGAGATCATCGTGCAACAGCCCGAAGATCTGCCGCTTCATGTCGATGAATGAGCGCTCCATCACCATGTCCAGGGTGCGTGGGCGTTCGATCGGCACATCGAGAATCTGCTTGATCCGCCCAGGCCGCGCGCCCATCACATACACCCGGTCGCCAAGCAGGATCGCCTCGTCGATGTCGTGGGTGACGAACAGCACGGTCTTCTTGCTGTTGCCCCACACCCGTAACAACAGCTGCTGCATTTGCAGGCGGGTCTGGCTGTCGAGGGCGCCGAAGGGTTCGTCCATCAGCAGGATCTGCGGATCGTTGGCCAGTGCCCGGGCAATCGCCACCCGCTGCATCATGCCGCCGGAGAGCTGCTTGGCGTAGTTGTCGGCAAATCCCGACAGGCCGACTTCGTGCACATAGTGATCGACAATCTCCTTGCGCTTGGCCGCCGGCATGCCCCGGCGCTTGAGGCCGAACTCGACGTTCTGCCGCACCGTCAGCCACGGAAACAGCGTGTAGCTCTGGAACACCATCCCGCGATCCGCGCCGGGGCCCTGCACTTGCTGGCCGCCGACGTAGATTTCGCCGGAGGTCGGCTCGGCCAGGCCGGCAGTGAGGTACAGCAGGCTCGACTTGCCGCAGCCCGACGGCCCGACCAGTACCGCGAACTGCTGATCCGGCACCTCGAACGACACTTCTTCCAACGCGGTGAATGTACCGCCGCCGGGTTTGCTGTAGCGCAGGCTGACCTTGTCCACCTGCAACCTTGGCGCGGCGTGGGCCGGTGCGGCGACCGGCTCGATGAAACGACGGTTGGCAGCGGTTACTGAGCCCATGCGGCAATCCTCAAACGCAAGAAGCGGAACAGTTGATCGGTGACCAGGCCGAGCAGGCCGATGATCGCGATGGCGAGAAAAATCACATCGACCTGAAAGCCGCGCATGGCCTTGAGGCTCAAGTAACCGAGGCCACTGGACGCGGCGACCAGTTCGGCGACCACCAGATAGGTCCAGGCCCAGCCCATAGTCACCCGCAAGGTGTCGAGCACGCCGGGCAACGACGCCGGGGCGATCACATGCAGCACCGCGTCACGCCGGTTCGAGCCGAGGGTGTAGGAGGCGTTGATCAAGTCCTTGGAAATGCCTTTGGACACGTCCGCGATCATCACCAGTTGCTGGAAGAACACGCCGAAAATGATCACCGACACCCGCTGCTCCAGACCGATACCAATCCAGAGGATGAACAGTGGCACGAACGAGGTCACCGGCAGGTAGCGGATGAAATTGACCAGCGGTTCGAGGAACGCCTGGACGATGCGAAAACTGCCCATCAACAAACCCAGCGGCACCGCCACCAGCGACGACACGATGAAACCGACCATCACCACTTCGACACTGGCCCAGACATGCTGGCCAAGAGTGCCGTCGCGGCTCAGACGCACCGCCGCTTCAACCACCGCGCCGGGCGTCGGCAGGAACATCCCCGGCACGATGCCGCCGTAGGACAACCCGGCCCACAGGCCGACCAGCAACACCCAGGCCAGCCCGCTGGCGCTCCACACCACCGGCACCGGCAACCCGGTCTTCGGCGTGATGCAGCGGCTCAGCCATGAATTGCGCTTGAACATGAGTAGTCTCCTAGAGCGGGCTGACGAAACGGTTATCCACCAGATCGTCGTTGCTGACGTTGTAGGGCTTGCCCTGCAATTCGCTGGCGGTTTCGTTGGCCAGTTTGATCAGCGGTGCGCTGTCACCCGGCTTGCCCGGCGAGCCAAGGAGTTTTTCGCTCATGGCCTGATCGTAGAAGCGCACGCCCTGCGCAGCGGCGGCCAGTTCCTTTGGATCGGACAGGTAACCGCCGACACCCTTGGCCATGATTTCGTAGGCTTTCTGTGGATGGTCCTTGGTGAACTGCACCGCTTTGTAGAGACCGGCGACCAGCGCCTTGACGTCTTCCGGCTGCTTCTCGATCACCGTGCAATTGAGCGCCACCACATCGACGATCACCCCCGGCGTACTGCTACTGTCGATCAGCACCTTGCCCTGCTGCTTGTCGCGCACCATCGACAGATGCGGCTCCCAAGTCACGGCGGCCGGCACACGACCGGCGATGAACGCGGTGGCAGCATCGTCAGCGGTCATGTTCTGCACGGTGATGTCGCTCATCCTCATGCCGTTCTTTTTCAGCAGGTACGAGAGCCAGAACTGCGAGGTCGAGCCTTCGTTGACGGCCACGGCCTGGCCCTTGAGTTCTTGCAGGCTCTTCACGTTCTTGCCGACCAGCACACCGTCGCCGCCATGGCTGTCATCCAGCGCGGCCACGGCCTTGAAGCAGAACTGCGGGCGGTACTTGAGCACTTCGTCGATGGTCGAGGCCGAGCCGGACAATTGCCCGGATGCCTGGGCGGCCATGTACATCGACGCTTCTTCGACCACCGGCAATTCGACGGTCAGACCGTTTTCCTTGAAATAGCCCAGATCCTGAGCCAGATACAGGGTGCCGTAACCGACCCACGTGGTGTGGCCAATCGACAAGGTGCCGGCCTGGGCGGCGGTGACGGAAAGGGCGGAAATCGCCAGAGGACATGCAAGACGGGTAAACAAGGACTTGTTCATGGAGCACTCCCAACGCTGTTGATTTAGTTGTCATGGGCAGTACGGCCAGCCTCGTCGGCGCGGATGCACGCTGCGGTCTCTGCTGGACTCTGGCGGGCAATGCCTTGGCTGGCGAAATCGATGTTGACCCAGGCTTGGCGTAAGGAAAACGAGGAAATAGTTAGACGCGAACGATGAAAAAACTGGGTAGTGCGCACCGCGAAAGGGCGTGTCGGACGGGGGTGCCCGAGGTGGGTGCAAAGCTCAAAAAAATCGCAGCCGAAGGCTGCGATTGTTAGCGTTTCACACAGGTTTCAAATCAGAGCCGACCGTATTCCTGCGCGGTACGATCCAGCGCTTTCAACGTCTTGCCCACCAGTTCGTCAATCTCTTCACGACTGGCAATCAGCGCCGGCGCCATGATCATCCGCCCCAGTGTCGAGCGAATGATCACCCCCTCTTCAAAACCGATCGTGCGGCAGCGCCAGGCGATGTCGTTCTCATTGGCAAAGCGCTTGCGCGTGGCCTTGTCTTCGGCCAGTTGCAGCGCCGCGACCATGCCCGTGCCCTGGATATCGCCCACCAACGGGTGATTGCCGAACACCTCGCGCAGACACTGTTGCAGGTACGGGCCGATGTCATCCTTGACCCGCGTCACCACGCCTTCATCGCGCAGCGCCTTGAGGTTGGCAATCGCCACCGCCGCCGCCACCGGGTGCCCGGAATAGGTCAGACCGTGGGCGAACACACCGCCCTGCTCCACCAGCACGTCGGCCATTTTCTTCGACAGGATCAGCCCGCCCATGGGGATGTAACCGGAGGTCAAGCCCTTGGCGATGGACAGGGTGTCCGGCTCGAAACCGAAGTATTCGTGGGCGAACCATTCGCCAGTGCGACCGAAGCCACCGATCACTTCATCGGCGCACAGCAGCACGTCGTATTGGCGGCAGATGCGCTGGATTTCCGGCCAGTAGCTTTCCGGCGGGAAGATCATCCCGCCCGCGCCCTGGAACGGTTCGGCGATGAACCCGGCGACCTTGTCGGCGCCCAGTTCGAGGATCTTCGCTTCCAGTTGCTGCGCCGCCCGCAGACCGAATTCCGCCGGGGTCAGATTGCCTTCGTGGGCGAAGAAGTACGGCTCGTCGATGTGCGCGATGTCGGGAATCATCCCGCCCATTTCGTGCATGAACTTCATGCCGCCGAGGGCCGTCGCGGCCAGGGTCGAACCGTGATAGCCGTTCCAGCGGCCGATCATGATTTTCTTCTCGGGCTTGCCCAGCACCTGCCAGTAACGGCGTACGGTACGGATCAGCACCTCGTTGGCCTCGGAGCCGGAGTTGGTGTAGATCGCGTGGCTGTAGTGCCCCGGCAGCAGGCTGAACAGCAGCTCGGAGAGCTCGATCACCTGCGGGTGGGTGGTGTGGAAAAACATGTTGTAGTACGGCAACTGCTCCAGTTGCCGGCTCGCGGCGGCGTTCAGATCCTTGCGCCCGTAGCCGAGGTTGGTGCACCACA
The DNA here is from genome assembly GCF_016735645.1 of Pseudomonas sp. B7. Classification (NCBI taxonomy): domain Bacteria; kingdom Pseudomonadati; phylum Pseudomonadota; class Gammaproteobacteria; order Pseudomonadales; family Pseudomonadaceae; genus Pseudomonas; species Pseudomonas sp. B7. Next base: position 100,351 of record NZ_JAERRE010000007.1, read on the forward strand.
GCCCGGACATGCCGTCGAGGTAGCGCCGACCGTCGTTGTCCCACAGATGCAGGCGATCACCACGCACCATCACCCGTGGGCCTTCGTCGTTGAGGGCTTTCTGGTCGACGAACGCATGAATGTGGTGCGCTGCATCGGCGGCCTGGTAGTCGCGGGTTTCACGTGAGGTGGTCATCGCCGGATCTCCTTTCTTGTTGTGAGCGGCTGTCATGAGCGCAGTTGAAACCAGGTGGTTTTCAACTGGGTGTATTTGTCGAACGAGTGCAGCGACAGATCGCGGCCGAAACCCGATTGCTTGCCACCGCCGAACGGCACGGTCACGTCCAGCGCATCGACGCTGTTGACCGACACCGTACCGGCTCGCAATTGCCGCGCCACCCGGTGCGCGCGGTGCAGATCATCGGTCCACAGCGACGCCGCCAGACCGTAGACGCTGTCGTTGGCCAGGTGCAAGGCGTGGGCCTCGTCATCGAACGGAATAACCGCCAGCACCGGGCCGAACACTTCTTCGCGAAACAGGGTCATGTGCGGCTGCACGTCGGTGAAAATCGTCGGCTGAACGAAGTTGTCCGAACCGTTGAAACTTAGCTGCCGCCCGCCGCAGACGCGGGTCGCGCCTTCACGCTCGGCCTGGTGGATGAAGCGCAGAATGCTTTCGGTCTGACGGGTGTCGACAATCGCCCCGGCCGCACTCGCCGGGTCCAGCGGATCGCCCGGCTGCCAGCGTTCGGCCTGAGCCTTCAGTCGCTCGACGAACTCGTCATGAATCGAGCGCTCCACCAGCAACCGCGAGTTGGCCGAGCAGACTTCGCCCTGATTGAAGAAGATCCCGAACGCGGCTTTCTGCGCCGCCAGATCCAGATCCTGGCAGTCGGCGAACACCAGGTTGGCGCTCTTGCCGCCGCACTCCAGCCACACCTGCTTGAGGTTCGACTGCGCGGAATACTGCATGAAATATTTGCCGACCTGGGTCGAGCCGGTGAACACCAGGCAATCGACATCCGGGTGCAAGCCCAAGGCTTTGCCGGTCTGTTCGCCGAGCCCCGGCAGCACGTTCAACACACCGGCCGGCAGCCCGGCTTCAAGCGCCAGCTCGGCCAGGCGCAATGCAGAGAATGGTGATTGCTCGGCGGGTTTGAGAATCACCGAGTTGCCCGCCGCCAGCGCCGGCGCGAGTTTCCACGCGGCCATGTCCAACGGGAAATTCCAAGGCACCACCGCAGCGACCACGCCCAGCGCTTCGCGGGTGATGGTCGCCAGCACATTCGAGGCGCTTGGCGCGACCTGATCGTAGAGTTTGTCGAGGCTTTCGGCGTACCAGCGGAACACCCCGGCGGCGCCCGGCACGTCGATGTTGTAAGCGTCCATCACCGGTTTGCCCATGTTCAGCGAATCGAGCAGCGCCAGCTCTTCGCGATGGGCCAGAATCAGATCCGCCAGCCGCAGCAGCACTTGCTTGCGCTCGGTCGGTGAACGCCCGGCCCAGGTGCCGGCCTCGAACACCTGCCGCGCATTCTGCACCGCCGCATCGACGTCTTCTTCACCGCACGCGGCGACGTTTGCCAGCAGCTGGCCGGTGGCCGGGTTGATCGCGGCAAAGGTCTGCCCCGACTGCGCCGCACGCAATTTGCCGTCGATCACGGCCTGGTACGGATAGCTCAATTCAGCGGCCTTGCGCTGCCAGTCTGCAAGCTCGAACACGGTGGTTGCTCCTTGGACTTTTATTCTTTTGAGAACAGTGCGGGGTCGATAGTCGCTCAGGCCCGTGCGCGCTAAAACCAGTAAAAATGTCTTCGCAGACAATAAAAAAGGTAACCAGCCGATGGCCCCTTCGCGCGCGTATGGGGCTATTGTTCAGGGACAAAAAAACCGCCGACAGAACGGAGGCCGGCGGCTTACAAATTGCTTGGATGTGAAATCCGTTCGCTTTGAGGTTCACCGTGGCCGCTTACAACCTGCGTCAGTTGAAATACTTCATCACCACCGTCGAATGCGGCAGCGTCGCCGAAGCGTCGCGCAAGCTGTACATCGCGCAACCGGCGATTTCCACGGCGATCAAGGGGCTGGAAGACAGCTTCGGCGTGCAACTGCTGATCCGTCATCACGCTCAGGGCGTGTCGCTGACACCGAGCGGCGCGCGGTTCTTCCGCAAGGCTCAGGAACTGCTGCGCATGGCCAAGGAGTTCGAACAGAACGCCCTCGCCGACAACGACGTGGTGGCCGGGCAGATCGATATCGGCTGTTTCGAAACCGTCGCGCCGCTGTACCTGCCGCAGTTGATTGCGGGCTTCTCGGCGCTGTATCCGGGGGTGAAGATCCGCATCCGCGACGGCGAACAACAGGAACTGGTGCAAGGCCTGACCTCGGGCACCTTCGACTTGGCAATCCTCTACAAACACGACCTCGATGCCACCATCGAAACCGAACCGCTGATGCCGGCCCAACGGCCTTATGCCCTGCTCCCGGCAGATCACCGCTTCGCCCAGCTCAAGCAGGTTTCGCTGCGGGACTTGTGCCTGGAACCGATGATCCTGCTCGACGTGCAACCGAGCCGCACCTACTTCGTCAGCCTGTTCGAAGAACTCGGCCTGTCGCCGCGCATCGAGTTCAGCTCGCCGTCGATCGAAATGGTGCGCGGCATGGTCGGCCAAGGTTTCGGCTTCTCGATCCTGGTCACCCGCCCGCATTCGGAATGCACCTACGACGGCAAGAAAGTCGTGTGCGTCGACATCGTCGAAGATGTCACCGGGTCAGGTCTGGTGGCGGCGTGGCTCAAACGTGGACAACTGACCAAACCGGCGCAGTTGTTTGCCGATTATTGTCGGGAGCAGCTGACCGCGAAGGCCAGCCGCTGACTCTCACGTACCGCGCGGTTTGGCTCGTGCGGTGGCTTCAGCCACCAGCGGATCATCCGGCCAGTAATGCTTCGGATAGCGCCCCTTCAGATCCTTCTTCACCTCGGCATAGGTGCTGCGCCAGAAGTTGGCCAGATCCTGCGTCACCTGCACCGGGCGCCGTGCGGGCGACAGCAGGTGCAGCTTGACCACCTGCCGACCGCCGGCGATGCGCGGTGTGTCGGCGAGGCCGAACAGCTCCTGCAAACGCACGGCGAGAATCGGTGGTTGCTCGCTGTAGTCGAGGCGAATCGACGAGCCTGACGGCACGCTCAGGTGATGGGGCGCCTGTTCATCAAGCTGTTGCGGCAGTGGCCAAGGCAGCAGATTACGCACGATACTCGACAGGTCGAGGTTGGCGAAATGGCTGAGGCGCGAGACTTTGCCCAGGTAAGGCATCAGCCAGTCTTCGAGTGTTTTCAGCAACGTTGCGTCGCTGACATCCGGCCATTGGCTGTCGCCCTTGGCGTCCAGGTCGAGCTGACGCAGCAACGCGACTCGCGCCTGCCACTGGCGCAGTTCCGGGGTCCACGGCAGCAGCTCCAGCCCCTTGCGCCGCACCAGATTGACCAGTGCCTGACTGCGGGCGTTTTCGTCGAGACCGGTCAGCGGCTCGCGGCTGAGGATCAGTTCGCCGACCTTGCGCTGACGCTCGGCGCGCAGCACGCCTTCGCGTTCGTCCCAGTCCAGTTGATCGACGTTGTGCACCTGTTCCGCCAGCACCGAATCGAACAGCGCCGGATCGAAATCCGCCGCCAGATAAATCCGCTCTTCACGCTGACCTTGGCGACTGCCGAGGTCGGCGATGACGATCCACGGTTCCTTCATCAGGCTGTCGGGTTCGGCGAACAGCGCGGCGCGGCCGTTGGCCAGTCGATATTCGGCGCCACCGGCCCGCCGCTGCTGGGCGACGCGGTCCGGGTAGGCCAGCGCCAGCAGCGCGCCGAGCCAGCGTGGATGATCCGGGTCGGCGACCGGTTCGCTGGCCTTACCGCGCAGGTAGCCGTGATACTGCCGCGCCAGTTGCCGGGCACGCTGCACGCCGCCCTGAGCACCGCGGGCCGCGCGTTCTTCGCCGGACAGCAGCACCAGACGACTGTGCAGATCCGCCCCCGCACCGCGCAAAATGTCGCGCTCGCCGAGCAACGCGGCAACATCACAAGCCATGTTCGACAGCCCCAGAGCCTGACCGCGCAACAGCAAATGAGCGATGCGCGGGTGCGCCGGCAATTCAGCCATGGCCTGACCGTGGCGATTCAGGCTTTCACCGTCCAGCGCACCGAGGCGCTGCAACAGATCCTGAGCCTGTGCATAAGCGGCCGCTGGCGGCACATCCAGCCAGATCAAATCACTCGGCGCCACGCCCCAGCGCCCGAGTTGCAACGCCAGCCCTGCGAGATCCGCCGAAAGGATTTCCGCACTGCCATAAGCCGCGAGTTGTTCATGCTGATCCTGCGACCACAGGCGATAACACACGCCCGGTTCCAGACGCCCGGCCCGGCCGGCACGCTGGGTAGCGCTGGCTTTGGAGATGCGTTGGGTGTCGAGGCGGGTCATGCCGCTGCCGGGGTCGAAACGCGGCACCCGCGCCAGCCCGGCGTCGATCACCACGCGCACGCCGTTGATGGTCAGGCTGGTCTCGGCGATGTTGGTGGCCAGCACCACTTTGCGCTGGCCGGCCGGCGCCGGGTCGATGGCGGCACGCTGGGCATTCAGGTCGAGTTCGCCATGCAACGGGCAGAGCATCACGTCGCTGCGCTCACCAATGGCGTCCGCCAGTTGCTGATGAACCCGCCGGATTTCCGCCTGCCCCGGCAGGAACACCAGCAGGCTGCCGGTTTCATCGTGCAGCGCTTCGAGCACCGTTTGCGTGACACGTTGATCGATGTATTCGCCGGGCTGAAACGGCCGGCCCCAGCGCATCGTCACCGGGAACATCCGGCCCTCGCTGCGCAGGATTGGCGCGTTGTCGAGCAAACCGGCCAGACGTTCGCCTTCAAGGGTGGCGGACATCAGCAGAATCTTCAGCGGTTGTTCAGCTCGAAACAGCTCGCGACCGTTCAGACTGAGGGCCAGCGCCAGATCGGCGTCGAGGCTGCGTTCGTGAAATTCGTCGAAGATCAGCAGACCCACGCCTTCCAGTGCCGGGTCGTCCTGCAAACGCCGGGTGAGGATGCCTTCGGTGACCACTTCGATGCGGGTGTTGGGGCCAACCTTGCTGTCGAGGCGGATGCGATAACCGACGGTTTCACCGACCTTCTCGCCCAGCTCGCTGGCCAGCCGTTCCGCCGCTGCGCGCGCGGCCAGTCGACGCGGTTCGAGCATGAGAATGGTCTGCCCGTTCAGCCATGCTTCATTGAGCAGGGCCAAGGGCACGCGGGTGGTTTTACCGGCGCCGGGCGGTGCTTCGAGCACGGCTTCGTGGCGTGTCGCCAACGCTTCACGCAGGGCGGGTAAAACTTCGTCGATCGGCAAAGAAATCATGCTGGCTCCCAAACAGAGCGGCGAGTATAACGGCGAACTGCTGAGCGTTCGTCAGGGTCTTAACTTCACACGATGACGCTTCGTTAACAGATGACTCAGGAGATTCCCATGCGCTTACCTTTTCGCCTGATCGGCGGTGTACTGGTTGCCACCCTGCTCACTCAGATCACCGCGTGCGGTTCGATTTTCTATCCCGACCGGCGCGGCCAGATCGACGGCAAGATCGACCCGGCGATCGCCGTGCTCGATGCCGTGGGCCTGCTGTTCTATATCCTTCCGGGCGTGATCGCGTTTGCCGTGGACTTTGCCACCGGCGCGATCTATTTCGAACCGGGCCACACGGCGCAAGTTGATCCGGCCAGGCTCAAGCAAGCCATCGGCCCGGACGGCCAAGTCGATAACCTCAAGTTGCAGGCTATTCTCGAAACGGAGCTGGGCCGCAATCTGCCGCTGGACGACCCGCGCCTGATCCAGCACAAGGGCAGCACCCAGCAACTGGCGATGTTCGGCCTGCAACCTGCCGCATAAGGAATTGACGCACCCATGACCACAAGCCCCGAACACGCCCGCCTGCTGCGGCTGGCGACCCGCGCCTCGGTGGCGGTGGCCTGTACGCTGATCATCGCCAAAGCCATCGCCTGGTGGCTGAGCGGTTCGGTGAGCATGCTCGCCGGCCTCACCGACTCGGCCCTCGATGGCATCGCTTCGTTGCTCAATCTGCTGGCGGTGCATTACGCGCTGCGCCCGGCGGATGACGATCACCGTTATGGCCACGGCAAGGCTGAATCCCTGGCGGGCATGGCCCAGGCGCTGTTCATTGGCGGCAGTGCGCTGCTGATCGCGTTTCAGGCTTATGAGCGTCTGAAGAATCCCGAGCCCCTCGGCGCGCCGTGGCTGAGCATCGGGGTGATCGTGTTTTCCCTGGTGCTGACGGCGGCGCTGCTGATGTTGCAGCATCGGGTCATCAAGCAGACCGGCTCCAACGCCGTGCGGGCGGATTCGCTGCATTACCGTTCGGACCTGTTGCTCAACGGCAGCATTCTGATTGCGCTGGTGTTGGCCGGTTTGGGTTTCGAGCAGCTGGATGCGTGGTTTGGTCTGGGGATCGCGGCATACATTCTGTGGAGCGCAATCCAGATCGCCCGGGAAAGTTTTTCGGTGCTGATGGATGAAGAGCTGCCGACGGATGTCAGTCAGCACATGCTCGAACTGGCGTGCGGCGTACCGGGCGTGTTGGGCGCGCATGATTTGCGTACGCGGATTTCCGGCAATCACTGGTTCGTGCAGTTGCACCTGGAGCTGCCGGGGGAGCTGACGCTGTCAGTGGCTCACGGCATCAGCGATCAGGCGGCGGATGCCATTCACAAAGCCTACCCACGGGCCGAAGTGCTGGTGCACGCCGACCCGCAGGAAGTGGTCAAAGCCGCTCGGGCTCAGTAGTTGACCTGATAACCGCGACTGCTCAGGCAATTGCCCTGGGCCTGGCGGTAGGCCTGCACCACTTCGGGCGCCGGCTGGTAGGTCGCGGTGCGCGGATTGAAGCCGCTTTGCTGCACCGCGTACTGATAGCACTCGTAACCATCGCGCTGAACCTGCTCCGGTGACTGACCGTTGGCCGGATAGGCTTCCACGTCATAACCATTGCCGGTCGGCTGCGATGGCTGCTGCACCGGCGGCTCGACCACCACGTAATCCTGGGTCGCTTCCTGATAGGCGTAGTACGAGCCGGCGGCGAGGAACAGCAGCGAACCGCCGATCCACACTTCACGGGCGTAATCCGGCAGGTACTGGATGCGAATCCCGCGCGGCGGCTGAACCACTATGTAGCGCGGGCCTTGTGGGCGATACCAGTAGCCGCCGGAGTAGAAGTAGTCCTGGCCGCGATAGGGCACGCGGTAGTCACGATCCGGGAAACGGTCGATCACATGGCCCGGCCGGTACTGCGGGCCGGGGCCCCAACCGTTGCCATGCCCATCGGGACGACCCGGCCAGCGGTTGTCGTTGGGGCGGTTGCCGGTCTGCCAGTTCTGGTGATAACCGTTCTGCGGGCGCTCGTCGCGGTAGTAACCCTGACGAGGTTCCTGGGTCTGGCGCACGGTGTCGGGGCGCGGCTGGATCGGCAGGTCATTGGCCGGCAGTTGCGGCGGCGGTGGCGGCTGGCGCACCGGGTTGGGGTTGTACGCCGGACGTGGCTGGTTCTGCCACTGGCCGTTGTTCGGTTGCCCGTGGTTCTGCTGACCGTTGTGCTCGAACTGGCGGCTGTTGTCGCCACGAATGATGTCGTTGTTCTGCCGCTGCGGATTGTTCTGACCGTGCGGCTGATTGCCGCCACCATGGCCCTGATTGCTGCCCTGATGCTCCGGCCCGCGTCCGCCGCCGTCGGGGCCGCGATTCTGCGGCTCATCCGCCAGCGCTTGCGCACCGACACTCACACACAGCAAACCAACACTGGCCAGACGCCAGATGCGCGACTTCATGGAATTCCTCACTGCGGACCAAGGCCTGAAATTAAGAGGGCGTGTAGCTAAGACCGGGGATGGACACACCGGGTTCTGCTACAGGTTATCAGTCACGTCATTTATTTATTGAGCGAGATGGGCCAAATCGCGGGCAAGAAAAAAGGGAGACCCGTCGGCCTCCCTTCTAGAGAACTTCGTCCTGGCTCGACGCTTTTGACGTCGGCTCACCTCACGCCGTCTTCTGGACAGTGTGCAGCTCGGGGGCCGGCACAACCCCGGTGGGGGTGGCGGCCGCGGCGGGCCGGATTGGGCGGGCCGCAGTGGACTGTGTTACCGAGCAGTGATTCTGGTGATAAGAATAGGCCCGGAGCCGCGACAGATGATTGCGAAGATTGCTCAAATAAACATCACTTGCGCAATTTTTAACCCTGGATAGATAATCCGCCGCAATAGTTAAGACAAAGGACCGTTTGATGAGCAAACTCGACCGTTACGACCTGAGTATTTTGGCGGAATTGCAGCGCGACGCCCGCATCTCCAACCAGGAACTGGCCGAGCGCATCGGTCTGTCGCCCTCCCCGTGCTCGCGCCGGGTCAAGCAACTGGAGGACGACGGTTACATCTCCCGTCAGGTCGCCCTGCTCGATCGCAAGATGCTCGGCCTTAGCCTGACCGCCTACGTGCTGATCGGCATGGACCGGCACACGCCGGAGCGTTTCGAGAATTTCGAAGCGGCGATCCGCACCTTGCCGCAAGTGCTGGAATGCAGCCTGGTGACTGGCGTGGATGCCGACTATCAGCTGAAAGTGGTGGTGCCGGACATGGATCACTATCAGAAGCTGCTGCTGGGGCATCTGACCCGGATCGAAGGCGTAACCAGCGTGCGCTCGAGTTTTGTGCTGAATCAGGTGCTCAACAGCACCGAACTGCCGCTGACTCATCTGCGCAGCTGAAATCGACGAATGACTGCGGCACACCGACGCAGGTCAATGCTGCGTCGTTCACCGCTGGCGTATACTCCCGGCCGCCCTTTCAGCCGCGCAGCGCCGGAGATGCCCGATGGATCCAGCAGTATTTGAAGAGTGGATGATGACCGGTCTGGTTAGCATCCTGATCATTTTCATGGGTTTCATCGTCTGGGATCTGGCGAAGAAGTCCAAGGCCGGACGCTTCGGCTCGTTCATTCTGTTCTTCGTGCTGGGCCTGGGCGTGGCCGCGTTCATCATCAAAAGCGTGGTGATCGGCCTGATCGAATCCGGCGCCTTATAAGCGCGCCGGCACTTCTTTCCACTGGCCCTGATCGAGCCCTTCGATCGTCCAGTCACCAATCCTGACCCGCACCAGCCGCAACGTCGGCAGCCCGACCGCCGCCGTCATCCGCCGCACCTGGCGGTTGCGCCCTTCGCGAATCACCAGTTCCAGCCAGGTTGTCGGAATCGTTGCGCGAAAGCGCACCGGTGGATTGCGCGGCCACAGTTCGGGCTCGTCCAGTTGCCTCGCTTGCGCGGGCAAGGTCATGCCGTCATTCAATTCAACGCCGTCACGCAGACGCTGCAACTGCTCGGCCGTAGGCAGGCCTTCGACCTGCACCCAATAGGTTTTCGCCAGTTTGTGCCTGGGGTCGGCGATCCGCGCCTGCAACTGACCGTCGTTGGTCAGCAGCAGCAAACCCTCGCTGTCGCGGTCCAGCCGTCCGGCCGGGTAAATACCCGGAATGTCGATGTAATCCTTGAGCGTCGCCCGCCCTTCACCGTCGCTGAATTGCGTCAGCACATCGAACGGTTTGTTGAACAGGATCAGCTTCGGCTCAGCGGGCGGTGCCTTGGCGACACGGCGCGGGGCTGAAGAAGCTGGCTTCGCGCCGGGGCGGCGGGAAGGCGGACGTTGGGGACGGGACATAAGAGAGAAGACATTTAGCGATCAGGGCTGACAATGCTAGTGCCCCGACCGCCAAATGACCACGACAAACCGTTAGCGGAACGGCGGCTCGTCGAAGCTGCGCAGTTTGCGCGAGTGCAGCGAATTGAGTTCGGTGCGCAGCAGATCCACTGCTTCGATACCGATCTTCAAATGCTGACTGACCGCACGTTCGTAGAACGCGTTGGCCGAACCCGGCAGCTTGATTTCGCTGTGCAGCGGCTTGTCCGACACACACAACAACGTGCCGTACGGCACCCGCAGGCGATAACCCTGGGCGGCGATGGTGCCGCTTTCCATGTCCACGGCCACGGCGCGGGACAGGTTGATCAGCGGTCGCTCCTGGGCCCAGCGCAATTCCCAGTTGCGGTCGTCGTAGGTCAGCACGGTGCCGGTGCGCAGGCGCTTCTTCAGCTCTTCGCCTTTTTCGCCGGTGATGTTGGCCGCCGCTTGCTGCAACGCCAGTTGCACTTCGGCCAGGGCCGGAATCGGAATGTTCGGCGGCACTACCCGGTCGAGAATCCCGTCGCGACGCATGTAAGCGTGAGCCAGCACGTAGTCGCCGATGGTCTGTGACTGACGCAGGCCGCCGCAGTGACCGATCATCAGCCAGCAATGCGGACGCAGCACAGCCAGGTGGTCGGTGATGTTCTTGGCGTTGGACGGGCCGACGCCGATATTGACCAAGGTCACGCCGTGGCCATCGCTGGCGATCAGGTGATAGGCCGGCATCTGATAGCGGTGCCAGACCACGCCGGCCGCAATCGCCGAGGCTTCGCCATGATCCATGCCTTTTTCGATGATCACGTTGCCCGGCAACACCATGCGCACGAAACGCGGGTCGCGGCGCAGTTGTTCCAGGCCATGGACGATGAACTGGTCGACATAACGGTGATAGTTGGTCAACAGAATCCACGGCTGCACATGGCGCCAGTCGCTGCCGGTGTAGTGCACCAGACGACGCAGCGAGAAGTCGACGCGCGCGGCGTCAAACAGCGCCAGCGGCAGCGGATCGGTGTTTTCCCAGTCGTAGAGCCCGTCGGCAATGCCATCGGTGGCGGCGGACAGGTCGGTACTCGGGAACACTCGCGCCAGCACGGCGGCAGTGACACCGGAGCCGGCCAGTTCATCGCCCTGCTCGACCACGTACGGGTACGGAATGTTCTGCCCGCTGACTCCGACTTCGACAGTCACGGTGAAGTCGTGCATCAGCGGCGTGAGCTGCTCGAGCAGGTATTTGCGAAACGCCTTCGGATGGGTAACGGTCACGCTGTAAGTACCCGGCAACTGCACCTTGGCGTAGGCGCGGGTGGTCTGCGGGACTTCGCCCTGGCAGTGGTAGGTCAGACGCAGTTCGGGATAACGGAACAGGGCACGTTGCTCGGCGTCGGGCTCGACGCGATCCTTGAGATAACGCTTGAGCGCCGAGTTCAGCGCCGTGGTGGCCCGCTCATGCAGCTCGGCGAGACGATCCACGGCCTGTTCGGCGGTTTGAACGACAATAAACGCTTCGGTCACGATCAGCTTCCTGTGTTCTGACTTGCAGAGCTTCATCTTGCCTGCATCGTGGCGTCACGGAAACAGTGGCGTAATGGCTTTGTCGCGATCCCCCTTCAGAAACCTTGTGGTGTGGAGCGAGCGACGATGGCTTCGACATCCAACCCGCGCGGCAACGCGCCGTAGACCCGGCCGCCACCGCTCAGGCGACTGGCGATAAAAGCATCGCTGACCGCAGAATTCCCGGCCTCCAGCAGCAGCTTCGCTTGCAGTCCCAAAGCGATGTCTTCGGTCAGTTGCCGAGCGCGGTACTGAATGTCACTGGTGTCCTTGAACTGCGCCTGCAATTGCTGAATGTGCGCGGCCAGTCGCTTGTCGCCATGGCCGTCGCCCAACTCGCTGAACAACACATCGAGCACGCCCGGCTCTTTCGACAAGGCGCGCAACACGTCGAGGCATTGCACATTGCCGGAGCCTTCCCACGTCGAGTTCACCGGCGCCTCGCGGTACAAACGCGGCAGGATGCTGTCTTCGACATACCCGGCGCCGCCCATGCATTCGGCGGCTTCGTTGATCATTGCCGGCGCGCGTTTGCAGATCCAGTACTTGCCCACCGCTGTCACCAACCGGGCGAACTGCGCTTCATGGCGGTCATCGAGATGATCCAGCGCCTTGCCCATGCGCAGGCTCAGCGCCAGCGCGGCTTCGCTTTCCAGCGCCAGATCGGCCAGCACATTCTGCATCAGCGGTTGTTCACTGAGCAGTTTGCCACCGACCTTGCGATGGGCGCAGTGATGGCTGGCCTGGGTCAGCGCCTGACGCATCAGCGAGCTGGAGCCGACCATGCAATCGAAACGGGTCATCGCCACCATCTCGATGATGGTCGGCACGCCGCGCCCTTCCTCACCGACCATCCACGCCAGCGCACCACGGAACTCCACTTCGCTGGAGGCGTTGGACTGGTTACCGAGTTTGTTTTTCAGGCGCTGGATGTAGAACTGATTGCGCGTGTCGTCCGGGCGATGGCGCGGCAGCAGGAAGCAGCTCAAGCCCTTGTCGGTTTGCGCCAGCGTCAGGAACGCATCGCACATCGGCGCCGAACAGAACCACTTGTGCCCCACCAGTTCATAGGCCTGGCCCGGGCCACTGGCGCCGACCGGATAAGCCTTGGTGGTGTTGGCACGCACGTCGGTGCCGCCCTGTTTCTCGGTCATCGCCATGCCGATGGTGACGCCGGCCTTGTGGGCCATGCCGACATTGCGCGGGTCGTATTCGGTGGCGAGGATTTTCGGCAGCCAATGCTCGGCCAGATTCGGCTGCAAACGCATCGCCGGAACGCTGGCGAAGGTCATGGTCAGCGGGCAACCACTGCCGGCCTCGGCCTGACTGTGCAGATAGCTCATGGAAGCGCGGGCGACATGGGCGCCGTCCTGTGGATGAGCCCAGGGCAACGACGTCAGGCCATGTTCAATGGCAGTGCGCATCAGCTCGTGATACGCCGGATGAAACTCCACCAGATCGATGCGATGACCGTAGCGGTCATGGCTGGCAAATACCGGTTTGTTCTGGTTGGCAAGGAACCCGGCCTCCATCAGCGGCCCGCCGGCCAGCGCGCCGTAGGCATCGATCCGCGACTCGGCCCAGCCAGCGCCGAACCGCCGCGACCACTCCTGCAATGGCAGATCAATGCGGTACAGGTTGGTGCCGTCCAGCGACGGTGGCTGGTTGGTGACTTCGTGGGTTTCGGCGAACTGATGCAGGTTCATGACGGGGCTCCTTGATCGGCCAGAGCTTCAGTTAAGCACCGCACCGGAACCGATCAAAGTGTCATATCGGCCGAAATGCCGGCGCTTTCACCCTGTCAGCAACTCAACACCCGCCGCTGCATCGCCACCTGCAGATCCTCGAATTTCACCGGTTTGCTCAGGTAGTCGATCGAGCCACCCGACGCACAATGCTCGCGATCCGCCCCCAGCGCGATCATGAACACCGGCAGATGGGCGCATCCCGGCAGGTCACGGATCTGGCAACACAGCGATGCCCCGTCGAGCGGTGGCAGCTGGCAGTCGATCAGCACGGCATCGAAGCGCTCGCGCTGCAAACAGTCGAGCGCCGCCGCGCCGTGGTCGGCGGTGCGCACCCGGAAACCGAGCTTGAGCAACATGCCGCGCATCACCAATTGATTGACGCTGTTGTCGTCCACCAGCAACACGGTGCAATCCTGCGGCGCACGCACGGTGTCGCGGCTGAACGCGGGCACGGCTTCCACTTCCGGCAACTCAAACTCGACATCCAGTTGAAAGCGGCTGCCACTCCCCGGTTCGGAACGGTGCGTGAGCTTGCCGCCGAGCAGTTCCACCAATTGACGGCAGATCGCCAGACCGACACCCAGCCCGCCGTATTCGCGGGTCATCGAACCGTCGAGCTGGAAGAACCGCTGATACAGCGTGGCCTCGCCCAGATCGGTAAAACCGATGCCGGTGTCGATCACCGCGAAGGACAGCGCCAGCCGATTGTCCGTGGACGGTTTGCCGGTGACCCGCAATGCCAGACCGCCGACGCGGGTGAACTTGATCGCGTTGTCCAGCAGGCACTCCAGGCATTGCGCGAGTTTGGCGCTGTCGCCATGCAGGCGATCCGGCAGGGTCGGCAGCACGTCGACCTTGAAGTCCAGCGACTTGCTCGAAGCGTTGCCATCGAACTGCATCCGCAACGCCTCGACCACCCCGCGCAGGCTGAAACTGCCCGGTGTGGCCTTGAGCTTGCCGGCCTGCAATTCGGTCAGGGTCAGGATGCCGTTGACCATGCGCATCATGTCCCGCGCCGAACCGGCGGCGGTCTGCTGGTATTGCTCCAGCTCCGGATCGAGTTCGACGGTCTGCATCAGCTCCAGCGAACCGATCACACCGTTCATCGGCGTGCGCAGTTCGTGAGTCAGGGTCGCGAGGAATTCGTCCTTGAGCTTGTTGCTATGGGCCAGTTGCTGGTTGAGCACTTCGAGCTTCTGGCCCGCATCGAACAGGGTCTGCGCCTGTTGTTCGCGCATCGCGTTGATGCGGTCGGCCAGCGCCAGCGACAGCAGCGCCACTTCAATGGCCGAACCGATCTGGCTGGCGTACATGGTCAGGAACACATTCGGCAGCAGGCCCAGCACCATCATGGTGTTGACGATGCCGCCGATCAGGAACGCCGACCAGGCAATGATGAAATAACGCGCCACCCGCAGGCCGCGCCACCAGGCGAGGATCCCGGCGGCAAAGATCACCACGGTGAAGGTCAGCGCCAGGGTCGTCGCCAGACGCAGGGCCAGGCCATAACTGGTCATCAACGAGAGGCCGATCACCATGGCGCCGAACGCGATCAGGGCGATCAGCAGGCGATCGAGCCAGCGGCTGTGGTTCCTGGTCTGCAGGAAACTGCGGGCGAACTGGCTGCCGAACAGCCCCGCGCAACCGATGAAGAACGGCGTGGCGGCGTTGGCCCACCATGGGTTGTCCGGCCAGAAATACTCGACCGCCGCGCCATTGACCGACAGCTGATAGAGGCCGAACGAAGCGATATAGAAGATGTAATAGAGGTAACTGGTATCGCGCACGCTGAGGTAGATGAACAGGTTATAGACCAGCATCCCCAGCAGCACGCCATAAATGATCCCCAGCACATACAGGCGCACCGGTTGGTCTTCAAGGTACGCGGTGCTCGACCACAACGTCACCGGCGCCTGGATCGAGCCTTCGCTGGACAACCGCAGATAAACGGTTCGTTGCTGATCCGGCTTGAACGCCAGGTCGAACAGGTAATTGTTCTGGCGGATCTCGCGACTGGCGAACGGCAAGGCGTCCCCGGTCTGCCGCACCAGACGGTAGTCGCCGGCCGCATCGGGCAGATACAGGTCGAGATGATCGAGCGGCGGATACGCCAGCTCCAGCAACCAGCTGCGCTGCGCCGACGGATTGGTCGGGCGGTAATGCAGGTCGATCTTCAGCCAGAACGCCGAGCGCGAATAACCGGCATTGAGCGTGGCTTTGTCATGGGGTTTGAAGTTTCCGGCGGCGGCTTGCGCGCGGACGTCGGCAATGCTCGCCTGACCGCTCGGGTCTTCGAACACTTGCAGGGATCGACCCAGGGGGAGGCTCTGGGTGAACTCGTCGAACTCGACGGCGCTTGCCAGGAGGGGCAAGCAGAACAGCAACATCAACAAATAGCGCATTGAAGCCCCAGCGTGGCTTGGCCGGTTGTGTCAGGAAGCCCCCCATTCCCTTTGAGATGACGTAAAACCGGTATTACCTGTTATTGGTTTGGATCCACTCTAGCATAGCCGTTGATGGCCATTGAGCACCATGGAAATTTTTCCCACAAAGGCTCTAGAACGGGCGTTCCAGGGCAAAATACCGGGCTAGAGCTGTTGGCTCGGTCAGATTGTGACAAGCGCTGTGGATCTCGCTACCCGTGTTATCGGCCGCGCACTGCGCCACAACACCCGGAAAACAGGTTTGGTGGTAAGCTCGCGCACCATGAATATCTACAGCTCACGCCCCGTTGTCCTCTGTCTCTCCGGCCACGACCCCAGTGGTGGCGCCGGCTTGCAGGCAGATATCGAAGCCCTGCTCGCTCAGGGTTGCCATGCGGCTCCGGCCGTCACCGCCCTGACCGTGCAAGACACCGTCAACGTCACTGACTTTCGCGTCCTCGACCGTGAGTGGGTACTGGCCCAGGCCAATGCCGTGCTCAACGACTCCGAAGTCGCGGCAGTGAAACTGGGCATGCTCGGTTCCCTGGAAATGGTCGACACCGTCGTCGAACTGCTTCAGGCGCACCCGCACTTGCCAGTGGTCTGCGACCCGGTGCTGCGTGCCGGCGGCGGCGGACGCCTGGGCAAGGACGAAGTCGGCTACGCCATGCGCGAACGCCTGCTGCCGCTGTCGATCATCGCCACCCCCAACCTTCCCGAAGCCCGGATCCTTGCCGAACTGCCGGAAGGCACCGCGGACGAGTGCGCTGAAAAACTCCTGCCGTTCATCAAGAACCTGCTGATCACTGGCGGTCACGGCGACGAAAGCGAAATCCATAACCGCCTGTACAGCCGCGACGGCCTGCGCGAAACCTTCAAGTGCCAGCGCTTGCCGGGCAGCTATCACGGCTCCGGTTGCACCCTGGCCAGCACGCTTGCCGGCCGCCTGGCACTGGGCGAAAACCTTGCCAGCGCCGTACGCACGGCACTGGATTACACCTGGCGCACCCTGCGCGATGCCGAACAGCTGGGCAAAGGCCAGTTCGTGCCGCGTCGCCTGCCGCTGGATTTCTGTTCCTGATGTTTCGAGCCTGAGGTCTGCGCGATGAAACTACGTGGCCTGTATGCCATCACCGACAGCCAGTTGCTGGCCGGCAAGTTTCTGTCCTACGTGGAGGCGGCGCTGGAAGGCGGCGTCACCCTGCTGCAATACCGTGACAAGAGCAGCGACGAAGCCCGCCGTCTGCGTGAGGCCGAAGCCCTGCGCGATCTGTGCGAACGCTACAAGACGCAACTGATCATCAACGATGACGCCGAACTGGCCGCACGCCTGAACGTCGGCGTGCACCTGGGCCAGACCGACGGCCCGCTGTCGCCGACCCGCGCCCTGCTCGGCTACAAGGCGATCATCGGTTCGACCTGCCACGCGCAGCTTGAACTGGCCGAACAGGCCGCCAGGGAAGGCGCGAGTTACGTCGCCTTCGGTCGTTTCTTCAACTCCAACACCAAACCCGGTGCACCGAGTTGCAGCCTCGATCTGCTCGACGAGGCCAAACGCACCCTGCACCTGCCGATCTGCGCGATCGGCGGCATCACCCTCGACAACGCCGCGCCGCTGGTGGCCCACGGTGTCGATCTGCTGGCCGTGGTCCATGGCCTGTTCGGCGCCAACAGCACCGCCGAAGTGACCCGCCGCGCCCGCGCCTTCAATGAATTACTAAAAGTCTGAGAGCCCGATCATGTCTCGTTCCGAAACCCTGTTTGCCAACGCCCAGAAACACATTCCCGGTGGCGTGAACTCGCCGGTACGCGCGTTCAAGAGCGTTGGCGGCACGCCGCTGTTCTTCAAGCACGCCGAAGGCGCCTACGTCACTGACGAAGACGACAAGCGTTATGTGGATTACGTCGGCTCGTGGGGCCCGATGATCCTCGGCCACAGCCACCCGGACGTGCTGGACGCGGTGCGCAACCAGTTGCAGCACGGCCTGTCCTACGGCGCGCCGACCGCGATGGAAACCGAGATGGCCGACCTGGTCTGCTCGCTGGTGCCGTCGATGGAGATGGTGCGCATGGTCAGCTCCGGCACCGAAGCGACCATGAGTGCAATCCGTCTGGCCCGTGGCTTCACCGGCCGCGACAGCATCATCAAGTTCGAAGGCTGCTACCACGGTCACTCCGACAGCCTGCTGGTCAAGGCCGGTTCCGGTGCACTGACCCAAGGCGTACCAAGCTCTGCCGGCGTACCCGCAGCGTTCGCCAAACACACCCTGACCCTGCCGTTCAACGACATCGACGCCGTTGAAAAAATGCTCGCCGAAGTCGGCCAGGACGTGGCGTGCATCATCGTCGAGCCCGTGGCCGGCAACATGAACTGCGTACCGCCGGCACCGGGTTTCCTCGAAGGCCTGCGCAGCCTGTGCGACAAGCACGGCGTGGTGCTGATTTTCGACGAAGTGATGACTGGTTTCCGCGTCGCCCTCGGCGGCGCCCAGGCTTACTACGGCGTAACCCCGGACCTGACCACCTTCGGCAAGATCATCGGCGGCGGCATGCCGGTCGGTTGCTTCGGCGGCAAGCGCTTGATCATGGAGCGCATCGCGCCGTTGGGCCCGGTCTATCAGGCGGGCACCTTGTCGGGTAACCCGCTGGCGATGGCTGCCGGCCTGACCACCCTGCGTCTGATCAGCCGTCCGGGCTTCCACGCCGAGCTGACCGACTACACCACGCGCCTGCTCGACGGCCTGCAACAGCGCGCCGATGCCGCCGGCATTCCGTTCGTGACCACCCAGGCGGGCGGCATGTTCGGTCTGTACTTCAGTGGTGCCGACGACATTGTTACTTTTGAAGACGTGATGGCCAGCGATGCGGCGCTGTTCGGTCGCTTCTTCCACCTGATGCTGGAAGGTGGCGTATATCTCGCACCGAGCGCTTTCGAAGCCGGTTTCACCTCGATCGCCCATGGCGAAGCCGAGCTGAAACTGACCCTCGACGCCGCCGAACGCGCCTTCGCCAAGTTGAAGTAAAACGCCCCGCCGCTGACGTTGGCCATTGCCAGCGTCAGCGTTCTCCTACATTCGCGCGCCTTTTCCGACACGCCTGCCAAAAATCTCCCATAAAGTGGGCGATATATTTCCCGCGCAGCAGAAAATCGAGTAAAGACTTTGTAAGGATGGCCCTGCTTATTTCATAATGCGCGCTTATTGGATCCCTCGACGGGTCCGCGCGCCCTTCAGAGGTAAGTCGATTCCCATGAACCGCACCGGCCGCACCCTTGCCTTGGGCTGCCTGTTGCTCCTTCAGCCGCTGCTCGCGAATGCACAAGCAGGCGGCAACTCGTTGTTGATCCCGGCGATGGGTCGCTGCACCCTCAATACTCAGCCGCAAGATGTCACGCAGGCCCTCGCCGCCTGCCAAAAGGCAGCGGATGAAGGGGATGCGCAAGCGCAATACGAGTTGGGTGAGTTCTACTACGACGGCAAGAACGCGCCGCGCGACCTCAATCAAGCCCTGAGCTATTTCGAAAAGGCCTCGCTGCAAGGCCATGCCCAGGCGCAATTCAAGCTCGGCACCATGTTCTTCCACGGCGAAGGCGTGCAAGCCAACAACATTCAGGCGTACATCGTGCTGAAGATGGCGGCGGTCAACGGCGCCGAAGACGCGCTCGACACCGCCGACGAAGTGTCCGAAAAGATGTCCCGCGAAGACCTGGAAACCGCGACCCAGGTGCTCGGGCAAATTTTCCGTAAATACCTGATGGAACTGCAGAGCGCCGACGGGCGTACGCCGTTCTCGCCCCTGCCCTGACTAACGATAGTTCCCGCGCTTTTCGTCACCGACGCGGAGCGTCGAAGGCGGCATTCCCACGCAGAGCATGGGAACGATCACTTCCATAAAACCCGGTTTTACTTCTCGGGCATCGGCACCGGAAACGGCATCACGTTGCCAACGCCGCCACGGGCTTCGCTGATCTTCGGTGTCCCCAGTCGCTCCACTTCATCGATGCGCACGATCGAGTGCATCGGCACAAAGCTGCGCACCACGCCTTCGAACTGCGCCTTGAGCTTTTCTTCGCTCGGGTCGACGACCACTTGCGTGCGCTCGCCAAAGACGAACTCTTCCACTTCCAGAAAGCCCCAAAGATCACTTTGATAGATCTGCTTGGCGTACATTTCGAACACCTGGCCCTGGTTGAGGAAAATCACCTTGTAGATTGGAGCTTCGCGTTTGGTCATGGCGGGCGGACGACATCGGGGTAAAAATGAGGGCGCGAACTATAGCATAGCCACCGGACGCGCAGCGGTAGGAACCTGGGGACATGTTCCCTATAATGCGCGGTTCTTTGAACCACGTGACGACCCTATTCCATGGCCAAGAAGCTTTACATCGAAACCCACGGTTGCCAGATGAACGAGTACGACAGCTCGCGCATGGTCGATCTGCTGGGCGAACACCAGGCCCTGGAAGTCACGGCGCGCGCCGAAGATGCCGACGTGATCCTGCTCAACACCTGCTCGATCCGCGAACGCGCCCAGGACCGGGTGTATTCCCAGCTCGGCCGCTGGCGCGAACTGAAACTGGCCAACCCGGACATGGTGATCGCCGTCGGCGGTTGCGTGGCCAGCCAGGAAGGCGCGGCGATCCGCGATCGCGCGCCGTACGTCGACGTGGTGTTCGGCCCGCAGACCCTGCACCGTCTGCCGGAAATGATCGACGCCGCGCGCATCAGCAAGCTGCCGCAAGTCGACGTGTCGTTCCCGGAAATCGAAAAATTCGACCACCTGCCCGAGCCGCGTATCGACGGCCCGAGCGCCTATGTGTCGGTGATGGAGGGCTGCAGCAAGTACTGCACGTTCTGCGTGGTGCCTTACACCCGCGGCGAAGAAGTCAGCCGACCGTTCGACGACGTGATCGCCGAGATCATCCACCTGGCCGAAAACGGTGTGCGTGAAGTGACCCTGCTGGGGCAGAACGTCAACGGCTATCGCGGGCTGACCCACGACGGTCGCCTGGCGGACCTGGCCGAACTGATCCGCGTGGTCGCGGCGGTCGACGGCATCGACCGCATCCGCTACACCACTTCGCACCCGCTGGAGTTCTCCGACAGCCTGATCCAGGCCCACGCCGAAGTGCCGGAACTGGTCAAGCATCTGCACTTGCCGGTGCAGTCGGGTTCGGACCGGATCCTGGCCGCGATGAAGCGCAACCACACGGCGCTGGAATACAAATCCAAGCTGCGCAAACTGCGTGCCGCCGTACCGGGCATCTGCATCAGTTCGGACTTCATCGTCGGCTTCCCGGGGGAAACCGAGAAAGATTTCGAACAGACCATGAAGCTGATTGCCGACGTCGGTTTCGACTTTTCCTACTCGTTCGTTTACAGCCAACGCCCGGGCACCCCGGCTGCCGACCTGGCCGACGACACCCCGGAAGAGCTGAAGAAAGAGCGCCTGAACGCCTTGCAGCACCGTTTGAACCAGCAAGGGTTCGAGATCAGCCGACAAATGGTCGGTTCGGTCCAGCGGATTCTGGTGACCGATTATTCGAAGAAAGACCCCGGCGAGCTGCAAGGGCGGACCGAGAATAACCGTATCGTCAACTTCCGCTGCGATAATCCGACCCTGATCGGCCAGTTCGCCGACGTCCACATCGACGCGGCGCAACCGCACTCGCTGCGCGGCTCGCTGATCCAGTAACACCGCAAGGAGACCGCGCCAGACGGCTGAATCGATGCAAGGCTTTTTAAGAGCTTTCGCACCCACGCCGCTGGCGTTATCCTTGATTTCATCCTAATTGCCCCAGGGCGGCTAAATACGACCTTGAACGCACCCATCGAACCACATCGTTTCATCCTCGAGCCCTTTGAGGCTCGCCGCTTCGCCAATCTGTGCGGGCAGTTCGACGAGCACTTGCGGCTGATCGAACAGCGCCTGGCCATCGAGATCCGCAACCGCGGCAATCAGTTCGAGCTGATCGGCGAACCCAAGCACACCACTTCCGCGGAAAACCTGATTCGCCGCCTGTACCGGGAAACCAAGGGTTCAGAGCTGTCGCCGGATACGGTTCACCTGTTCCTCCAGGAATCGGCTGTCGAGCAACTGGACAACCACGCCCCCGCCGAAGCCTCCGTCGCCCTGCGCACCAAGAAAGGCATGATTCGCCCACGCGGCCTGAATCAGCTGCGCTATGTGAAAGAAATCCTTGGCAACGACATCAACTTCGGCATCGGCCCGGCCGGTACCGGCAAGACCTATCTGGCCGTGGCCTGCGCCGTCGATGCCCTGGAGCGCGAGCAGATCCGCCGCATCCTGCTGGTGCGTCCGGCGGTCGAAGCGGGTGAAAAACTCGGCTTCCTGCCCGGCGACCTGTCGCAGAAGATCGACCCTTACCTGCGCCCGCTCTACGACGCGCTCTATGAAATGCTCGGCTTCGAATACGTGGCCAAGCTGATCGAGCGTCAGGTGATCGAAGTCGCGCCGCTGGCCTACATGCGCGGTCGCACGCTGAACAACAGCTTCATCATTCTCGATGAGAGCCAGAACACCACCGTCGAACAGATGAAGATGTTCCTGACCCGGATCGGTTTCGGCTCCACGGCCGTGATCACCGGCGACATCACCCAGGTCGACCTGCCGCGCGGCACCAAATCCGGACTTCATCACGTCATCGAAGTCCTGAAAGATGTGCCGGGCATCAGCTTCACCCACTTCCAGCCCAAAGACGTGGTGCGCCATCCGTTGGTGCAACGCATCGTCGAAGCCTACGAGCGCTTCGAGACGCGTTTGGCCGATGAAGCGCCAAAGGACACCCGCCACGATGCTTGAGCTTGACCTGCAAATCGCGACCGAAGCGCCTGCGCCGACCGAAGCCGAGTTCCGCCAATGGTGCGAACTGGCCCTGCGCCAGCGCACAGCCGACTCGGAAATGACCATTCGTCTGGTCGATGAGGACGAAGGCCGCGAGCTGAATCACACCTGGCGGCACAAGGATTACGCGACCAACGTCCTGTCCTTTCCCGCCGAAGTGCCCGACGAGTTCCTAGACATCCCGCTGCTGGGAGATCTGGTGATCTGCGTGGCCGTGGTTGAGCGTGAGGCCACCGAACAGGGCAAGGAACTAAAGGCCCACTGGGCACATCTGGTCATTCACGGCTGCTTGCATCTGCTTGGTTACGACCATATAGATGACGAGGAAGCCGAGGAAATGGAAGCACTGGAACGCGAGTTGCTTGCCGAATTGGGTTATCCCGATCCGTACGCGGACGACGAAACCGAAACATCCCCTACTGTTACAACAAAGGATTCAGAGTAATCGCTATGAGCGAAGATCGATCGAGCAACGGGCAAAAGTCATGGCTGGGTAAACTGACCCAGGCTTTTGCCCACGAGCCGAAGAACCGCCAGGAGCTGCTTGAGCTGCTGCGCGATGCACATCAGAACAAACTGCTGGACAGCGAAGCGCTGGCCATCGTCGAAGGCGCCATCCAGGTGGCTGACCTGCAGGTTCGCGACATCATGGTGCCGCGCTCGCAGATGATCAGCATCAAGGCGACCCAGACACCCCGCGAATTCCTCCCCGCCGTGGTCGACTCGGCCCACTCGCGCTACCCGGTCATCGGCGAAAGCCATGACGACGTGATGGGCGTGCTGCTGGCCAAGGATCTGCTGCCGCTGATCCTCAAGGAGAACGGCGACAGCTTCAACATCAAGGACCTGCTGCGCCCGGCCACGTTCGTGCCGGAGTCCAAGCGTCTGAACGTGTTGCTGCGTGAATTCCGCGCCAACCACAACCACATGGCCATCGTGATCGACGAATACGGTGGTGTGGCCGGTCTGGTGACCATCGAAGACGTGCTCGAGCAGATCGTCGGCGACATCGAAGACGAGCACGACGTCGAAGAAGACAGCTACATCAAGCCGCTGCCCAGCGGTGATTTCCTGATCAAGGCCCTGACGCCGATCGAGAACTTCAACGAGTTCTTCGACAGCGAATTCTCCGACGACGAGTTCGACACCGTCGGCGGGCTGGTGATGAGCGCGTTCGGGCACTTGCCAAAACGCAACGAAATCACTGAAATCGGCGCCTATCGTTTCCGCATCCTGAACGCCGACAG
Organism: Pseudomonas sp. B7; assembly: GCF_016735645.1. Classification (NCBI taxonomy): domain Bacteria; kingdom Pseudomonadati; phylum Pseudomonadota; class Gammaproteobacteria; order Pseudomonadales; family Pseudomonadaceae; genus Pseudomonas; species Pseudomonas sp. B7. Next base: position 123,943 of record NZ_JAERRE010000007.1, read on the forward strand.
CCGTCGGATTCATTTGCTGCGACTGACCCCAATCGCCCGGTAAAAAATCTAAGGATTGAAATGCGCTGGACAACCCGTCCCGGCTGGCCCGGTAACCTGCTGGCCGTGGCGGCCGGTGCAATCACCACCTTCGCGCTGGCACCGTTCGATCTCTGGCCGCTGGCCTTGCTGGCAGTCGGCCTGTTCTATGCAGGCCTGCGCGAGCTGAGCCCGCGTCAGGCCTTGGGTCGTGGCTGGTGCTTCGGCTTCGGCCTGTTCGGCGCCGGCACCAGCTGGATCTATTACAGCATCCACCATTTCGGCGGCGCTTCGGTGCTGCTGGCCGGTTTCCTGATGCTGATCTTCACGGCGGCGATTGCCTGGTTCTTCGCCCTGCCCGCCTGGCTGTGGGCACGCTGGTTGCGGCGTAACGACGCGCCGGTGGCTGACGCACTGGCGTTTGCGGCGCTGTGGGTCGGCCAGGAAGCTTTCCGTGGCTGGTTCCTCACCGGTTTCCCGTGGCTGTATTCCGGGTACAGCCAGCTTGACGGCCCACTGGCCGGACTCGCGCCAGTGGGCGGGATGTGGCTGGTGTCGTTCGTTCTCGCGCTGACCGCTGCACTGATCTACAACGCACCGCGCCTGCTGCAAACCCGCCGCAAAGCCTTCATCGCTGCCGGCCTGGTATTGCTGATCGGTCCATGGGCGGCAGGCATTGCGCTCAAGGGCCATGCCTGGACCAGCCCGGCCGGCGCGCCTCTCACCGTTGCCGCCATCCAGGGCAACGTCGCGCAAAGCATGAAATGGGACCCGGCCGAGCTCAACGCGCAACTGGCGCTGTACCGCGACCTGAGTTTCCGCTCCAAACCGGTGGACCTGCTGATCTGGCCGGAAACCGCAGTCCCGGTGCTCAAGGAGTCCGCCGAGGGCTACCTGACCATGATGGGCAACTTCGCCGCCGAGCGTAAATCGGCGCTGATTACCGGCGTGCCGATCCGCGAAATGGTCCGTCACGAAAAACGCTTCTTCAACGGCATCACCGTGGTCGGCGAAGGCGATGGCACTTATCTGAAACAGAAGCTGGTGCCATTCGGCGAGTACGTACCCTTGCAGGACATCCTGCGCGGGCTGATCGCGTTCTTCGACCTGCCAATGTCCGACTTCGCCCGCGGCCCTGCCGATCAGGCCCTGTTGCAGGCCAAGGGATATCAGATCGCGCCGTTCATCTGCTACGAAGTGGTTTACCCGGAATTCGCCGCGGGCCTGGCGGCACGCAGCGATCTGCTGCTGACGATCAGCAACGACACCTGGTTCGGTACGTCCATCGGCCCGTTGCAACACCTGCAAATGGCGCAGATGCGCGCGCTTGAAGCCGGACGCTGGATGATTCGCGCGACCAACAACGGCGTGACCGGGCTGATCAACCCGTTTGGCCAGATCACCGAGCGAATTCCGCAGTTCGAGCAGGGCGTGCTCTACGGCGAAGTGGTGCCGATGCACAACCTGACGCCGTATCTGCAATGGCGCTCGTGGCCGCTGATCATCCTGTGTGTGGTGCTGTTCGGCTGGGCGCTGATGACCAACCGGATGTCCAAGACGCTCTGAAAACCCGCTCACTCCCGCGTTCTGCGCGGGAGTGATCAATCGGCGCTGTCACCCCCTCGGTAGAACAGTGAATAGCCGATCTGCCCCACCGCCTCGTTCATCAACTGCCCGCTTTGCCAGATCGACTTGAACTCCGGCAGCCAGCCGCCAAACGGTCGCGCATTGTCCGTGCCGAGGAACCCGACCGGTGCCGGCACCACTTCGAATCCGGCCTGTTGATAGCTCCACACCGCTCGCGGCATGTGCCAGGCCTGGGTCACCAGCACGATCCGCTTCACACCTTCCGGCAATAGCACTTTGGCGCTGAATTCGGCGTTCTCCCACGTGGTGCGGCTCTCCCCTTCCTGCCAGCGCACCGTCACACCGAAGTCATCGCGCAACGAATCGGCCATCAGTTTGGCTTCGGTCGGCGGCGTACCGTAATGCAGGCCACCACTGGTCAGAATCGGCAACCCCGATGCCTTGGCCAGTCGCGCCGCATAACGCTGGCGCTCCAGCCCGACACCGGTCGGTTGATCCTCGCCCCAGGCCAGATCGCCGCGCTCGCGACCGGAGCCCAGCACCACAATCGCATCGGCGCGCTGCGCCAGACTTGCCCATGAATCCCGCGCCAGCGGCGGCTCGCGCTCCAGGGCCTTGGCACCCCATTGCACGACCACCGGCAGACTCATCAGCCAGAAGCCGCCAAAACCCAGGGCAAAGCACAGCCCGGCCAGTCGCGGCCGCGAACGTCGCAGCCACCAGGCAACGAGCAGCAGCAACAAGAGAACGCCTGGCGGCAATAGAAGTTGTTTAATGAAATAACGAAAAGGCATCGAGCATCTCCAGAGATGCCCGAAGCCTAAGTGGGTTGATACAGCGCGACAACCAGTAGGGTCGGATCCCGTTGAAAAAGATCCGCTTTTTGACCTGCCATGCGTTTACTTGGCCTGCAGAGTCCGCACTTTGACGGCATCTCTGCCGGGTGCCTTGTCCTTGAGCCAGATGACTTTGGCCGTATGGGCTGCATCGAGTTGTTTCACTGCTTGTGACAGGTATCCGTGGGTTTCACGCTCACTGCGATCCAGATAGGCCTTGACCAGTTTGAACTCGGCGGGACTCAAGCCACGCAATTCCAGCTCCAGGGGGCGCTCGTCGCGCAGCCGGCCAGCGGTTTTTGCCGCGTCCAGGGCCATCCCCAGACGATCGATCAACCGCTCGTACAACTCGGGTTTGGTAACGTTTTTTTGCTGTGACTCCACCATCCCTCACCTCATTGAAGATAAGACTCACTCCCCAGTTAGAGCTTAGCTTCGCTGCACAAACCGGCTGCACGCCGCGACCAACGGCCCTCGCCGCAATTTTGACCGGTCAAACGGCTGCAATCAGGGTTTCCCTAGGCCGAGCGCGGTCATGTATGCTACGGCGCTTCCTGTAACTCCACTTCCAGCTCGTCCGGCACGCCCCGAACGTCGCATTGAAGAGGATTAGGCCACCCCTATCCAGTACAAAAGTAGCCATGCACGAACAATATCAGCCCCGTGAAATCGAAGCCGCCGCCCAGTCGTTCTGGGACGAGCAAAAGTCCTTTGAAGTCAGTGAACAGCCAGGCAAGGAGACTTACTACTGCCTGTCGATGTTCCCTTACCCCAGCGGCAAGCTACACATGGGGCACGTGCGCAACTACACCATCGGCGACGTGATCTCCCGCTACCAGCGCATGCTCGGCAAGAACGTTCTGCAACCGATGGGTTGGGATGCCTTCGGCATGCCGGCGGAAAACGCCGCGATGAAGAACAACGTGGCCCCGGCCAAGTGGACCTACGAAAACATCGCCTACATGAAATCCCAGCTGCGCAGCCTGGGCCTGGCGGTGGACTGGTCGCGCGAAGTCACCACCTGCAAACCGGATTACTACCGCTGGGAACAATGGCTGTTCACTCGCCTGTTCGAAAAAGGCGTGATCTACCGCAAGAACGGCACCGTGAACTGGGACCCGATCGACCAGACCGTCCTGGCCAACGAACAGGTGATCGACGGTCGCGGCTGGCGTTCCGGCGCGCTGATCGAAAAGCGCGAAATCCCGATGTACTACTTCAAGATCACCGCGTACGCGGATGAGCTGCTGGAGAGCCTCGACGAACTGACTGGCTGGCCTGAACAGGTCAAGACCATGCAGCGCAACTGGATCGGCAAGTCGCGCGGGATGGAAGTGCAGTTCCCGTACAACGTCGACTCGATCGGCGAAAGCGGCACCCTGAAAGTCTTCACCACCCGTCCGGACACCCTGATGGGCGCAACTTACGTTGCTGTGGCTGCCGAGCACCACCTGGCCGCTCTCGCCGCGAAGAACAACCCTGAGCTGCAAGCGTTCATCGCCGAATGCAAGGGCGGCAGCGTCGCCGAAGCCGACGTCGCCACTCAAGAGAAGAAAGGCCTGCCGACCGGCCTGTTCGTCGAGCACCCGCTGACCGGCGAAAAACTGCCGGTGTGGGTCGCCAACTACGTGCTGATGCACTACGGCGACGGCGCAGTCATGGCTGTGCCGGCGCACGACGAGCGCGATTTCGAATTCGCCCACAAGTACAACCTGCCGGTCAAATCCGTGGTGCGCACCAGCTCCGGTGACACCAACCCGGCGCCATGGCAAGACGCCTACGGCGAGCACGGCACGCTGATCAACTCCGGCGAGTTCGACGGCCTGGACTTCGCCGGCGCGTTCGACGCCATGGAAGTCGCCCTGATCAAGAAAAACCTCGGTGCCTCGCGCACCCAGTTCCGCCTGCGCGACTGGGGCATCAGCCGTCAGCGCTACTGGGGCTGCCCGATCCCGATCATTCACTGCGACGCCTGCGGTGACGTGCCGGTGCCGGAAGACCAACTGCCGGTCGTCCTGCCGGAAGACGTAGTGCCGGACGGCGCCGGTTCGCCGCTGGCGCGCATGCCTGAGTTCTACGAGTGCACCTGCCCGAAATGCGGTCAGCCTGCCAAGCGTGAAACCGACACCATGGACACCTTCGTCGAGTCGTCCTGGTACTACGCCCGTTACGCCTCGCCGCACTTCGAAGGCGGTCTGGTGGAAAAATCCGCGGCCGACCACTGGTTGCCGGTGGATCAGTACATCGGCGGTATCGAACACGCCATTCTTCACCTGCTGTACGCGCGTTTCTTCCACAAGCTGATGCGCGACGAAGGCCTGGTGAGCTCCAACGAGCCGTTCAAGAACCTGCTGACCCAGGGCATGGTGGTCGCCGAGACTTACTATCGTCGCGAAGCCAATGGTGCCTACACCTGGTTCAACCCGGCGGACGTGGAACTTGAGCGCGACAGCAAGGCCAAGGTCATCAGCGCCAAGCTGATCGCCGATGGCCTGCCGGTGGAAATCGGCGGCACCGAGAAGATGGCCAAGTCGAAGAACAACGGCGTCGACCCTCAGTCGATGATTGACCAGTTCGGCGCCGACACCTGCCGTCTGTTCATGATGTTCGCCTCGCCACCTGACATGAGCGCGGAATGGTCCGACTCCGGCGTGGAAGGCTCGCACCGCTTCCTCAAGCGCGTCTGGCGTCTGGCTCAGGCCCACATCACTCAGGGCCTGCCAGGCAAACTGGACATCGCCAGTCTGAATGACGAGCAGAAAGTCATTCGTCGCGCGATTCACCAGGCGATCAAGCAGGCCAGCCATGACGTCGGCCAGAACCACAAATTCAACACCGCCATCGCCCAGGTGATGACGTTGATGAACGTGCTGGAAAAAGCCGCGCAAGCGACCGAACAGGATCGCGCACTGGTTCAGGAAGGTCTGGAAACCGTGACGCTGCTGCTGGCTCCGATCACACCGCACATCAGCCACGAGCTGTGGAACCGCCTGGGCCACGCCGATCCGGTGATCGACGCCAGCTGGCCGGTGCTGGACGAAAGTGCGCTGGTGCAGGACAGCCTGACCCTGGTGATCCAGGTCAACGGCAAGCTGCGTGGCCAGATCGAAATGCCGGCCGCCGCCACCCGTGAAGAAGTCGAAGCGGCAGCCCGTGCCAACGAAAACGTGCTGCGTTTTGTTGACGGTCTGACGATTCGCAAAGTGATCGTAGTGCCCGGGAAACTGGTCAATATCGTCGCCAGCTAATTGGATCGGGCGTCAGGTGAGCCTGACGCCCAGTAAAACCTTTCGGGCCACAGAGTCGGCCCACATGGTTTCAAGGGGAGCAACACAATGATCAAACGCAATCTGCTGGTGATGGGCCTCGCCGTCCTGTTGAGCGCCTGCGGTTTCCAGCTGCGCGGCACCGGCACCACCGAACTTACGATCAAGGAACTTGATCTGAGCGCCCGCAACGCCTATGGCGAAATCGTGACGCAACTGCGTCAGGTGCTTGAATCCAGTGGCGTCAAGGTTGTCTCCGGCGCGCCATACAAGCTTTACCTTTCCGATGAACAGGAATCCCAGCGCATCCTCAGCTACGCCGGTGCGGGTCGCACTGGCGAGTACCAGGTGAGCACCGTGCTCAGCTATGACATCCGTGGCGAGAAAGGTCTGCTGCTGAAAAGCGACAAGCTTGAAGTGCAGAAAGTGTTCATTCACGACGGCAACAACCTGGTGGGTTCCGACCAGGAAGCCAACGATGCCCGCCGTGAAACCCAGCGCGAACTGGTACAACGCATGATGCTGCGCCTGCAGCAACTGACGCCGGCTCAACTGGATGCCCTGCAGCAGACAGCCAATGCCCGGGCCAAGGCTGAAGCCGATGCACTCGAAGCGGCGCAGAAGGCTGAAGCGGAAACCCCGCGTCAGTCGCCGCTCGAACTGCCGCAGCAGTAAGACGTACGGGGCGCTCAGGCGCCCCGTTCGCCCTCTCTTATGAAGCTCGCTCCCGCCCAACTCGGCAAACACCTGCAAGGCGCCCTCGCGCCGGTCTACATCATCAGCGGCGATGACCCGCTGCTGTGTCAGGAAGCTGCCGACGCCATTCGCTCCGCTGCCCGTCAGCAAGGGTTCGACGAACGCCAGGTCTTTGCCGCCGACGCCAATTTCGATTGGGGTACGCTGCTGCAGGCCGGCGCCAGCATGTCGCTGTTCGCCGAAAAGCGCTTGCTGGAACTGCGCCTGCCTTCGGGCAAGCCCGGTGACAAGGGCGCCGCCGCGCTGATCGAGTACTGCTCGCGCCCGGCTGAAGACACGGTACTGTTGATCAGCCTGCCGAAGCTGGACGGTAGCGCGCAGAAGACCAAGTGGGGCAAGGCGCTGGTCGAGGGTCAGCAGACCCAGTTCGTGCAGATCTGGCCGGTAGATGCCAACCAGCTGCCGAGCTGGATTCGTCAGCGACTGTCCCAGGCCGGCTTGTCGGCCAGCCAGGACGCGGTCGAATTGATCGCCGCGCGGGTCGAAGGCAATCTGCTGGCTGCCGCGCAAGAGATCGAAAAACTCAAGCTGATGGCCGAGGGCGGGCAGATCACCGTCGAAACCGTGCAGGCAGCCGTGGCCGACAGTGCGCGCTTCGACGTATTCGGCCTGACCGACGCAGTGCTCAACGGCGAACCGGCTCACGCCCTGCGCATGCTCGAAGGGCTGCGCGGTGAAGGGGTCGAACCACCGGTGATCCTCTGGGCTCTGGCCCGGGAGTTGCGCTTGCTGGCCAACATCTCGTTGCAGTACAGCCAGGGCACACCGCTGGACAAGTGCTTCAGTCAGGCCAAGCCGCCGGTCTGGGACAAGCGCAAACCGCTGATGAGCAAGGCCCTGCAACGTTACTCGGCGCAACGCTGGGCGCAGTTGCTGCTCGAAGCCCAGCGTATCGATGCGCAGATCAAGGGCCAGGCAGCCGGTTCGCCGTGGATGAGCCTCAGCCGGTTGGCGCTGCTGATGGCCGGTCAGCGTCTGACATTACCTGCCGAATGAAATCCGGGATCGCGCGCGGCGGTCCCGTTGTTTACCGAGTCCATTTCCTACAGAACATCCCGCCCTCGGTCCTATAGACAGACGCCCGAGATCGGCAGATTATCTGCCGCGCAAGACCTCACTCAATCGAGAGAACCCTCATGAGCAAAAAGCCATCGAAACATGGCCACAACAAGGCCAAATCCATCGTCGCCCAACCCCTGTTCCGCAGCCGCCAGGAACGCCCCACCAAGGGTAAAGGCAGCTACCGCCGCGAAGCCTTCCAGTCTGACAGCTGGGAGGCTTCTTACTTTCTGGCCGCTTGAAGCACAGCACCCCTTCCTCATGTTAAGGTCTGCACCTGATTCGTATTCCCTGGACCTGTGCATGCCCCTCAGTCTTTCCCGTCGTTGGCCCTTCCGCCAACTGATCGCTGCCTCCAGCTTCGTACTGCTCGTCGCCTGCGCGGAAAAACCCACCGCCGCCGACGCTCAACCGCTTCAGACCGCCCCCGTTGCCACAGCCCCAGCGATCCTCCCGCCGGTAGTGCCGTCCGGTGACAACCTCGACCTGCAACCGACCCAGACCTTTGCCGAATGGCAGGCCGGTTTCCGCAAGGAAGCTCTGGCCGCCGGCATCCGTGCCGACCTGTTTGACCGCGCATTTGCCAATGTCAGCTTCGATGCCAGCGTGATTCGCGCCGACCGCAGCCAGCCGGAATTCGCCCGGCCCGTCTGGGAATACCTGGACGGTGCCCTTTCGCCCTTGCGCGTGCGCAAAGGCCAGGCCCTGATCAGCCAGTACGCCGATATCCTGCAAAGCATCGAGCAGCGCTATGGTGTCGATCGCCAGGCGCTGGTGTCGGTGTGGGGGATGGAAAGCAACTTCGGCCAGTTCCAGGGCAGCAAGTCGGTGATCAATTCGCTGGCCACTCTGGCCTATGAAGGCCGCCGCCCGGGCTTTGCCCATGCGCAGTTGATTGCGGCGTTGCAGATCCTGCAACAGGGCGACATCACGCCGGAAAAAATGCTCGGTTCCTGGGCTGGCGCCATGGGCCAGACCCAGTTCATCCCGACCACCTACAACACCCACGCCGTGGACTTCGACGGTGACGGTCGCCGCGACATCTGGGGCAGCCCGGCTGACGCTCTGGCATCCACCGCGCATTACCTGCAAAGCTCCGGCTGGCAGCGTGGCCAGCCGTGGGGCTTCGAAGTCCAGCTACCAAGCGGTTTCAACTACACCCTGGCCGACGGCGCGATTCGTAAAAGCGTTGCTGAATGGCGGCAACTGGGCGTGATCCTGCCGAACGGCGGCCAGGTTCCAGCCGGTTCCGAGCAACTGTCCGCTGCCCTGCTGCTGCCGGCCGGCTATCGCGGACCGGCGTTCCTGATCCTCGACAACTTCCGGGCGATCCTCAAGTACAACAACTCGTCGTCCTACGCACTGGCCGTCAGCCTGTTGTCCGAGCGCTTCAACGGTGCCGGCCTGATCAATGGCACCTGGCCAAAGGATGACCTGCCGCTGAGCCGCACTGAGCGGATCGAACTGCAAAACCTGCTCACTGCGCGCAACTACGACGCCGGTGCGGCAGACGGGATCATCGGCGCCAATACGCGCAAGGCGATCCGCAGTGCGCAGCAGTCATTCGGCTGGCCGGCGGACGGTTATCCGACGCACAAACTGCTGGAAAGCCTGCGTAACCAGTAAAGACAAAAGACCGCCGCCTCTTCAGGCGGCGGTCTTTTTTTGTGGCTCGATCAGCGAATCACTACATCCTGTTCCAGCATCAATTCTTTCTTCCCTGCATCCAGTCGAACCAGCGCCCCCAGCGGCAGCGTCAGGTTCGGATCGCAGTGCCCGATGCGCCAGCCGGACAGCACCGGAATCCGCAGCGGTTCAAAAGTCTGCTTGAGCAAGCGGTTCAAGGCCTCGACATCCACGCCCGCCACATCCCCAACCAGCACGCCGCGCAATCTGGCCAGCTTGCCCGCCAGACGCATCTGGGTCAGCAAGCGGTCGATCCGGTACAGCGGCTCGTTGATGTCCTCGATGAGCAGAATCACCCCTTCGACGTCGATTTCGTAGGGCGTGCCCAGGGTCGCGGCGATCATCGCCAGATTGCCTCCCTGCAAACGCCCGTGGGCAATGCCGGGTTCCACGGTGGTCAATGGATAAGCCGCCGGATGACTCAGCACACTGCCGGCCTTCAACTGACCCCGCAGCATGGCGAAGAATGACGTCACCGTCGGCGGTTCCTTGTCCCCCAGCAGATCGGCATTCAGCAGCGGCCCGTGAAAGGTCACGAAACCGGCATAACGGCTGATGGCCAGATGCAGTGCGGTGATGTCGCTGTAACCGACGAAAGGCTTGGCATGACGGCTCAGCAGGTCGTAGTCGATCCGGTCCAGCAACCTTGGCGTGCCGTAACCACCGCGCAGGCAAATGATCGCATCCACCTCCTCGTCAGCGAACGCCGCGTGCAGATCGTTGAGCCGCACCTCGTCGCTGCCGGCCAGATAGCCATCCTTCTCGTAGACGCCAGGGAACACCCGCAAACCGTAGCCCCGGGCGCGCATCCACTGAACGGCCTTTTCAGTGTCCAGCGTGCCGGGGCCGGCAGGCGCAATGACGCCTATCAGCCCTTCCGACGGCAGCGCGGGCACAGGCTTGTGCGGGAAAAGGGTGTGGGTCGGTCGAACGGTCATCCATGGATCTCCCTGTGTGAAGTCATGCTCACACAGTAGTCAGGAACGGCGACAAACAGAAGAGGCTCGGCCGCGCCGCAGATTGCAGGAAAAGTCAGTAACGCGTGTAGGCCGGGCAAAAAAATGCCCGCCGGGCGATAAACCACGGCGGGCATTTTACATTCAGCGCCGAATCAGGAACCGAGCAGCTCGGCCTTGACCAGTTTCGCTTGCTCGTCAGCGTGGTACGAAGAACGCACCAATGGGCCGGACGCGACGTTCTTGAAGCCCATCTTGTAACCTTCCTCGGCGAACCAGGCGAAGGTGTCCGGGTGCACGAAACGCTGCACCGGCAAGTGGCTGCGGGACGGTTGCAGGTACTGGCCCAGGGTCAGCATGTCGATATCGTGTTCGCGCATGCGCTTCATGACTTCGATGACTTCGTCGTCGGTCTCGCCCAGACCCAGCATCAGGCCGGATTTGGTCGGGATGTGCGGCATCATCTGCTTGAAGCGTTGCAACAGAGTCAGCGACCACTGGTAGTCCGAACCCGGACGCGCAGCCTTGTACAGGCGCGGTACGGTTTCCAGGTTGTGGTTGAACACGTCCGGCGGCTCGGCCGCGGTGATTTCCAGGGCGATGTCCATGCGGCCACGATAGTCCGGGACCAGGGTCTCGAGCTGCACGTTCGGCGACAGTTTGCGGATTTCGCGGATGCAGTCGGCAAAGTGCTGGGCACCGCCGTCACGCAGGTCGTCGCGGTCAACCGAGGTGATCACCACGTACTTGAGTTTCAGGTCGGCGATGGCGATGGCCAGGCTTTCCGGCTCATTGACGTCCAGTGGTTTCGGACGACCGTGGCCAACGTCGCAGAACGGGCAACGACGGGTGCAGATGTCACCCATGATCATGAAGGTCGCGGTGCCGCCGGAGAAGCACTCGCCCAGGTTCGGGCAGGACGCCTCTTCGCAGACGCTGTGCAGCTTGTGCTTGCGCAGCAGGCTCTTGATGCGGTCGACTTCCGGCGAAACCGGGATGCGCACGCGGATCCAGTCGGGTTTCTTCGGCAGTTCGGTGGTCGGAATGATCTTCACCGGGATGCGTGCAACCTTCTCGGCGCCGCGCAGCTTGACGCCGGCTTCAACCTTGGGACGCGGGGCCGGGCGCTCGGTCACGTCGAGCGTCGGGATCATGGTTTGCACTGCATCAGTAGTCATATCAGTCGATTCCGCCCGTCAGGGTCGTCTGCTCAGCATAGTCGAGGTGTTTGACGAGCTGCGCGCGCAGCCGGGCACTTACCTCGGCAAATTCAATCGATCCTGCGTGCTCGCTCAGCTGGGTCATCGCCAGCCCGGCATAGCCGCAGGGATTAATCCGTCGAAACGGTTCCAGGTTCATGTCCACGTTCAGGGCCAGGCCATGAAAGGAACAACCGTGGCGAATCCGCAAACCCAGAGAAGCGATCTTCGCTCCGTCGATGTAGACGCCGGGAGCATCCGGCTTGGCCACGGCGGTCACGCCGTAGCTGGCCAGCAGTTCGATCAGGCAGCGCTCCATGCGGCTGACCAGATCGCGCACGCCGAAACCGAGTCGGCGCACATCCAGCAGCAGATAGGCTACCAACTGGCCTGGGCCATGGTAGGTCACCTGACCGCCGCGGTCGACCTGCACCACCGGAATGTCTCCCGGCAGCAACAGGTGCTCGGCCTTGCCGGCCTGGCCCTGGGTGAACACCGGCGGATGTTCAACCAGCCAGATTTCATCCGGGGCCGTGGTGCCACGCTCGTTGGTAAAACGCTGCATGGCCTGCCAGACCGGCTCGTAAGCCATCTGGCCAAGCTCGCGAAAGCCCAGCGTGCCCGGCATCACAGCACCATGTGCACGAAACCGGTAGCCCGCAGTTCGCTGTTGATGTTGTACAGCTGATCCTGATCGGTCGCGACGATGTGCAACTGGATGGTGGTGTACTTGCCGTTGCTGCTTTGACGCTCGTCGACACGCTCATCGTTGATCCTGGCGTGTTTCTTGACGATGTCGATGATCTTGTCTTTGTTGCCGACGCCCGTATCGCTGATCACCTTAACCGGATAATCAACCTGGGGAAATTCGATCTTTGGCGCCTTTACTTCGGTATCGGTCATGGCGTAACGGCCTCGTAAGCGTAAGCCCGGTAACGAACAAGGCCCCGCTCCGGATCGGAACGGGGCCATGCAGGTCAACTCGAATCAGTTGAACAAGCCGTAGAAGAATAGACGGATGCTATCCCACATGCGGCGGAAGATACCACCCTCCTCGACAGCGTCCAGGGCGATCAGGTCGGCGCTGTGCACCACCTTGTCGTCCAGTTTCACTTCGACTTTACCGATCACGTCGCCCTTGGCGATTGGCGCGGTCAGTTGCGGGTTCATGGTCATGCTGGCAGCGAGCTTCTTCAGCTGGCCTTTCGGCAGGGTCATGGTCAGGTCTTGTGCCAGGCCGGCCTTGACTTGACTGGTAGTGCCTTTCCACACCGGAGCCTGAGCCAGTTCGGTGCCCTTCTGGTAGAAGGTCTGGGTTTCGAAGAAGCGGAAACCGTAGGTCAGCAACTTCTGGGTCTCGGCGGCGCGGGCCACTTCGCTGTTGGTACCGAACACCACGGCAATCAGGCGCATGCCGTCACGTACGGCCGAGGACACCATGCAGTAGCCGGCTTCGTCGGTGTGGCCGGTTTTCAGACCGTCGACGGTCTTGTCGCGCCACAGCAGCAGGTTGCGGTTAGGCTGTTTGATGCCGTTCCAGAAGAACTCTTTCTGCGAGTAGATCGCGTAGTGAGCCGGATCTTCGTGGATGATCGCGCGCGCCAGGATCGCCATGTCGTGAGCCGACGAGTAGTGCTCAGGATTCGGCAGACCGGTCGGGTTCATGAAGTGGGTATTGGTCATGCCCAGATCGGCGACGGTCTTGTTCATCAGGTCGGCGAAGGCGTCTTCGCTGCCCGCGATGTGTTCAGCCACCGCGACGCTGGCGTCGTTGCCGGACTGGATGATGATGCCGTGCAGCAGGTCGCTGACAGTGACCTGCGAGCCGACCTTGATGAACATCCGCGAACCGCCGGTGCGCCAGGCGTTTTCGCTGACGGTCACCGGGTCGTTTTCACCGATCTGGCCGCGACGGATTTCCAGCGTGGCGATGTACGCGGTCATCAGTTTGGTCAGGCTGGCCGGCGGCAGGCGCTGGTCACCGTTGTTCTCCACCAGCACGTTGCCGCTGTTGGCATCCATGAGCACGTAGGATTTGGCGGCCAGTTGTGGTGGCGACGGCATCATCTCGGCCGCGAAGGCGGCTGGCGAGAGGAGCAGCGGGACTAGCAGACACAGGCGTTTGGCAAAGGTGGTGATGTTCATCCGTCTCTCGAAATCGCTAATGGAAACTGCCCTTGCGGACAAAATTAATCAGATGGCTTTCTAACGGGCCATCGCGTGTTCAGTTGCTCACTCCAGTCACCCTTGCCGGGCTTTTGTTCTTCGACGAGCCAACAACCTGGTTCACCCCCCAATCGCTGGTGAACCGTCAATCAAGTCCTACGTTTACTCGGTGACCACACTTGGCGAACCCAGGTTGGCCAGGCGCACGCTGTTCTGTACCTGGGCAATTTCACCCGGCGAACCGATCGGTCCCAGGCGAACCCGGTGCAGGGTCTGCTGATTGCGCACGATCGAGCTGATGAACACCGGAGCGCTCACCATCCCGCTGAGCTTCGACCTCAGGAGTTCTGCAGCGTCCGGGTTGGCGAACGCGCCCACCTGCAGATACTGGCCAGACGCTGGTGCAGAAGCGTTTTTTTTTGCATCGAGCTGAACCGGCACGACGGCCGCGGCGTGCTGCTGCGGCGGCGGGGTCCATTGCTCGACGGTGCCGGCCGAGGCCGTGATCACCGGGGTGCTATTCTGCGCGACTTGCGGCTCGTTGAGCATCAATGGTGCCGGACGGCCCTTGGCGGCCCACCATTGCTGCGGGTCGATGCCTTCGACCTTGACCCGCGCGGTGCCGATTTCGGCATAACCGAGTTTCTTGGCGGCGGCGTAGGACAGGTCAATGATCCGGTCCGAGTAGAACGGTCCGCGGTCATTGACCCTCAGGATCACGCTCTTGTTGTTGTCCAGGTTGGTCACCCGAACGTAACTCGGCAGCGGTAATGTCTTGTGGGCGGCACTCATGCCGTACAGGTCGTAGACCTCGCCGTTGGCGGTGTTCTGACCGTGGAACTTGGTGCCGTACCAGGACGCGGTGCCAGAGGCCACGTACGTCTTGGATTCCTGCAACGGGAAATAGGTCTTGCCCAGCACGGTGTACGGGTTGGCCTTGTACGGGCCGGTGTGCAGGGTCGGCGTGGCGTCCGGGATGCGCGATACATCGACGTCCCACCACGGCGCGCCGTCCTTGTGGGCCCGGTTGATGTCCAGGCCCGGCTGCGAACGCACGGCGGTGGTCGGCTTCTGGCTCGGCGAACGGCTGGTCGAACAACTGGCGACCAGCACCGCCAACGCAGCGAAAGCCACCAGCTTCAGGGGTTTATTGATAGGCAATGCCCGCATTACTTGACGCCCCGTGCTTGTACCAGCTGTTCAGACAGTTGATGTACGGCCATGGCGTACATCACGCTGCGGTTATAACGCGTGATCGCGTAGAAATTCTTCAGGCCCATCCAGTATTCCGGGCCGTTGTCGCCTTCGAGGCGGAATGCGGTGACCGGCATGTCATCGCGCAGCGCATCATGACTCGACCAGCCCAGCGCTCGCAACTCCCCGACGGTTTTCGTCGGCTCGATGCCGGTGGTCAGGCCTTCATCCACCTGCTCACCGCGTACATCTGCGCGACTGACCACCGGCTCGCCGGCGACCCAGCCGTGACGTTTGAAATAGCTGGCAACGCTGCCGATCGCATCATCCGGGTTGTTCCAGATGTTGATGTGGCCATCACCGTCGAAATCCACCGCGTAGGCGCGGAAACTGCTCGGCATGAACTGTGGCAAACCCATTGCCCCGGCGTAGGAACCCTTGAGGGTCAGCGGGTCGACCTGCTCCTCGCGCGCCAGCAGCAGGAACTCACGCAGCTCCTTGCGGAAAAATTCGGCACGAGGAGGATAGTCGAAACCCAGCGTGGACAAGGCATCGATCACCCGGTAATTACCGGTATTACGTCCGAAAAAGGTCTCAACGCCGATGATCGACACGATCACCTGGGCCGGAACGCCGTATTCCTGCTCGGCGCGGGCCAGTGTGGCCTCGTGCTGACGCCAGAAATCCACACCGCGGGCGATGCGCGCGTCGGTGATGAACATCGGCCGGTATTCTTTCCACAGCTTGACCCGTTCGGCGGGTTTGGAAATGGCGTCGAGAATCGCCTGTTTGCGCTGGGCCTCGCGGAACACGGCCATCAGCTGTTCGCCGGCGAAACCGTAGTCGCGGGTCATTTCACCGACGAATTCGGCCACCTGGGGCGAGCCTTCGTAATCGCCGGCCAACGCTTCCTGCGCGCTGCCAAGGATGCCTACCAGGCCGAGCCACGGTGCGTATCGTGTCGCCCAGTCACGCATTACTTGCATTGAACTCTTCACCTTATTCAAACCTGTGCGATCCACTTGCGATGGGTATGGATCGACATCAAAACCCCAAACGCTGACAGCAGCGTCACCAGCGAAGTTCCGCCGTAGCTAATGAACGGCAACGGCACCCCCACCACCGGCAACAGGCCACTGACCATACCGATGTTGACGAAAACATAAACAAAAAACGTCATGGTCAGTGCGCCAGCCAACAGTTTGCCGAACAGCGTTTGCGCCTGGGCGGTAATCACCAGGCCACGACCGATCAGCAACAGATAGATCAACAGCAATGCGCAAATGCCCACCAGGCCGAACTCTTCGCCGAGTACGGCAATGATGAAGTCGGTGTGGCTTTCCGGCAGGAAGTCCAGGTGCGACTGAGTGCCCAGCAGCCAGCCCTTGCCGAACACGCCGCCGGAACCGATGGCGGCTTTCGACTGGATGATGTTCCAGCCGGTGCCCAACGGATCGCTTTCCGGGTCGAGGAACGTCAGGATCCGCTGTTTCTGGTAGTCGTGCATGATGAAGAACCACATCGCAACCGACACCGGAATCGCCGCCGCCAGCACGCTGAGAATCCAGCGCCAGCGCAGTCCACCCATGAACAGCACGAAGGCGCCGCCGGCCAGAATCAGCAGCGAAGTGCCGAGATCCGGCTGACGCACGATCAGGGCGAACGGCACACCGATCAGCAGCAGACTGATACCGACGTGCTTGAGTTGCGGCGGCAGCGTACGTTTGGACAGGTACCAGGCGATGGTCGCCGGCATCAGGATCTTCATGAATTCCGAGGGCTGGAAGCGAATCACCCCGGGGATGTTGATCCAGCGGGTCGCACCCATTGCGTTGTGGCCCATGATGTCCACCACCATCAGCAACACCACGCCGATCACGTAGCCAAGCGGCACCCAGCGCGCCATGAACCTTGGTTCGAACTGGGCGATGACGATCATCGACACCAGACCGATGCCAAACGATGTGGCCTGTTTGGCCAGCAAGTCCCAGCTCTTGCCGCTGGCCGAATACAGCACGAACAGGCTGCCGGCCGCGAGAATCAACAACAGCACCAGCAACGGGCCGTCGATATGCAGACGTTGCAACAGCGTCGCCCGGCGACGCATCACATCCTCGCTGGAGAGCATGCGATCGAAATTATTCATCACGGGCCGTAGCCTCCGCACTGATAGGGCTGGCGTATTCGGCCTTCAACCGTCCGTCCTGATCCAGCAGCCAGGCATCCATGACCTGCCGCACCACCGGTGCCGCGACGCCGGAACCGGACTCACCGTTCTCGACCATCACCGACACCACGATCTTCGGGTCATCCGCCGGCGCGAAACCGACAAACAGGGCGTGGTCGCGGTGGCGCTCCTGAACCTTGGAACGATCGTACTTCTCGCCCTGTTTGATCGCCACAACCTGCGCCGTACCTGACTTGCCGGCGATCCGGTATTGCGCGCCGATCGAAGCCTTGCGCGCGGTGCCGCGGGCACCGTGCATCACCTGCTGCATGCCGTGGTTGACCTTGTTCCAGTCGGACGGGTCGCGCAGGATGATGTCCGGCATCGGGTTTTCATCCTTCGGTTTCTCGCCTTCGATGGTCTTGGCCAGGTGCGGGCGGTTCCACACGCCCTTGTTGGCCACCAGCGCCGTGGCCTGGGCCAGTTGCAGCGGGGTCGATTGCATGTAGCCCTGGCCGATCCCGAGAATCAGGGTTTCGCCGGGGAACCACGCCTGACGCCGGGTCGCGCGTTTCCACTCGCGGGACGGCATCAGGCCGGGGGATTCTTCGAACATGTCCAGCGAGACCTTCTGGCCGATGCCGAACTTGTTCATGTAGGCCGACAACCGGTCGATGCCCAGTTTGTGCGCCAGGTCATAGAAGTAGGTGTCGTTGGACCGCATGATCGCCGTGTCGAGGTCGACGAAGCCGTCCCCGGTGCGGTTCCAGTTGCGGTACTTGTGATCGTAGTTGGGCAGCATGTAGTAACCGGGGTCGAACACCCGGCTCGACGCCGTCACCACGCCCGCATCGAGACCGGCAATCGCCACCGCCGGCTTGATCGTCGAACCCGGCGGGTACAGACCGCGCAGCACGCGGTTGAACAGCGGCCGGTCGATCGAATCGCGCAGCTCGGCGTAGGCCTTGAAGCTGATGCCGGTGACGAACAGGTTCGGGTCGAAGCTCGGCTGGCTGACCATCGCCAGCACTTCGCCGGTTTTCGGATCGAGCGCCACCACCGCGCCACGCCGACCGCCCAGCGCAGCCTCGGCAGCTTCCTGCAACTTGATGTCGAGGCTCAGGACAATGTCCTTGCCTGGCACCGGATCGGTACGCTTGAGCACGCGCAGGACGCGGCCACGGGCGTTGGTCTCGACCTCTTCGTAACCCACCTGACCGTGCAGCTCGGCTTCATAGAAGCGCTCGATGCCGGTCTTGCCGATGTGGTGGGTACCGCTGTAATTGACCGGATCGAGGGTCTTCAGCTCTTTCTCGTTGATCCGCCCCATGTAACCCACCGAGTGCGCGAAATGCGCGCCCTGCGGGTAATGACGCACCAGTTGCGCGACCACCTCGACGCCCGGCAGACGGAACTGGTTCACCGCGATCCGGGCGATCTGCTCTTCGGTCAGCTCGAACAGGATCGGCACCGGCTCGAACGGCCGGCGGCCCTGGCGCATGCGTTTCTCGAAGATCACCCGGTCTTCCGGCGTCAGCTCCAGCACCTCGACGATCACGTCGAGCACCTGCTGCCAGTCGCCGGAGCGCTCGCGGGTCATGCTCAGGCTGAAGCTCGGACGGTTGTCCGCCACCACCACGCCGTTGCGATCGAAAATCAGGCCACGGGTCGGCGGGATCGGCTGGACATGCACCCGATTGTTTTCCGACAGAGTCGAGTGATATTCGTACTGAATCACCTGCAGGTAATACAGCCGCGCAATCAGCACGCAGATCAGTGCCACCACCGCAATTGCGCCGAACACGACGCGACCACGCACCAGACGGGCGTCTTTTTCGTGGTCCTTGATGCGGATCGGCTGAGACATGAGGGCGGGTTACTTGTGGTAAGGGTGGCCGGACAGCACGGTCCAGGCACGATACAACTGCTCGCCGATGAGGATGCGCACCAGCGGGTGCGGCAGCGTCAGCGGCGACAACGACCAGCGCTGATCCGCGCGGGCACAGACTTCCGGCGCCAACCCTTCCGGGCCACCGACCATGAAGTTGACCGTGCGCGAGTCCAGGCGCCAGCGATCGAGTTCGACTGCCAGTTGCTCGGTGCTCCACGGCTTGCCATGAACTTCGAGGGTGACGATCCGCTCGTTCTGCCCGACCTTGGCCAGCATGGCTTCGCCTTCCTGACGGATGAAGCGGGCCACGTCGGCGTTCTTGCCACGGGTATTGAGCGGAATTTCCACCAGTTCCAGCGCCAGCTCGGACGGAAGACGCTTGGCATATTCATGCCAGCCTTCTTCCACCCACTTTGGCATGCGTGAACCGACGGCGATCAGTCGCAGTCGCACAGCAATCCCTTACAGCTGGTCTTTGTTGAGCTTGGTGAAATGCTCGTGGGTGTTTTCCGGGCTGTGGTGCTTGGCATCCGCCGCACGGCTCTGCTCGGCACCGGCCCACAGGCGTTCCAGGTCGTAGAACTGACGTGCAGAGGCAGTCATCATGTGCACGATCACCAGGTCCAGATCCAGCAGCACCCAGTCGCTGTCGCCCTTGCCTTCTTCGCCCAACGGCTTGGCGCCGTTCTTTTTGACCTCTTCGCGAACCTTGTCCAGCATCGCGTTGATCTGGCGGTTGGAAGTACCGGTGGCGATGATCATGTAGTCGGTGATGCTCTGCTTGTCGCGCACATCAATGATCTGGATGTCCTGGGCCTTGACGTCTTCCAGGGCTGCAACGGCAACCTTGACCAGTTCGTCGCCCTTCAGCGGTTCGTTGGCGTTGACCGGCTCTGGCAGCGGGGCGCTCTTGAATGTGCCTTTGCGCTTTACTTTGGTTTGGTCTTTGTCAGTCATATAAAACTCGTTTTGCTCATATATTCGGCGGCTTGGCGACACGTGGATTCGTATCAGTGAAGCACGCCTTGTTCAGTTCGACGCACGGTACAGACCGTGCGCATCGATGTAGGCCAGGACCGCGTCGGGCACCAGGAAACGTACCGACTTACCGCTGGCCAGCAGTTGACGGATCTGGGTGGCGGAAACCGCGAGCGGTGTCTGCCGGACGAATGCAATCTGTCCGCTCGGCCCCTTCAGGGCCAGCGGGTCGCTCACCGAACGCGCTGCCAGCAGGTTGCGCAAGGCATCCGGCGGTTCGCTGTCGGCGTCCGGGCGCTGTAGCACCAGGATGTGGCAATGCTGGAGCAACTCTTCCCAGCGGTGCCAAGTGGGCAGGCCGCAAAACGCGTCCCAGCCCAGAAGCAGAAAAACCTGGGTCTCGGCGGCCATTTCGGCACGCAGCGACTCCAGGGTATCGATGGTCCAGGACGGTTTGTCCCGCTGCAATTCGCGGGCGTCCACCACCAGCGGCGGCACACCGGCCACCGCACATTCAACCATTGCCAGCCGATCCTGCGCCGACACTTGCGGCGTATCGCGGTGCGGCGGCCGGGCGCTGGGCATCATGCGCAGCTCATCGAGCCCAAGCGCTTCGGCAACTTCAAGCGCACCACGTAGATGGCCGACATGCACCGGATCGAACGTCCCGCCCAGTACGCCAATGCGCCGGGGACGAGGTTTCTTGCCGGTTTTCGGCGTTTTCAGGTCGAGGTCGGACAAGTCAGACCGTCGCCTGGCCGCGCAACTGACCATCACCGACCACGATGTACTTCTCGCAGGTCAGTCCTTCGAGGCCCACCGGGCCACGGGCGTGCAGCTTATCAGTAGAAATGCCGATCTCGGCACCCAATCCGTATTCGAATCCGTCGGCGAAGCAGGTCGGGGTGTTGATCATCACCGACGCCGAGTCGACCTGAGCCACGAACTGGCGGGTGTCGGCGAGGTTTTCGCTGACGATCGAGTCGGTGTGATGGGAGCCGAAATGGTTGATGTGCTCGATGGCCTGATCCAGGCCATCCACCACGCGGATCGACAGAATCGGCGCCAGGTACTCGGTGCTCCAGTCTTCTTCGGTCGCGGCTACGGCCTCGATGATCGCCCGGGTGCGTTCACACCCCCGCAGCTCGACGCCCTTTTCGCGGAACTGTTTGGCCATCGACGGCAGGAAATCCTTCGCCACACGTTGATCGACCAGCAAGGTCTCCATCGCACCGCAGATGCCATAGCGATAGGTCTTGGCATTGAAGGCAATGCGCTGGGCTTTCGGCAGGTCGGCGTGTTCGCTGACATAGACGTGGCAGATGCCGTCCAGGTGCTTGATCACCGGCACCCGGGCGTCACGACTGATGCGCTCGATCAGGCCACGCCCACCGCGCGGGACGATCACATCGACGTACTCGGGCATGGTGATCAGCGCGCCAACGGCGGCGCGGTCGGTGGTTTCCACCACTTGCACAACGGCAGCCGGCAGTTCGGCTGCGGCCAGACCGCGCTGGATGCAGGCAGCGATCGCACGGTTGGAATGAATCGCCTCGGAACCGCCGCGCAGGATGGTCGCGTTACCGGACTTCAGGCACAGGCTGGCGGCATCGATGGTCACGTTGGGACGGGATTCGTAGATGATCCCGATCACGCCCAGCGGCACGCGCATCTTGCCGACCTGAATGCCCGACGGACGGAAGCTCATATCACGGATAGCGCCGACCGGATCCGGCAGCGCTGCGACCTGACGCAGGCCGACGATCATGCCGTCGATGCGCGCCGGGGTCAGTTCCAGACGTTCCAGCAGGGCCGGCTCCAGGCCGTTGGCGCGACCGGTGGCCAGATCCTGTTCATTGGCTGCCGCAAGCTCGGCGCGGGCGGCGTCCAGGGCATTGGCGGCAGCCAGCAGGGCGCGGTTTTTCTGCGCGGTGCTGGCACGGCCGATGACGCGGGAGGCTTCGCGGGCGGCGCGACCCAATCGGGTCATGTAGTCAAGAACGGACTCAGTCATGGTCTGCTGGGGTCTTGGCAAAGAGGAAAGCGGCAGATTATAGCTGTCGCGTCCCGGGACTAACAGCGGTGACGGGCGGATGGTCGAAATGGACCACGATTTGCCGACGTTCAGCCGGGATTAAGCCTTGAATTGTTATCATCACGACCTCTTCCGCCTGGATAAACCCTGTTTGCCATGTCCAACCTGACCGTTCGCGCCACCTCCACGCGCCAGCCTGTCGGCCTTGCGGACGCTTTTTTTGACCGTGACGCCCAGACACTGGCCCGCGATCTGCTCGGCAAAGTCATTCGCCACCGCGTCGGCGATTTGTGGCTCAGCGCCCGAATCATCGAAACCGAGGCCTATTACTGCGAGGAAAAAGGCAGCCACGCGTCCCTCGGCTACACAGAAAAGCGTAAGGCTTTGTTTCTGGACGGCGGCCACATCTATATGTACTACGCCCGTGGCGGCGATTCGTTGAACTTCAGCGCCCAAGGCCCGGGCAATGCGGTGCTGATCAAATCGGCCTATCCGTGGGTCGACGAGATCAGCGGCCCGGCCAGCTTGGCGCAGATGCTGCTGAACAACCCCGATGCTCAGGGACGCCCGCGTCCGTCGCAGAAACTCTGTGCCGGGCAGACGCTGTTGTGCAAGGCGCTGGGACTGAAAGTGCCGGTGTGGGATGCCAAGCGCTTCGACCACGACATTCTGCTGGTGGAAGACACCGGCCCTGCGCCAACTCATGTGATTCAGACCACGCGCCTAGGCATTCCCCATGGCCGTGACGAACACCTGATGTATCGCTTCGTCGATGCCGCCTATGCCCAGTGGTGTACGCGGAACCCGCTGCGCCGGGGCCAGGTCGAAGGTCGCGATTATTTTCTGCTGTGAATGCACACCCATCGGCCCGCCGATCAGGGACATCAATGAAATGGAGTGGTTTGTATGGGCCCATGGCTCGATAGCGTGACCGGGTGGCTGGCCGCCAATCCGCAGTGGCTGGCCGCTGCTGTGTTTGTCGTGGCCTGCGTGGAATGCCTGGCGATTGCCGGGTTGATCGTGCCCGGCACAGTATTGCTGTTTGCCGTAGCAGTGCTGGCCGGCAGCGGTGCACTGTCGTTGAGCGAAACCCTGTTGTTGGGTTTCCTCGGCGGGATTCTCGGCGATGTGGTTTCGTATTTCCTCGGTCGCCACTTCCACCAGAATATCCGGCGCTTGCCGGGGTTGCGCCATCATCCGGAATGGATGGCCGGCGCGGAAACCTATTTCCAGCGCTATGGCATTGCCAGCCTGCTGGTCGGACGCTTCATCGGGCCGTTGCGGCCGATGTTGCCGATGGTCGCCGGGATGTGCGACATGCCCTTCCCGCGCTTTGCGGCCGTAAGTCTGTTGGCCGCCGCCGGCTGGAGCCTCGCGTACCTGCTGCCGGGCTGGGCCACCGGAGCGGCGATTCGGCTGCCACTGCCGGAAGGCTTCTGGTTGCAGGCCGGGATCGTTGCCGGCAGCATCGCGGTGATGGTCGGCCTGAGTGCCAACAGCAGCTTGCGTCGTCATCGCCGGGCGACGCTCTGGATCAGCAGCATGAGCCTGTTGATCCTGATCGGCCTGTTCATCGACTACCCGTATCTGACCGCCCTCGATCAGGGCGTCATGACCCTGGTGCAGGAACACCGCCGCCCGGCGCTGGATGAAGTCGCGGTGGTTTTCACCCTGATCGGTGAATTCCGCAACATGCTGCTGTTCAGCGCCCTGCTGACTGCGTTGCTGTTGCTGTGCCGACAGTGGCGCCACGCGATCTTCGTGGGCGGCACCCTGCTCGTCACGGCCCTGGCCAACACCGGCACCAAAATGTTCTTCGCCCGGGTGCGCCCGGAAGTACTGACTGATCCGCTTACCAGCTACAGCATGCCCAGTGGTCACGCTTCGGGGTCGTTCGCGCTGTTCCTGGCGCTCGCCGTGCTGGCCGGACGCGGGCAGCCGCCGCGCCTGCGCCTGACCTGGTTGTTGCTTGGCTGTATACCGGCGCTGGCAATTGCCCTGTCACGGGTATACCTGGGAGCGCACTGGCCAACGGACGTCCTGGCCGGGGCCATGCTCGCTGCCTGTGTCTGCGCAGCGGGCCTGTGGCTCAGCCAACGCGATGCACCTCTTGGTGCCATGCCACAGAAAGTCTGGTGGCTGGTATTGCCGGCTCTGCTCGCTCTGTTTGGCTTCTTCGTATTGCGACACTTGCCACACACCTTGTTGCGATATGCCTACTAGGCCCGCGCTCAACGCCTACCGGCGCATGCCCGGGCGGTGAGCGCCGGCAAACATTTGGCAAAGCAAAAGCTCATGAACAAGTCCGTGCCTCATGCCACATTCCGGCAGCTGCACCACAAACGGACTTGTGAAAAGAGCAATGACTTTGATGAATCAACCGATCCACCCTCCCCGGGCTGACCGACCGTCAGCGCCAATCAAAATATCCGACCTGACCACCCGACTGGATCAAGCCATCCAGTACAGCCCCCCGCCCTCGGGCCAAAAGCCGGGGCTCGCAGACCTGGACGAGCTGTTCGGCCCGTTGCGTATCGGTGAATTCAGTGTCAGTCGCCAGACACTCCAGGCCTTGGGCGTCCGAATCGATGGGCAAACCCTATCGGCGGCCAATACCTACTTTGCCGACCCTGACCAGGCATTCATCGATTCGCTGGAATTCGACACCGTTCAAATGGAACAACGGATGAGAGCCGTACCCTCGCCCGAAAACCTGCAGATCCCGCCCCTGCTGTACGAAATCGTCACCCAACGCTCCCCCGATGCGGCACCGCTCATGCGCGAGATGCCCACCGGCGAGTTTGCTGACGCCATGAACAAGATCAACCATTTACTGAACGCCACCCAACGCCTCGACATTCGTCGAGACCCGCTGCCCGAGCACCTGCCGGACTGGGTCGACAAAGCCAAAAGCCGCGGAATGACCAGCATGGGTGTCGGCATGCAGGCGTATGGACTCTACAGCGCTTACATCGGTGCTATCGATGCCCTCAAGAAGGGCGACACAGGTGAAGCGCTGATCAATGTTGGTGGAGGCGTCGCGGAAATCACCTCTCTGGGCGTGGAGTACGCCCTGAGCAAGAGCGGGGAGCAAATGATCCGCCAGGGATCCATGGCCTTCGAACAATTCGGCAGGACTTCCATGGGCAAGTGGCTATGCCGCGGGGCCGGGCTGATCGCCAGCGTGCTGACGCTACCTTTCGATATCTATATCGCGATCAAGTCCTTCAACGATGCCGCCAAGGCTCAGGGCAAGGAAGCTCAGGATCTGTACGTGACGGGTGGACTGAGCGTGTTCAGCGGCGCATTGTCCCTGGCACTTGGCTGCGCGGCATTGACAGGGTTCCAGGCAGCGGGTCCGCTGGGCATTGCCGCCGCCGCGATAATGATTGTCGGGGCAAGAATCTATGGTGCCGTGCGAGCCGTCGACGACATCGACGATTACATCGAGCTGACGGTGAACGAGCGCTGGCGGGCCGGCTGGTTTGCGTTCACCGGACAGGATCAGGACAAGGCGCTCATGGATCGCTACCTGATCGCCAAGACCACCGCCGACTACGCCAAAGCCCTGAAAACCCGCAGCCTTCACTGGCTGGCCAATGAATTCAGGGAAACCGTCGACGTCATTGTCAACGGTCGATTCGAGGTGACACTGCAACCCACCCGTATCTATCGTTACCAATGGGACGAAGACAAGGGCGAAACACCCTACACCATCGAAAACCTGCCCCTCATCAAAGACACGGACGACTCGTATGACACGCGAGACGGTTTACCGGATTCGGATTCCGTCGTCTCCATAACGAAAAGTGACCCTGCCAAAGGGGTTTTCTGGAATCTGGGCGGTGGCCATGACACGGTGCAGGGTGCCAAGGACAAGCCAAACTTCTTCAGCTACACCACAGGCCGCAAATCCCTGAGCGGTGGCGACAGAAACGACTCCTTTGTGTTTCAGACAGCGTCAGAAGCACTCTCCTACGATCCGATCAGGGCCAGCGAGCTGTCGGGGGGCGACGGAATCGATCTGTTGTGGCTTCAAGGCACGCACAAACACCTCGACCATATTCCCGACCCACCCCGCCACCTCGGTTATGACATCGATCTGAAACGTGGAAGGCTGGCGTTGCGCCCCGCGAGCCCGGGACTTGAACCGGTACTGCATTCGACGCTCAAGTCCATCGAAAAGGTCGAAACACTTGCCGGCGCAACCAATCGGGTCACCGGCTCCGATCAGGCGGACATCATTGCGGCCAATGGCAACGATCACGTCGATGCCGGTGCCGGGGACGATCAGATATCCGTACGTGGTCTGAATGCCACAGTCGATGGCGGTCGCGGCAGTGATACCTATTATCTCGACCCGATGTGCCACAAGATCTCCATCACCGAGGACGGTCTGGAGCCGAGCAAGATCTATCTGGGCGTATCGCTTGAAGCCGTCCAGCGCTGGTTCGTCCGGCAGAACGCGCTGGTGATCGAGTCACTTCGAGACGATGATCTCCGGTCGCCCAGGCGCGAACTGATACTGGAGAACGCTTACCAGACCATCGATGGCAAACGCATCCTGCATCACGACAAATGGGCGTTCATTACCCAGGACGGTTTTCACTTGCAGCCGGATTGGCCCACCGAGATTCCGGAGTCCGGCGATCTGCCCGTCAGCGTCACAATCCTCACATCAGGCGTACCCAAGGCGTCTCCGGTGCAGATCAACGATCATCCGCACGTAGTTTCGGCTCAAGCACACTCCCAGTATTTCGTTTCCCGCCAGATCCGTCGCGCAGCCCTGATCACCCCGAAAGACGGCCTTCCTTCGCACAGCACCGTGTATATCGATTTCGACAGCGAGGAAATTGTCAGCGTCAGTGCCACTTATGTCGTGAGCATCACGGAGACGGAGGCGTTCACATTCCTCGATTACGACAATGTCCATTTCACCCTGACCTTCGCTCGGGGAGCCCGGCTCTCGCTGCATGGAAACGTGATCGGAAGCCGGGACCGGAAAAGCGACATGGGCGCCGGCAACATCGCCGCCGGGTGGGCAATGAATCATCCCTTGACCCTGGTGATGCGAAATGGCGTTTCCTATCGTCTGGACTATCCTCGGAACACCTATCTGGAGGATGCAAGGAACCCGGGCTACCGGGTCATTGAAAGTCGTGCCTCATTACGCGAGCGGGCAGGTCGATACCTGTTCGTCAGACCGTCTGTCAGCAAGCGCTCCTTGAAGAACACGCCGCAACGGGTTGATTTTCTGGCCACCGAACACAACGCGACCTACTGGCTGGAAGGAAGATCGGCAAGTTATGAACTTTTTCCTGCCAGCAATCTCTCCATACGCTTGTCCACCGCCGACGCCGAGGCCAGACTTTCCGGCTCCTCCACGTGGCTCATTCATACCCATCTTCTGCCTGAAAAAATCACTCTGCGCGACCTCAGCATCAAGAATGACCTGATCAGGATCGGCAGCGTTCACGTCCACCTGCCAGACAGCAATGATCCACTACTGCCACTGGAAACCGTCGAGGTGGCGATCTCATCGGGGAACCGTTACCGGATCAATGCCCTGTTCGAGGTGATCGGCCTCTGCACTGCCGATGCCCGGGCCTACTCGACAATTGATGCGCTGGTTCAGGACGCACAGGATCACCAGCGTCGCGACGAGCTTGAAAGCAGTGACTTGCAGATCCTGAACCTGCGCTTGCACGATGCTGCTCCCGGCAGGATTTTTTACAACGTAGCCACCGACATCTGGAGACTCGAAAGCGAGCCGTCCCGTGTGATATCGATCGAACACCTGTCCATCGTCAAGGAATGACACCATGCGGCCCAAAGCCCCCTCACTATCAACCCCTTCCAGGATCAACACATCCGTCGATACTTCGGCTTTACCTCCCCGACTGCGGCCACCGGATCAGCCCCCACAGTCACAACATTCACTGTCCGAGTCGGTGATATCAGGCAACCGGAACCCGGGTCATCAACAGCCATCCGCAGCGATACCCGGCCTTTCAAGAATCCAGGTCTCGGACTTGCCGGGCCTGCCCCGAGAATCGGCAGTCGTGTTGAGCGACTATCTGTTGAACCCCGGCCTGCTGCGTAACATGCAACCAGCCAATGAAGAAGGCTTGCGCCATATCGTCGGACGCAAGTTTGTCGATGTGAAAGACAACGGTACCGTATACGTGGAGTTCGACCCGCACCTGGGCACTTATCGGGCAATGGATCTGTACAAAAAGCTTGCGCCCGGACCTGCGCTCTACAGAAATGTCGGTGAAACGACATGGAGTCCGGCTCAAGCGGCAGATTCGGCGAGCCCGCTGAAACGCCCCATTCCCGAAGATGGACACAGGGCGGAAGCCACACTGGCCAAACAGCCGCGAATCACGTCGATGCCCGCACAATTGAACGCAGCCACGTCCGAATTGCTGGATACACATTTCGCACGGCTGCATCCGCAGATGACTCAAGGCGAACGGGTCATGGAATTGCGCTCGTACAACCTGTCTCCTCTCCAGCACGTCCGACTGCGCGACGACCTGATTGCCCATCCGTCAGCGCTTCCGGAATGGGTCGCACAGCACAAGAGCCGGTCACTGAACGCGGACGACCCTGCACGCTACGACGCATTGCATCAGGAAATAGAGCCCCTGCTCCTGCCACTGAGAAACGGCAGGCTGTTGCTCAGTCATCTGGGGGACTATGGCGATTTCAGCGAAAGCGTCAGTCGCGAATTCCTCGACGGATTCCTTGCAAGGCTGGGCTACCTGCGCAACGGCAGCGACGTCCTGTACCGCACAGACATCCCGGCCCTGTTCCGGGCCGATGAACGGACGCCCTTCGAGTTCTACAACGATGACCGGATGTTGCCGCGGCTCAAGCATCCTCGTGGAGCAACCACCGAGAAACCGATCAGCGCAACCGTCAGTCTGAAGCGGGTTGAGCGATATGCAGGCAGAGGCACGGGCTACCCCGATCCGGAGTATCTGCTCTACAACAACCAGAAAAACAAATACCCCGGACGCAAGCCCGGTGACCCCGACAATGAATCAGGGGAATCCGACAATGACTGGTCCGAGGCTTCGGATGTGGAACTCGACTCCGAACGCAATTACGAAACCGTCCGGCACGATCAGACGATCATATTTGCGTACGTCATCGACACGCGAAAAATGGAAGTCGTCCTGAGAGAAGAGAATCATCTGCTCAACAACGCCGCCAGGAACAAGGGTGCGTGGTTCCCGGAGGATGAACTTGAAGCGCTGATTTCAACGTCGAAACGGGGCATCGAATCGGAACGCCTCTGGCTGCTCGACTCCACCCTCACTCGCGCTGCGAAAGTCGATGACATCGCTTATGAGGCAGGTTATCGACAGCGCAATGAAATAGAAGCGCGGACCCATCAAGGCGTCGACAACCGATACGAATACGATGCCCTGATCGACAAGGTCGCCCAGGCCGGCAAGCCGGTACTGACACTGGGCAAGGACAAGGAGTGGTTCGCCAACGACATCATCTGGCCCGAATAGCGTTTTTGGCTCTAGGCAAACAGCTCGCCCTGCAACTCATCGAGCAGCGCCTGGATCGCATCCAGCCGCTGCTGCGGATCATCGAGTTGCAGCAGGTCGATCTTGTCTTCCTCGGCAAACGGCAGCAGATAAGCCAGCTGATTGGCCAATGACTGCTGCCCGGCAGCCTCGATACCCATGTTCAGCGCCTCGACCATCGGGTGCTCGGCCAGGGCCTTGAGCAACGCCACCAGATCGGCGTCTTCATCCTGCAACGGTTGTTCGGGCTCTTCGTCCAGCCACTCGACCTCGGCCACGATCAATTGGTCGCGTTGCACTTCAGTGCGCTGCACGATGAAGCGCCGCCCGCCCTGCACCCGGATGCCCAGCAGTCCGTTGTCCTGCTGCTGGAAATCGGTGATGCGCGCTTCGCAGCCGACCATGGCGAAACCTTCCGGCGCGACGCCGACTTCGCTGCCCTCAAGGATGCACACCACGCCGAACCCGCCGCCCTGTTTCATGCAGCGGCCGATCATGTCCAGGTAGCGCGCCTCGAAGATCTGCAAATCCAGATTGCAGCCGGGAAACAGCACCGTGTTCAGCGGAAAAAGCGGCAGACTCATAGACATTTCCTTACACCACCATCGACACCGCCAACGGCAGGAACACCGCCGTGGCCACGCCCATCAGACTCATCGCCAGTGCCGCGAAGGCGCCGCACTCATCGCTTTCCTGCAAGGCCACCGACGTGCCGACCGCATGCGCGGTCATGCCCAGCGCCATGCCGCGCGCCTCCGGGCTGTGCACGCCGAGACGGGTCAGCAGCGCCGGGCCGAAGATCGCACCGATCACCCCGGTAATCAGCACGAACACCGCCGCCAGTGCCGCGACACCGCCGATCTGCTCGGCCACGAGCATGGCGATCGGCGAGGTGACCGACTTGGGCGCCATGGTCATCAGGATCATGTGATCGGCACCGAACCACCAGCCCAGCGCCACGCCCATGCCCGTGGCGACCACGCCACCTATCACCAGCGTAGTAAAAATCGGCCAGAACAATTGGCGGATGCGTCGCAGATTCAGATAGAGCGGCACCGCCAGCGCAACGGTCGCCGGACCCAGCAGAATACTGAGGATCTCGGTGCTCTTGCGGTACTCGGC
Source organism: Pseudomonas sp. B7 (assembly GCF_016735645.1). Taxonomy (NCBI): domain Bacteria; kingdom Pseudomonadati; phylum Pseudomonadota; class Gammaproteobacteria; order Pseudomonadales; family Pseudomonadaceae; genus Pseudomonas; species Pseudomonas sp. B7. The sequence goes on from NZ_JAERRE010000007.1 coordinate 154,406, forward strand.
ATAAGTCAGGCCGCAGCCGACCAGCACGCCGATCACCAACAGCATCGAGACCAGCACCGGTTGCAGGAAGATCCAGCGGGTTTTCTCGAACGCCGCCAGCACCAGTTGATAGGCACCCAACGTGATGCCGATACCGAACAGGGGGTGGTGAATCACCGAAGCCCAGGCACCTTGCCAGTCGAACAGCATCAGGATTCCTCCGAAGGCGGCGCGTGACGCTTGACCAGCCGTTGCATCAGCACGCCGGCGAAGGCCATCGACAGAATCAGCGACACCACCAGCGCACCGACGATGGCCCAGAAATCCGCGGCAATCGCCGTGGCATACACCATCACACCCACCGCTGGCGGCACCAGCAGCAACGGCAGGTAACGCAACAGACTGCCGGCCGCAAGGTTCAACGGCTCGCCGACTTCACCGCGCACGATCAGGAATACCAGCAACAGCAAAAGGCCGATGATCGGCCCCGGCAGCACCGGCAACAGCAAATGATTGAGGGCCGTGCCGAGCAATTGAAACAGCACCAGCCACGTCAGGCCACGTAGCAACATCCGACATCTCCGTCTTACTTTCCAACCCGCAAGTCGTCGGCATTATAAGCACGCCTGCGCTATGGATCGGCATTCGCCAAAAGCATGGTCGGTTGACCTGAGCAAATCGCCATGATGATCTACAGTGGTTCGCAGGGCGGTCAAATCCCCCACCTGAAAAACTATAAAACCGATGAACCCAAGGAGAGTCTCAATGCCCTATGTTCCCGTTGCAGAGCTCAAAGATTATGTCGGCAAGGAACTCGGACGTTCCGAATGGCTCACCATCGACCAGGAGCGCATCAACCTGTTCGCCGAAGCCACCGGGGATTACCAGTTCATCCATGTCGACCCGGTCAAAGCCGCGCAAACGCCATTTGGCAGCACCATTGCACACGGTTTCCTGTCGTTGTCGCTGATCCCGAAACTGATGGAAGACATCCTGATCCTGCCGCAAGGCGTGAAGATGGTGGTCAACTACGGTCTGGACAGCGTGCGCTTCATCCAGCCGGTCAAGGTCAATTCCAAGGTCCGCCTCAAGGTCGACCTCGGTGAAGTGACCGAGAAGAAACCTGGCCAGTGGCTGCTCAAGGCCACCGCCACCCTGGAGATCGAGGGCTCGGACAAACCGGCCTACATCGCCGAACCGCTGTCGCTCTGCTTCGTTTAAGCGCCTGGATGCGAAACGGCTCACGCTGTTTCGCATCCGCTCCTCCCTGCCGGCTGTATAAGGTCACATAGCTGCGGCATACTCGGTCGCCTAATTGCCCGGATCCCGCTATGCGCTCATTCGCCCCTCTTGCTCCCCTTGCCTTGACCCTGTTGCTGGCCGCGTGTGGCGACGGCGAATCGCTGTTGCCGCCGGATGCGCGCCTGCCCGACGGCGGCCGCTATCGCGGTGAACTGGTCGATGGCTTGCTGCAAGGTCAGGGCCGGGTCGACTACCCCAACGGCAGCTGGTACGCCGGGGCGTTCGACAAGGGGCAATGGCATGGCCAGGGCGAATGGCATGGCAGCAATGGCGAGGTCTATCGCGGCAACTTCCAGCAAGGGCTGTTCGACGGCCAAGGCACATTGACCACCACGGCAGGCAGCTACACCGGCGGTTTCAAGCAGGGTCGGCGCGAAGGCGAAGGCACCCTCAAAGAAAACGCGATGACCTATCGCGGCGAGTTCAAAGCCGACCAGTATTCCGGACTTGGCCGGCTGGAGCTGGATGACGGCAGTTCCTATCAAGGCCAGTTTGCCCACGGCAAACCCAACGGCGAAGGCCAGCGCGGCGATGCCAGCGGCAATCAGTTCACCGGCCACTTCGTCAATGGCCAGCTCGAAGGCAACGGCACCTTCAACAGTGCCGACGGCGACATCTACGTCGGCGGCTTCAAGAACAATCAACTGCACGGCAAGGGCCGCTACGAAAACGCCGACGGCGATGTGTGGCTCGGGCAGTTCAAGGAGGGCGCGCTGACCGGCAAGGGCGAACTGATCGGCGCCGACGGCAGCCACTACATCGGCTACTTCAACGACTGGCGCTTCAGCGGTCAGGGTCGCCTGAACCTATCCGATGGCAGTTTCTACATCGGCGGATTCGACAGCGACAGCTATTCCGGACGCGGCACCTTGGTGCTCACCGATGGCAGCGTGCTCAGCGGCACCTGGATCAACGGCCAGCGGGTACGCGATGCCGACGGCAAATTACTGCCGGACACCCTCGAACTCGGCCTGCTGGCCCAGGGTCGCCTGCTTGATGAAGCGCTGGCCAATGTACCGGCCTCGACCCCGGCAGTGGAGCTGTACACCCTGACCCTCGGCGGCGACGGCAAGCAGAGCGTGTTCCTGCGCGAATCCGATTACGTGGCCAACATGCTCACCAGCCGTTTCGGCGCGTTTGGCCAGATTCGCCTGGTCAACCATCGCGACCACCTCGGCGACCGGCCGATGGCCACTCGCGAGAACCTGCGCCGCGCAGCCCTGACCCTGGCCGAACGCAGCGGTCCGGAAGATCTGGTTTTCATTTACCTGACCAGCCACGGCACTGCCGAACACGAGCTGGTGCTCGACCAACCGCGGATGGAGCTGGCCGACCTGCCCGCCGACGAACTCGCCGCCGTGCTCGCACCGCTGAAGAACCGCGACAAGATCATTGTCATTTCCTCGTGCTATTCCGGGGGCTTCATTCCGGCGTTGAAGGATGAACGCACGCTGATCATGACCGCCTCGCGCGCCGATCGCGTGTCGTTCGGCTGCTCCGAGGAGGCCAACTTCACCTACTTCGGCGATGCCCTGTTTGCACAGGCGCTGAACCAGACCGACGACCTGGAACAAGCCTTCAAACTGGCCAAGGCCACCGTCGCCGAGCGCGAACTGGCGGACAATTTCGAAGCCTCTGAACCGCAGATCTGGGCGCCGAAAACCGTGCTGGCGCACTGGCAACTGCTGCGTAAACAGCAAGCGAGAAAAGCCTTGCAAAGTGCTGCGTTGAACGACGGAGCGACAAAGAGCAACTAAGCTGAACAGTATCAAGGGAGAGACACTATGTACTTGACGCCTCAGCATGTCTTGCTTGCCGGAGCCACCGGATTAACCGGTGAACATCTGCTCGACCGTCTGCTCAACGAGCCGACGATCAGCCGCGTCCTTGCCCCCTCACGCCGGCCGCTGGCGGAACATCCGCATCTGGAAAACCCGGTCGGCGATCCACAGACGTTCCTTCCACAACTGGCCGGCCGGGTCGACATCGCGTATTGCTGCCTCGGCACCACCATCAAACAGGCTGGCTCTGAAGAGGCGTTTCGCGCCGTGGATCTGGACATGGTGGTGGCGTTCGCCAAGCGCGCCCGGGAAATGGGCGCAAGGCACCTGATCGTGATCAGCGCCCTGGGGGCCGATCGTCGGTCCTCGATTTTCTACAACCGGGTCAAAGGCGAGATGGAATACGCGTTGCGCGCGCAGGACTGGCCGCAACTGACCATCTGCCGGCCATCGCTGTTGCTTGGCGAACGCAGCGAGCCCCGTCTGGGCGAACAGCTTGCCGCGCCATTCTCCAAATTGATTCCCGGCAAATACCGCGGTATCGAAGCCTGCCAACTGGCCCGCGCCATGTGGCGGTTGGCGCTTGAGGAACAGGACGGAGTGCGGATCGTCGAGTCAGATGAATTGAGAAAGCTCGGCAAGTAAAAACAAAAAATCGCAGCCATCGGCTGCGATCTTTTTAGAGCCCGCCTGTCGCCTGAAAGCCTACGCCGATCACTGTCAGCAACGACAACGGCAACAGCAGCGTATCGAGCAACGCGCTGGCCGGCAGATCCACACCGGGATAGCTAGGTGCCTCGGCGCCAAACCGGTCCATCGCACAACACCCGCCATTCATCGCATACAGATCCAGCCGTGTGCCGGAATACACCACCGGCGCGCCGGGCTTGGCGGCATCCAGCGTGCGCGCGGTGGCGCAGCCGGTCAGTTGCAGGGCCAGCGCCATCAGCAACACAGCAGCCAGCAGCTTATTCATCGCTGCTCAGATGGTGTTCGCCCCAGCGCGGCAGCATGTCCTGGGGAATGCCCAGCAGATTGAGAATCCGCGCCACCACGAAATCGATCAGGTCATCAATCGTCTGTGGTTGGTGATAGAAACCCGGTGAGGCCGGCAGGATGGTCACGCCCATGTTCGACAACTTGAGCATGTGTTCCAGATGAATGCTCGAATACGGCGCTTCGCGCGGCACCAGAATCAACTGGCGACGTTCCTTCAACGTCACGTCCGCCGCCCGTTCGATCAGGTTGTTGCAGGCGCCGGTGGCAATGGCCGACAAGGTGCCGGTCGAGCATGGCACCACCACCATGGCGGCCGGGGCGCCGGAACCCGAGGCCACCGGTGACATCCAGTCTTCCTTGCCGTACACGCGGATCTGCCCGGCAGCCGCGCCGGTGTATTCGGTGAGGAACGCCTGCATCATTTGCGGCTTGGCCGGCAACGCCACGTCGGTCTCGGTGGCCATCACCAATTGCGCAGCCTTGGAGATCAGGAAGTGCACCTCGCGATCCTCGCGCACCAGGCAATCCAGCAGGCGCAAGCCGTACTGGGCGCCGGACGCGCCGGTCATCGCCAGTGTGATGCGTTCTGGGCCGTTGCTGTTCATTTCAACGCCTCGGCGAGTTTGCCGTGCAGGCCGCCGAAGCCGCCGTTGCTCATGATCACCACGTGAGTGCCGGGCTGAGCCTGGCTCTTCACGCGCTCAATGATGCCTTCCAGCGAATCACTGACGATCGACGGCACGGTGCACAACGCGGCGGTGCCTGCCAGATCCCAACCGAGGTTGGCCGGGGCGTACCAGATCACTTGATCGGCATCGACCACGCTGTCCGGCAGACCGTCACGGTGGGCGCCGAGCTTCATCGAGTTGGAGCGCGGCTCGATGATCGCGATCAGCGGCGCATCGCCGATACGTTTGCGCAGGCCATCAAGGGTGGTGGCAATCGCGGTCGGGTGGTGGGCGAAGTCATCGTAGATGGTGATTTCCCGAACTTCCGCGACTTTCTCCATCCGGCGTTTCACGCTCTTGAACGCGCTCAACCCGGCGATGCCCATCGACGGTACAACGCCGACATGACGCGCCGCGGCCAGAGTGGCCAGGGCGTTGGCAACGTTGTGCTGACCGGTCAACTCCCACTCGACCACGCCTTGGGACACGCCTTCGAACATCACTTCAAACGCCGAGCCGTCGTCCTTCAGCAACTTGACCTGCCACTGACCGCCGGCACCGGTGGTTTGCACCGGGGTCCAGCAGCCCATCTCGATCACACGTTGCAGGGCCGGTTCGGTGGTCGGATGGATCACCAGACCTTCGCTCGGAATGGTCCGCACCAAGTGGTGGAACTGCCGCTCGATGGCCGGCAGATCAGGGAAGATGTCGGCATGATCGAACTCAAGGTTGTTAAGGATCGCCGTGCGCGGACGGTAGTGGACAAACTTCGATCGCTTGTCGAAGAACGCGCTGTCGTATTCGTCAGCCTCGATCACGAAGAACGGCGTACCACCCAGACGTGCCGACACCGAGAAGTTCTGCGGCACGCCGCCGATCAGGAAGCCCGGGCTCATGCCGGCGTGTTCCAGTACCCAGGCGAGCATGCTGCTGGTGGTGGTCTTGCCGTGCGTACCGGCAACCGCCAGCACCCAGCGACCTTGCAGCACATGGTCGGCCAGCCATTGCGGGCCGGAAACGTACGGCAGGCCTTTGTTCAGCACATATTCCACTGCCGGATTGCCGCGGGACATGGCGTTGCCGATCACCACCAGATCCGGTGCCGGATCAAGCTGCGCCGGGTCGTAGCCCTGGGTCAACTGAATGCCCTGAGCTTCGAGCTGGGTGCTCATCGGCGGATAGACGTTGGCATCGGAGCCCGTCACGTGATGGCCCAGCTCTTTGGCCAGAACCGCCATCGAGCCCATGAAAGTCCCGCAGATACCCAGAATATGAATGTGCATAGTCGACCTCGTAAAACATGGCCGCAGGGTAGCCCAGGCAGGGGAAAACCGCATCCTCGTTTTCGGTGGCTCAAGCGGTTCGGGCAATCCCGTGCTTGCGCAGCTTTCTATAGAGCGTATTGCGGCTGACGCCCAGTTGCTGCGCCGTGAGGGTCATGTGCCAGCGCGAGTGTTCCAGCGCATTGAGCAACGCCAGTCGCTCGGCATCTTCCAGCGGTTGTGCGGATGACGCTTCATCGGCTTTTACCAACAGTGGCTGAACCTGCCGAAACATCGCGGGCAGATCATCCAGCCCGATCCGCCCTTCATCGCACAACGCCGCCAGCGTGCGCAGCACATTGCGCAACTGCCGCACATTGCCCGGCCAGTTGAACCGCAGCAACGCCTGGCGCGCCGGTTCTTCGATCAGAATCGTTTCCCCGCCCGCCTCTTCGGCCAGCAGAAAATCGAGCAGCTGCGATTTGTCACTGCGCTCGCGCAATGGTGGCAGCGCCACTTCCAGCCCGTTGAGCCGGTAGTAAAGGTCTTCACGGAAACTGCCATCGCCGACCCGTTCCAGCAGATTGCGGTGGGTGGCGCTGATGATCCGCACGTTGACCGCTTCCGGCTCGCCGCCAATCGGCACCACTTGCCGGTCTTCCAGCACCCGCAGCAGACGGGTTTGCAGAGCCAGCGGCATGTCGCCGATTTCATCGAGGAACAGCGTGCCGCCATCGGCCTGCTGCAACTTGCCGCGCATACCGTCCTTGCGCGCGCCGGTGAAGCTGCCGCCGCGATAGCCGAACAGTTCGCTCTCGATCAGGCTTTCGGGAATCGCCGCGCAGTTGAGGGCAACGAAGGCTTTGCCGGCACGTTGACTGGCGTTATGCACAGCCTTGGCGAACGCTTCCTTGCCGGAGCCGGTTTCACCATTGATCAGCAGCGGAACGTCACGCTCGAACACCCGCAGCGACTTGCGGAAATCCGCCTGCAACGCCGCATCCCCCAGGCAAATCCCGGCAAGACGCGGCGCTTCCACAGGCGCGGGAGCTGGCGCGACCGGCAGCGGCCGGCGGGTCTCACCGCGCAGCACCGCAAACAGATGCCGCCCGTCACGGGTGCGCAGCGGCCAACTGGCGCTGGCATTGGCACTGGCACGCCCGAGCAACTCATCCAGCGAACAATCGAAAAACGCCTCCACCGGTTTGCCCAGCAAACCACCGCGAATATGGCCGAGCAGGTTCAAGGCACTCTGATTGACCGCACTGATCCGCCCTTCCCCGTCAAACGCCAGCAACCCTTCGCTGAACAGCCCGACGGACTCGGCCTGAAGATGGAATCGCAACAGCCATTGGTTATCGAAACAGCGCAGGAAATAACAGCTCTCGATCATCTTCGCCGACAAATTGACCAGCGCCATGGTGTGGAACTGGCTCTGCCGCGAGACGTCAGGCCGGGCCGAGGAAACATCAAGCACCGCCAGCAGTTCGCCGTGCGGGTCGAACACCGGGCTCGCCGAGCAGGTCAGGCCGGTATGGCGGCCGCGAAAGTGTTCATCCTGATGAATCGTCAGGGCCTGACGTTCAACGAGGCAAGTGCCGATCCCGTTGGTGCCCTCGCAGGCCTCGCTCCAGTCGGAGCCCAGCCACAGGCCGGCGCGTTCGAAAATCTTGCGTTCGGCGGGGGCGGTGACGCAGTTGAGGATCACCCCGCGTGCGTCGGTCAGCAGTACCGCATGGCCGGCGCCGGAGAGTTGTTGATGCAGGCTGCTCATTTCATTGCCGGCGATCTGCAACACCTGTTGCAGCCGTTCGCGGCTTTCGAGGACACGACCGTGTTCTAGCACGGTCGGCGCCATGGTCAGGGCCGGGTCGAGGTGATAGTCCTCAAGACAACGCAGCCACGAGCGGGCAATCGACGGGTCGGCACCGGGGCCATGCAGGTGCGGCTTGCCCTGGGTGACGGTGAGAACCTGTTGGGCATGGCGACTCAAATGGTTGTCGTGCATTTCTTATTATTCTCCCCGAGGCTCATCGGCCCATGCGTGAAGTGGTGCCCAGCATCCTCCAGCCAACCGGTCTTTGCAATGCTGGCAAGACCGCCCGGTCACGGGTTGTGCCAGAAGCGGTACAAACTGTCACCCAGGCTGTACCAATACCGCCACAGACGCTTGCCACTTGTCCGACACAAATCTCGCAAAGCCTTGATTTGCCTGACCTGCACGGCAGTGGCCCGACCTTTGCTCTACGCTTATAGCAAGCGCTCATGCGCGTCTCTCTGATAAGTACAACAGCCAAGGAGAACATCATGCGTTACGCTCACCCCGGTACTGAAGGCGCCAAAGTCTCGTTCAAGAGCAAGTACGGTAACTACATCGGCGGCGAGTTCGTCGCGCCTGTCAAAGGTCAGTACTTCACCAACACCTCGCCAGTAAATGGCCAGCCAATTGCCGAATTCCCGCGTTCCACGGCCGAAGACATCGAAAAAGCTCTGGACGCCGCCCATGCCGCTGCCGATGCCTGGGGCTCGACTTCCGCCCAGGCCCGTTCGCTGATCCTGCTGAAAATCGCCGACCGCATCGAACAGAACCTCGAAACCCTGGCGATCACCGAAACCTGGGACAACGGCAAAGCCATCCGCGAAACCCTCAACGCCGACATCCCGCTGGCCGCCGACCACTTCCGTTACTTCGCCGGGTGTCTGCGCGCCCAGGAAGGCAGTGCTGCCGAGATCGACGGCAATACCGTCGCCTATCACATTCATGAACCGCTAGGTGTGGTCGGCCAGATCATCCCGTGGAACTTCCCGATCCTGATGGCCGCGTGGAAACTCGCCCCGGCCCTGGCCGCCGGCAACTGCGTGGTGCTCAAACCTGCCGAGCAAACCCCGCTGGGCATCAGCGTGCTGCTGGAACTGATCGGCGACCTGCTGCCGCCGGGCGTGCTCAACGTGGTGCAAGGGTTCGGCAAAGAAGCCGGCGAAGCCCTGGCCACCAGCAAACGCATCGCCAAGATCGCCTTCACCGGCTCGACTCCGGTCGGCTCGCACATCATGAAGTGCGCCGCCGAAAACATCATTCCGTCCACCGTTGAGCTGGGCGGCAAGTCGCCGAACATCTTCTTCGAAGACATCATGCAGGCCGAGCCAAGCTTCATTGAAAAAGCCGCCGAAGGCCTCGTGCTGGCGTTCTTCAACCAGGGCGAAGTCTGCACCTGCCCTTCCCGCGCACTGGTTCAGGAGTCGATCTATCCGCAGTTCATGGAAGCGGTGATGATGAAGGTCAGCCAGATCAAACGTGGCGACCCGCTCGACACCGACACCATGGTCGGCGCCCAGGCGTCCGAGCAGCAATTCGACAAGATCCTTTCGTACCTGGAAATCGCCAAGGGCGAAGGTGCCGAGCTGCTGACCGGCGGCAAGGTGGAAAAACTCGAAGGCAACCTGGCTTCCGGTTACTACATCCAGCCGACCCTGCTCAAGGGCACCAACAAAATGCGTGTGTTCCAGGAAGAAATCTTCGGCCCGGTGGTGAGCATCACCACGTTCAAGGACGAAGCCGAAGCCCTGGCGATCGCCAACGATACCGAGTTCGGCCTGGGCGCCGGCCTCTGGACCCGCGACATCAACCGCGCCTATCGCATGGGCCGCGCCATCAAGGCGGGTCGCGTGTGGACCAACTGCTACCACCTGTACCCGGCGCACGCCGCGTTCGGCGGGTACAAGAAGTCCGGCGTCGGCCGTGAAACCCACAAGATGATGCTCGACCACTACCAGCAGACCAAAAACCTGCTGGTGAGCTACGACATCAACCCGCTGGGCTTCTTCTAAAAAACCGGGCGACACCGAACTATCGATGTCGCCCTTTTAATCCCGATGACAATCCTTGGCCTGGCCGCTCTGGCACGGGCCTTGCGTACCCGTCATTCAGGATTTGCCTGAACACTGCCGCTGCGTGAACAGCATCCACCCACTCAACCGCTGCACCCGAAAGTCCAACAGATCGAACAATAAAAAAGACAGAGAGGACTTATGACTTCCACCACACAGCTCAAACCCACACTCGGCACCCTGCACCTCTGGGGCATTGCCGTCGGCCTGGTGATCTCCGGCGAATACTTCGGCTGGAGTTACGGCTGGGGCACAGCGGGAACCCTGGGTTTCCTGGTCACGGCCCTGATGGTCGCGACCATGTACACCTGCTTTATCTTCAGTTTCACCGAGCTGACCACCGCGATTCCCCACGCGGGCGGGCCGTTTGCCTACAGCCGTCGGGCGTTCGGCGAGAAAGGCGGATTGATCGCCGGCATCGCCACCCTGATCGAATTCGTGTTTGCCCCGCCCGCCATTGCCATGGCCATCGGCGCCTATCTGAATGTGCAATATCCGGGGCTCGATCCCAAACTCGCGGCGGTCGGCGCGTATTTCGTGTTCATGACCCTGAACATCCTTGGCGTCAGCATCGCCGCGACCTTTGAGCTGGTGGTGACCGTGCTCGCCGTCGCCGAACTGCTGGTGTTCATGGGCGTGGTCGCGCCGGGCTTCAGCTTCAGCAACTTCGTTTTGAACGGCTGGTCAGGCGCCAATGAATTCACGATGGGTTCGATTCCGGGCATTTTCGCGGCGATTCCCTTCGCGATCTGGTTCTTCCTCGCCATCGAAGGCGCAGCCATGGCGGCCGAGGAAGCCAAGGACCCGAAACGCACGATTCCACGGGCCTACGTCAGTGGCATCCTGACCCTGGTGTTCCTGGCCATCGGCGTGATGGTGATGGCCGGCGGCGTCGGCGACTGGCGCCAACTGTCGAACATCAACGACCCGCTGCCGCAGGCGATGAAAGCGGTGGTCGGCAACAACTCGACCTGGATGCACATGCTGGTCTGGATCGGCCTGTTCGGGCTGGTGGCGAGTTTCCACGGGATCATCCTCGGCTACTCGCGGCAGTTCTTCGCCCTGGCCCGGGCCGGTTATCTGCCCAAAGGCCTGGCCAAGCTCTCGCGTTTCCAAACCCCGCACCGGGCGATCCTGGCCGGCGGCGTGGTCGGCATCGCGGCGATCTACAGCGACGGCCTGGTCAATCTGCAAGGCATGACCCTGACGGCGGCGATGATCACCATGTCGGTGTTCGGCGCCATCGTGATGTACATCATCAGCATGCTCAGCCTGTTCAAACTGCGTAAAACCGAGCCGAACCTGGAACGCACCTTCCGCGCACCGGGCTATCCGGTGGTGCCGGCCATCGCGCTGTTCCTGGCCGTAGTGTGTCTGGTGGCGATGGCCTGGTTCAACACGCTGATCGGCTGTGTGTTCCTGGGTTTCATGGCCGCCGGCTACCTGTACTTCCAGTTGACCGCCAAGCAACGCTCCGAAGCACCGGCAGACGCTATGCTCGAAGGTATCTAAACGCTAACTGAGCTGCACCGGCATCGGGCCTCGGGCTCGGTGCCCGCACTAAAAGCATTCATTCAGGAGGAACGCGCCCCATGGCCGCATTTGCCCATACCGTCGGCGCCCAGACCTACCGCTTCGACAGCCTCAAGGACGTGATGGCCAAAGCCAGCCCGGCGCGCTCCGGAGACTTCCTGGCGGGGGTCGCCGCGCTTAACGATGGGGAGCGAGTCGCCGCGCAAATGGCGCTGGCCGACATCCCGCTGACACATTTCCTGCAGGAAGCACTGATTCCCTACGAATCCGATGAGGTCACCCGACTGATCATCGACAGCCATGACAAACAGGCCTTCGCAGTCGTCAGCCATCTCACGGTTGGCGGCTTTCGCGACTGGCTTCTGAGCGAAGCGGCCGATGAGCAGAGCCTGCGCGCCCTCGCCCCCGGCCTGACACCGGAAATGGTCGCTGCCGTGTCGAAGATCATGCGCGTGCAGGATCTGGTGCTGGTGGCGCAGAAGATCCGCGTCGTCACCCAATTTCGCGGCACCCTCGGCCTGCGTGGGCGGTTATCCACAAGGCTGCAACCCAATCACCCGACCGACGAACCGTCCGGCATCGCCGCGAGCATTCTCGACGGTCTGCTGTACGGTAACGGCGACGCGATGATCGGCATCAACCCGGCCACCGACAGCATCGCCTCGATCTGCGCAATGCTGGAAATGCTCGACGCGATCATCCAGCGCTACGACATTCCGACCCAGGCCTGCGTGCTGACCCACGTCACCACCTCTATAGAAGCGGTCAACCGTGGTGTGCCGCTGGATCTGGTGTTCCAGTCGATTGCCGGCACCGAAGCGGCCAACGCCAGTTTCGGCATCAACCTGAACATCTTGCAGGAGGGTTATGAAGCGGGCCTGAGCCTCAATCGCGGCACACTCGGGCAGAACCTGATGTATTTCGAAACCGGCCAGGGCAGCGCCCTGTCGGCCAACGCCCACCACGGCGTCGATCAACAGACCTGCGAGACAAGGGCCTACGCCGTGGCGCGGCATTTCAAGCCGTTTCTGGTGAACACCGTCGTGGGATTCATCGGCCCGGAATACCTCTACAACGGCAAACAGATCATCCGCGCCGGCCTCGAAGATCATTTCTGCGGCAAGCTGCTCGGCGTGCCGATGGGCTGCGACATCTGCTACACCAACCACGCCGAAGCCGATCAGGACGACATGGATACCCTGCTGACCCTGCTGGGTGTGGCGGGGATCAACTTCATCATGGGCATCCCCGGCTCCGACGACATCATGCTCAACTACCAGACCACCTCGTTCCACGACGCGCTCTACGCGCGCCAGACCCTGGGCCTGAAACCGGCGCCGGAATTCGAACAGTGGCTGGCGAAGATGGGCATCTTCACCCAGGCGGACGGCAAGGTCCGCTTTGGCAACAACCTGCCGCCGGCCTTCCGCCAGGCCTTGGCGCAACTGGGATGAGTCAGATGGAAAAACCGCCCGTCGATCCGCAAAACCCATGGCTGGAGCTGCGTCGTCTGACCCCGGCGCGCATTGCCCTCGGTCGTACCGGCACCAGTCTGCCGACCCGTGCACAGCTGGATTTCCAGTACGCCCACGCCCAGGCGCGGGACGCCGTGCATTTGCCGTTCGATCACGCCGCGCTGAGTGCTCAACTGAATGAACGCCAGCGTGAAAGTCTGCTGCTGCACAGCGCGGCGGTGGATCGCAACAGCTACCTGCAACGCCCGGATCTGGGGCGCAAGTTGAGCGATCAATCGGCGCAAACTCTGCGCGAATACGCCCAGGCGCATCCGGGCGGTGTGGATCTGGTAATTGTGGTGGCGGACGGTCTCTCGGCGCTGGCGGTGCATCGGCACACCCTGCCGTTTCTCACCCGCCTGGAGGAACAGATGAGCGCCGATGAATGGTCGACTGCACCGGTAGTGCTGGTGGAACAGGGTCGAGTGGCGATTGGCGATGAAATCGGCCAGTTGCTGGGCGCGAAAATGGTCGTGATGCTGATTGGAGAGCGTCCGGGCCTCAGTTCACCGGACAGCCTGGGTTTATATTTCACCTACAATCCAAAGGTCGGCCTCACGGATGCTTACCGCAACTGCATCTCCAATGTGCGGCTGGAAGGGCTCAGCTATGGCATGGCGGCGCATCGCTTGCTGTATCTGATGCGCGAAGCCTGTCGGCGCCAGCTGTCGGGCGTCAATCTGAAGGACGAAGCGCAGGTTCAGACGCTGGAATCGGAAGCCGGTACAGACATGAAGAGTAATTTCCTACTCGATCCGCCCCCAGCCTGAACCGTTTCCGCATTGCCTTTCTGCGCCGGTTTCAGGCAGGATCGATGCACGGCCGCCCGGGTTTCCCATCGCCGTCAGAGCACGTGAAGACAGACACTTGAAGGACGAGACCTACCATGCGGATTATCCAAGCGACCCTCGAACACCTGGATTTGCTGACCCCGTTGTTCGTTAAGTACCGCGAGTTCTACGGCTCCCTGCCCTATCCGGACTCGTCCCGGGCCTTTCTCGAAAAGCGCCTGCGACGCAAGGAATCGGTGATCTACCTGGCCCTGGCCGATGACGACGACAAGAAACTCATGGGCTTCTGCCAGCTCTACCCGAGCTTTTCCTCCCTGTCGCTCAAGCGCGTGTGGATCCTCAACGACATCTACGTCGCCGAAGACGCCCGCCGCCAGCTGGTAGCCGACAACCTGATCCGCACCGCCAAGAAAATGGCCAAGGAAACCCAGGCCGTGCGCATGCGCGTCTCCACCAGTGCCGACAACGAAGTGGCGCAGAAAACCTACGAATCCATCGGATTCAAGGAAGACACCGAGTTCAAGAACTACGTGCTGCCGATCAGCGACGAGCTCTGATCCCGGGGTGTCCTGCGGGGAGGGAGCAGACGCCCTCCCCAAAATGAATCCCAACCCGACATTTATTCACACCGACATCCCCCGCTACAAAACCAACGCGCTTTTCACCTCTCAAACCGTATAATCCCGAGCTTTCCGGCTTGTAAGAAAAACTACACCCGCTTGTAGGCTTACACGAAGTCATCCGCACAGGTCTGCCGAGTCAGGCCGTCACCACAGGTGCCTCCATGGATTTCAACCCGCTCGACCTTATCCTGCATCTCGACGTTTATCTCGACCTGCTGGTGAACAATTACGGGCCATGGATCTACGCCATCCTGTTTCTGGTGATCTTCTGCGAGACCGGTCTGGTGGTAATGCCATTCCTGCCGGGTGATTCCCTGCTGTTCATTGCCGGTGCAGTGGCTGCAGGCGGTGGCATGGACCCGGTATTGCTGGCGGGCCTGCTGATGCTCGCGGCAATCCTGGGCGACAGCACCAACTACGTGATCGGGCGAACGGCCGGTGAAAAACTGTTCAGCAATCCAAATTCGAAGATCTTCCGCCGCGACTATCTGCAACAGACCCACGACTTTTACGACAAACACGGTGGCAAGACTGTAACCCTGGCGCGCTTCCTGCCGATCATCCGCACCTTTGCCCCGTTCGTCGCCGGTGTCGCGAAGATGCCTTACCCGCGCTTCTTCGGGTTCAGCGTGTTCGGTACGGTTCTGTGGGTCGGCGGTCTGGTGACGCTGGGCTACTTCTTCGGCAACGTGCCGTTCATCAAGAAGAACCTGTCGCTGCTGGTGGTCGGCATCATTCTGCTGTCGCTGATTCCGATGATCATCGGCGTGGTTCGCAGCCGTTTCGGCGGCACCAAAGCCCAATCGCACTAAGCCGATGTGGTCGCTGAGCGCCTGGCGCCGCCGGCGCATTCTGGCCAGACACCCGATTGCCGACGAACTGTGGCAGCGGGTGCGCCATCACCTGAGTTTTCTCGATGGCATCACTGCCGCAGAAGACCAGTGGCTGCGCGAAGCCAGCGTGCTGCTCCTCGAAGACAAACACCTGACCGCACTGCCCGGCGTCGAACTGCACCAGGAACAACGCCTGCTGCTCGCCGCCCAAGCCCAATTGCCGCTTTTGCATCTCGGCGATCTGAACTGGTATCAGGGTTTCCACGAAATCGTCCTCTACCCCGACGATTTCCTCAGCCCCCAGCGCCATCGCGATGCCAGTGGTGTCGAACATGAGTGGGACGGCGAACACAGCGGCGAAGCCTGGCAGCAAGGGCCGATCATTCTCGCCTGGCCGGGCGTGATGGCCAGTGGTGGCTGGGAAGGCTACAACCTGGTGATCCACGAACTGGCGCACAAACTCGACATGCTCAACGGCGACGCCAACGGCCTGCCACCGCTGCACGCCGACATGCGGGTCAGCGACTGGGCGGAGGTGATGCAGGCGGCCTACGACGACCTCAACCGCCAGCTCGACCGCCATCCCGACGCCGAAACTGCCATCGACCCGTATGCCGCCGAGAACCCGGCCGAATTCTTCGCCGTTACCAGCGAGTACTTCTTCAGCGCTCCGGATCTGCTGCACGAGGCTTATCCACAGGTGTATGCGCAGTTGCAGCTTTTCTACCGCCAGGATCCGTTGGCGCGTCTGAAGCAACTTCAGGCCACCGACCCGGTCTATCAGGCTCACGAGTAAAGGTCTGCACGACTTCCGGTACGTGGCGTCCACGGCAGAATATGCCTATAATCGCCGCCACTTTTTGGTCAATCCGGCCAAGTGTTTTTGGTCAACTAACGGGGGCAACGCCCAATGAGCTACAGCAAGATTCCGGCTGGCAAAGACCTGCCGAACGACATCTACGTCGCGATCGAGATCCCGGCCAACCACGCGCCGATCAAATACGAAATCGACAAAGACAGCGATTGCCTGTTCGTTGACCGTTTCATGGCCACCCCGATGTTCTACCCGGCCAACTACGGTTACATCCCGAACACCCTGGCTGACGACGGTGATCCGCTGGACGTGCTGGTCGTAACCCCTTACCCGGTTGCTCCAGGTTCGGTGATCCGCGCGCGTCCAGTCGGCATCCTGAACATGACCGACGACGGCGGCGGCGATGCCAAAGTCATCGCAGTTCCACACGACAAGCTGTCCCAGCTGTACGTGGACGTGAAGGAATACACCGACCTGCCAGCCCTGCTGATCCAGCAGATCGAGCACTTCTTCGCGAACTACAAAGATCTCGAAAAAGGCAAATGGGTGAAAATCGAAGGCTGGGACGGTGCAGACGCCGCCCGCGCCGCGATCACCAAGTCGGTTGCTGCCTACAAAGGCTAAGCCTCGCGACCTGCGACACGCTTGAAGAAAACCCCGGTTGATCCGGGGTTTTTTGTGCCTGCCCGGCAGAGGCTTAAACAGCCTGTTTATGGCGGCCTACAGAAAGGTTTTAGTCTGTGTAATTTCCCACAAGCACGCCTTACATCCCGTCGCAAAATTTGCCCTTATTTTGAACGCAAGGTTTATTCAAACCGCTCTAGGCCGGTCGTAGACTCGTGTTTATGAGAAAGAACACTAGCGGTCCAAGATTCAAGGCACTCCTGGAAGCTGCGAACATCACCACCACGGGATTCGCAAAGTTCTGGGGCACGGAAGCCCAAAACGTTCATAACTGGTACACCCGGGGCGTACCCGCGTACCGCATGGAAGAAGTCGCGCGCCTGCTGTCCGTCAACAGCCAATGGCTGAAGACCGGCGAAGGCCCGAAAGACGCCCCGCACCTGCATACGGAGTCGGGCGACATCCTCGATGCCCATGCCATTCGCGGCGTCTACACGGTGCTAGAAACCAACGACATCGAATTGCCGCTCTACAAAGAAACCCCGGTCGCCCCCGGCTCCGACAAAACCCATGTCATAAAAGACCCGGAGCAAACCATCCGCCTGCCCCGCAGTCACCTCGAAACACTGGAAATCCGCTACACCGACGCCATTTGCACCCACATGATCGGCAACAGCATGGCCGAGAAAATCGAAGACGGCTCCACCCTCGCCATCGACCGCGGCCTCACCCAGGTGGTTGACGGCGAAATCTACGCCATTGAGCACGACGGCATGTTGCGTATCAAATACCTGCACCGCATGCCCGGCAACGCCCTGCGCCTGCGCAGCCACAACAGCGCCGAATACCCGGACGAGATCTTCCGGGCCTCACAGATCGAAGAGCAGAGGATTCATGTGTTGGGGTGGGTGTTCTGGTGGTCGACGCTGGGCAAGCGGCGGCCGGTGGTGCCGTTTCTCTGATCCTCCATCACTCCCGGCCCCAGCACAGAACGTTGTAGGAGCGGGCTTGCCCGAGAAGAGGACCGGATACCCGGTACAAACCTCTGTTTTCTGCCGCAGAAATCGCTCTATTCCGCACTTGAGACTGGGAATCCCCAACAAAACTCAGTATCCTGCGCCCCACATTCGCGCATCGACCCGCCAAGCGGCCCAGATGACGCCTGACGCGGCAGACCACTGTCTGACCAAGTCCCACAGCCGGACGCAAGATCCGGATGTACGTTTTGAAGGCTGGCGCGGTTTACCAAAAATAAACCAAGCCAGTCCCCGAGAAGCCGGCCACAAGCCGGCTTTTTAATGCCTGAAAGAAACCCAGATCTACCGTCCAGAAATCTTCCTTGTTACCGTAACGGCAAAACTCATTACGGTGCTCCATCATGGCCTCCCCCAAAATTCATAATGATGACGGTAAGAAGCCGCACTTCTCTGATCCGGATCAGTTACTGCTGGACGCAGAGTTACGTTGCAAAGAGGATGTGGCGCTTATCGCCGCAGTCAACGAACGTCTTGTCACCCCTCAGCGAGTCAAGATAAGCCTGGATGACTTGTAACGTTGAATCCCGTCGAGCTGCAGTTTCGCGGGAGGTGATCCCGCAATCGGGCAACAGGCTGCTGCCCAACTCAATTGTGCAACAGCCCGTTGCACAATCCCGTCACGGATAGCTAAACGACTTCACCAACGTCAATTCCCCCACCGCCCGCATCGGCACGATGAAAGTCTCCATTTTCTCGCTAGGCGTCCCCTCCTCCGTAATCACCGTCACCTGCGCGGTGGTCAACGGCTGCACCGCCTCTTCCCCACCCTCATCATCACCGCGATACCCACCGCCAAAATAATTCACATACACCAGATACTGCCCCTTGATCGGCGCCGGCATGGCGAAGATTTCCGGGCCGTATCCGGTGGTCACGTCGACATCCAGAGCAGCGCCATTGGGGGCAACGCGATCGCCATACCAGATGTGCGCGCCATCAGGCGTGACCAAGTGCAGGTCGAGGTCAGTGCCATCGCTGTCCCACGCCAGCAACACCCGCAGTTTTGCCGGAGTAGCGCCGCCACTGGTGTTGAGGAACTGCGTGCGGTGCCGTTGCTGGCCGTCCGGGCTGCGGACTTCGACGCTGTTGCTGCCGTTGGGAAAGGAGAACGGGCGGTCGAAGCGGCCGCTGTCGTCGATTTTCAGCGGCATGCTGACGCCGTTGACGATCAGGCGGCCGGGCTCTCTGTTTTTCGGTGTGGCTTTGATTTCCCCGCTGATGCGGGCGGTGTTGGCCTGGCTGAGCGGGGTGTTCACCGAGGAGGCCGGGTAGTTGACGGTCTGGCGAAAGCTCTCGCCCTCGCCTTCAGGCGCGCCGCTGCGCCAGCCGCCGACCGGGGTGTCGAGTTTGACGCCGTCAGCGGCGATCACCGGCGAAACCGCGGTAAATACGCAGAGCAACAGCAAGACCTGTGGATAACGGAGTGTCATGGTCTATTCCAGCAAAAGGTGACGGGCGAGCCCTTCGATATAGGTTTCATCCTGGCCGTTGGGGTGTGCTTCAAAGGCCAGGTGCAGGTATTCGTGAGTCAGGTCGAGGCGGTCCTGCAAGGACACCACGCCGCGCACATAGATGCGCTGGCGTTCGCGGTCGACGAAGGGGCGGCCGAAGGCGAGTTTGCAGACGGCGAAGGTGCTGACTTCGTTGTAGCCGGTTTCGCTTTCCAGCCTGGGACGCCAGCCGCGCCGCTGTTTTTGCAGCCAGTCTTGGGCAGCAGGTAGCGCTTCGCAGGACGCCACCGGGTTGTCCCAACGGCTCAGGCTGGCGCGCGGGTAGGCGTGCAGCAGAATCGCGTCGTAACGCTGGCCGGCATTGGCTTGTTCGACCGCTTGTTGCCAGGCCAGTTTGTCCGGGCCGGGCTGATCGGAGTGATAGGTGACGGTGCTGCCGGCCAACACCAGATCCGCCGTCCATGCGGCGATGTTGCGGGATTCGGCGGAAGCAGGACGCGGGGCGACGCGTTGGCGTGTACTGCTGTCGTCGATGCTCAAACATTCGCCGTTACGCGTGGCGTTCTGCAGCAGATACGTGCGGATTGCCACGGCCAATGCTTTGGCCGCTTCGTGCGGTTCTGGTTTGGCTTCACGCTCCAGCACCCGGGCGACGTACTCTTCACGATCCAGCCGCGCCACAAGCATGTCGTTGAGCAGAAACAGCTCGCCGTCGCTGTGGATATCCAGCGCATTGCCGTTGGCGAATTCGACGCGGTAATCACCCTGCAACGGGCCGGAGGTCACCGCTCGATTACCGGCCAGAACCCGCGAAACCGGATATCGCGAGAACAGTCCGACTTCGACACAACGCCCTGCTTCCGCCGGCCACGATGTGGGCAACACCGTCGCCAACGCCGAACCGTAACGCCGCAAAACCATCTGACTGGTGCCCCGGCCACCGGCCCAGATCGGCGAGCCGTCCGCCGTCCATCCAGCGAATCCACCCTGGCGTGATTGAGGGTCCTGATCGCCGAGCCAGCTCCAGGTCTTCACCCGCAAGCGTCCGCCGAGCTCACCGACGACATTGCCGTCCGCCGCGTTCAGCACCACGTCGAGCAGCACACGACGCATCTGATCCTGAGCCGGCAGCCAAGACAGAACCTTCAGCAAGTCAGCCACGGACACCCGAGTAGCCGGCTGCACCGATGGCAGGTCCAGCAACCACGACGGCGCCTGTCGCGCCTGCCAATAGGTTCTCCAATCGCCAGCGGTGATGCCCAACCGCGCCGGCTCGAAATACAGCCCGCAGGATTTCACCAGCGCCTGATCACGCTCGATCTTGCCGCCAGCGGTGCAGCAATAGACTTCTTCCTTCGACTGCCCGCGACATTCATAAGCAGGCTCCCGCGCACCGGTATCCACCAACCACGCATAAACGAACAGCTTCCACAGACTGCCCAGCGGCGTATCCAGCGACGAAGACATTGGCTCGCGCGCCGTCAATTGCGAGGTATTCAGCGACAGCAGTTCGCCCTTGTAAGCCACGCGCAACGGCTCATCCTGCGCCATCGCCAGCGCAGGAATCACACACATCAGCAGCCAGACCAGCGGCCGGATCATGTCAGTTGACCGTGACCTGACCAAGGGCCGCTTTCGCTTCGCGGGCCTGATGCTGCGGCGCGTAAACCTGAGTGAAACGCACCGGCGGCAGGTTGAACTGGCCCTTCTGCGAGAACCGAACCAGATGGCGCAGACGCAATTCACCGCTCAGTGCATCCACCGGAACCGCGTAGGCCAGTTGGCCCGGTTCGAACCGCGCCTTCTCCAGCGCGGTCGGCTCGGTGCCGTCCTTGCCCTGCAACTTGATGCCCCACGTGGTGCGCTCGACATCGGCGCCCGGCGGCAACGGCACTTCGAGCATGCCGTAGCGCAACGGTTTTGGTGCCTTGCTGGTGAGGATCACCTCGTCCAGATACAGACTGTCGCTCGACAACGGCTTGCTGCCGACCGGCTCCAGTTTGAAAGTGAAGGCTTCGTCACCCGGTACCAGACGCGACAGGCGACGAGTGATGGTCACCGCCATCGGATCGACCGCCGGTTGTTGAGTCTGGAAGCTCAGCGCGGCACGCAATGGACGCTCCTGAGTGCCCGATACCGACAACACGCTCGGCACCGGCGCAGCACCCTGCCACGTCCAGAACATCTCGCCGGTCGCGCCATAGTTTTTCTTCCAGCCTTCGCCCGGTGCCAGCGCGATGGTCGGCGATGCCTGGGCGATGCTGCGTTGCAGCCAGGTCAGCGCCAGCGCACGTTCGAGGGTCGATTGCTGCGGCAACAGGCGTTGCAGCAGCGCGTTCGCACGAGCCTGATCGAACGGTTGCAGCGAAAGGTTCAGCGCCTCGGCAAACGGCTGCGAGCTGACCGACAAGCGCTGTTGCGCAGCGCCCAGCTGACGATTGAATGCATCCGGCAAAGCAACTTTCGACTGGGTCGCCAGCGATGCGGTCAAGACCCGCGCCGCCGCCAGACCCAGCGCCGAATCCGGATCGCCCATCACCAGACTGTCTTCGCCGTCGTCCATCAGGGTTTCGGCATTGCCTTCCCCGGCCTTGGCCAGATCGTCCAGCAAACCGCTGAGCAGCGTGTTGACCGGCAGATGCATCTGCTTGGCGAACGACAGAATCAGCGCCCGTTGCAGCAATGGCGTGTTCGGCGCCTGCTTGGCGTAGACCTCCAGCACCCGCTGCCAGTGCTCCGGCGGCAAGGTCAGATCCAGCACCTGACTGGCGTTCCAGTCGGCGTAATAGGCGTAAGCGGTGAGGAACGCATCCGGCTCGCCATCGAAGCCCCACCAGGTGAAACTCGCCGACGGCCCGGCCATTTGCACCAGGCGCAGACGGCTGTTCTGCATGATCAGGCGCAAGCGATCGCGGATCTGCGGGCTCGACGCCAGCGACGGATAAGCGATGCTCAGCGGCAGCAAACGGCTGGCGGTCTGCTCGACGCCGCCGTACGGATAGCTGAGCAGATCGTCGAGGGCCGAACGGAACAGCGCTTGCGGGCTGTCGTCCAGACGCAGGCGAATGTCGGTGGCGTCCGCCGGCAGGCTCAACGGCGTATCGCCGCTGGCCACGTCGAGACTCTGGGTCTGCGTCACTTGCCAGCCTTCGCCGGTGGCGGTCAGGCGCACCGCGAGGGCGTCGGCGGTCTTGCCGTCCTGCACCAGCTCGGCGGTCCATTCGCCGGTGGCCAATGCGAAGGCTGGCAGCGGCAGGTAGTTGATGCCGTTGTTGAGGGTCACCGGCAGGCGTTGTTCGGCGCCGGCGTAGTGCGTCACCAGTTCAGCCTTGACCGGTTTCTCGGCCTGGCTGAAGGCAAACACACCGAGTTGCGGCTGATCGCCCTTGCGGAATTTGCTCGGCCCGCTCCACTTCAGGTACAGCGGTTTTTCCGAACGGACGAACTGCTTCTTCTGCCCGACCTGACCGTCATCGGCAATCGCCCGCGCAGTGATGCGCCAGCGGGTCAGCGAGTCCGGCATCTTGAACGTGAAACGTGTCTTGCCGTCGGCATCGGTCAGCAATTCCGGTTGCCATGCTGCGGTGTCGACATCTTCGCGACGCGGCCGCTCCAGCACTTTCACCCCACGCTCGCTGCGGTTGGCCTTGCCCGGTGCGCCGGGGCTGCCCGGCAAGGCCACGTCGTAGCTGATGAACGACAGGCTGGCGCTGGTGCGCACGTTGTTGCGACGCGGGTGGTAGAAGAACTGGTCGATGGTCGGCGCGACTTCCGGTTGCAACGCGTAGACCATTTCATCAACCACGCTGACCGTCAGGTGCGCCGGCACTGCCTTGCCGGCGAACTGCGTAGTGAGGTCGACCGTCACGGTATCGCCCGGCTGATAGGTGTCTTTGTCGGTTTTGATCGCCACGTCGATCTGCGGCGCAACAACCTTGATCCCGGCATTCTGGAAGCTGTACTGACCGCCCTTGGTGTAGAGCACCGAGAACGTCAGGTTCGGCGCGAAGGTGTCCTTCACCGGAATACGTGCGCGGTATTGGGTGTCGCTGAGTTTTTCCAGTTTCAGCCAGTCGCCGCCCTTGGCCAGCAGCGCGGTGGCTTCGACCTTGTCGCGCTCCAGCGACAGCAGTGCATCACTGACTGGTTCGGGGAAGGTGATCAGCGCCAGCGCTTCGTCGCCGGCCTTGTATTCGGGTTTGTCGAGGACGATTTCCACAGTGCCCGGCACAGCCTTGACGCCATCGCCGGTGACCGAATGACCGGTCGCACCCAGCACTCGGCCGTGCTGATCTTTCAGCGACAGGTTGTAGGTGCCCGGGCGATCAAACGTCACGCTGAAGCCTTTGTCCTTCGCCGCCAGTTTGCCTTCGCCGGTGGTCTGGTCTTCCAGACGCACCCAGCTGTAGCTGCTCGGCACCACGGCCTGAGCCTGTTGGCTGCCGCCCTCGTTGGCGAAGCTGAACGCGACCTTGTCACCGACCGCGCTGAAACGCTGCGGCGCGGTCAGACGGAAGCTGGCAGCGCCGCGGTCGATGAGGATTTCCTTGGTGGTCTTGACCCGATACGCCGCGCCATCGCTGGCAAACACGGTGAGCATGTAGCGGCTGGGCTTTTCGGCGGCCGGCAGGTCGAGGGTCGCGTTGCCTTTGCTGTCGGTGGTCAGTTCGGTGCTGGTCAGTTCCACCGGGAATTGCCCGAGGTATTGCAGCTCGTTGTCGACCATCGACAGTTGCTGGGCGCGCAGGCTCAGGGTCAGCTTGGCATTGGCCACCGGTTTGCCGTCCGGGTACAGCAGCACCAGGCTGCCCTTCACCGGTTCGCCGGTTCGGTAATCCTGCTTGGCCAGATTCAGCGAAATTTCAAAGTGCGGCTTGATGTACTCGGCTACACGGAACGCGCTGCTGTAGGCCTGATCCTTGTAGTTGAAACGCAGCTCGTAACCACCGGCCACGGCGTTGTCCGGCAACTGGAAACGGCCCTGAGTACCGGCCTTGGAATCGAGTTTCAGGTCGAGCCGCTGCAACTCGGTACCGGTGGCATCGAGCACGCTGACATTGACGTCCGCCGCCCCCGGCAATACCGAGTCCCGCGCATTCTTGAATTCGCGGCCGACGATTTTCAGCGACACCCAATCCCCCGGGCGATACAACGGCCGGTCGGTGAACGCGTAGAGTTTGGTGTCGTAGATTTCGCTGTCGTAATAGAAGTTTTCCGAGACGAATACGCCGCCCTCTTCGTCCTCGCCGATCACGAACGAACGCTCGGGGCTGACGTGTTTCAGGCGCAGCAGACCATCGGTGTCGGTGGCGCCGCTGCTCATCACGCCGAGGCCGTCGGTCCACAGCACATTGACCTTCGACACCGAGCTGCCTTCGTGCTTGCGTGCGGCCCACACCAGCAATTCATCACCGGCAATCTTGCTCACCGCGACGGTGTTGGAAACGAAAACCATGGTGGTCGCGCGGTACTTGCCGATCAGCGCTTCGACCAGATACAGACCCGGTTTCAGGTTGCCCAACGGGATGTAGACGTTGCCCGGCGCGACGCTGACGAACTCGCTGGAAGACCCGGCCAGATTGACGCCTGTCGGCGGCTGGATCGGTTTGGCCTGCCACAGTGGATAGCGGAACTGGCTGACCACCGGCAGGCCCGGAATCAGGGCGAACTGCGGTTGCGCGTCGTACGGCGTCGGCGCAGCGATGGCATTGCCCATCTTCAGCTCCGGCACTTCCTCGGTGACTTGCTGACGCGACTCGTAAGAGAACGCACGCTGCATCACCCGACGGGATTTGCGGTACCAGTTGTCCCACAGGTACGCCAGGGTGTTCGACAGGCCTTCGCCCTTGAACTGGCCGTCGCTGACCACGCGGTGCAGGTTCTTCTGGCGCTTGAGGAAGTCCAGCGGCTTGTCGATCTTGTACACACGGATGTCGGCGCCGCCGTAGGGTTCCATGCGGAATCGACGGTAGTCGCGACCCGGCGCTTCGAGGCGTACCACCGCCTGTTCATCGGCGGCGAAACTGCTGTCGGCCAAAAGGAAAAAGCTCTCACCGGACACCGGCGTGTAGCCGCTTGGCTCCACGGTGTCTTCGGCATTCACGGCCGAAAACGGCAGGGTCAACAGCAACAGAAAAGGCAGTAAACGCAGCATGCGGGCACCGGTCATTGGGAGAGAAAATTCAGTCGATAGACGCCGATGAAGTTGGGGTTGGCTGCGTCGGGTATCCATCGGGTGTCCTTCCATGTCATGAGTTGCTGCAGGCTTGCCGAACGCATGCCGTTGTCGGTTGGGGTGGTCGTGCCGGTGTGATAGGCGATGTAGCGGCCCATCCAGATCATCAGGTGCTGGTCGTCGCCCTGATCGAAAAACATCAGATCGCCGGGCCGTGCCTGGGACACGTCGCGGCCGATCAGATGGCTGTTGAACTGAATCAGTTTGATCGCGTTGACGTAGGGCCCGACCTTGCCGCCGCCCTGCTGCCATTGCTGGGCGAGCTTGCGCTGATCGGCGCTCAGGTCCAGCTCCGGCGGCAGGTAGCGGTTGGACACGCCATTGCTGCGCAGCCATTTGTCGTCATGGACTTTCAGTGCTTCGTTGGCGGCGAAACGCACCAGCCCCGCGCAGTCCTGCTGATACCAGCGCGGACTCGGGCCTTTGCTCAACTGCTCCTGAGCGATGCGCACGAACCAGGCGCGAAAGACCTGGGACTGCGCGGGATCGAGGGCCGGCGCCTCAGCGGCTCGGGCGCCGGCACTGAGCAAAAGCGCCAGCAAGCCGAGGCTGCGAATCAGTCCGGTCACAGCGCTTTCCACTCCAGCGGCAGCCATTGCCAGTGACCGTCAGGCTCGCTGCCTTCCGGCAAGGTCAGGGCGTATTTGCCCATGCCGCCGAGGGTGCGCAGTTTCGGGATCAGGTAGGTTTGTGCGGCGTTGTAGAACACCGGCTCCATGTCCTGCGGCAGGCTGTCGAGGGTTTCCTGCTGGATCAGTTGCGCCATTGAGTCCGGGCCGAAGTAGATCGGCATCAGCACGTCTTTGGGCAGCACGTCGGCCATCGGCGGGAAGCGTTTGTCGAGGGTGCCGAGGGCCTTGTCGACCAGTTTGTCGTCGAGGGAAAACAGCAGCGTCGAACCGTGGCGCGCCAGGCTGACTTTCATGAACGCACGGCCGGTGATCGCGTCCGGGTTCTCGGCATCCTTGGCCGCGTACGGGCCGAAGTTGGAGCTGACCTGACGTTGCCAGAGGTGGCTCTGGCCTTCCTGTTTTTCCACCACGGGGAACGCGTGCTCGTCGACCTTGCCTTCGTAAGCGCCGACCATCGAATCGAACAGCGTGCCGATATCAGCGTCGAGCTTGCCGTTGTCTTCGTCGTTCAGACTGGCCACCAGCAAGGGCGTGTACAGCCGCGAATCGGCGTACCAGCACAGGCCCGCCGCGCCGGCCACGTGCTCGGTGAGTTTCTGCGCTACCGCTTCTTCGGCGCCGAGTTTCACCAGCAACGGTTTTTGCGGCTCGGCTGCGACCGGCAGCGTCACGCAGGCACTGGCGCCCAGCGGCATGGCTTGCCAGACCGGTTTGAAATCGAAGTCCGGCTGGTTCTCCAGCTCATCCATGGCGAGATAGCTGTGCCAGCCCTTGTCGTCCATGTCGAAACGCAGGCCGGCGAAATTCGGGATGAAGCGTTGATAACCCATGGCCAGGACGCTGGAATTGACCGACAGGCGCTGCTTGGTTTCCGGCGTCTTGGCCGGCAACCCGAACGCTTCGGGGAACAGTTTTTCGCCATTGAGCAACGCCGCCAGCGCCTGCGGCGAAACATGGCCGGACTCCTCGGAAGCACCACTTTCCGGGTCGTAGAATTTGGCCGGATTGGACAGCACCACCAGTTTGTCGCCACGGGAGGCGAACAGCAGGGATTTGCCGGCGTTGTAGGTCAGTTGATACAGCGGCACTTCGTCGCCGCCGACTTTCAGGGTGCTGAGCACGCTCAGTTGCGAATCATCCAGGGCGACTTTCGCCAGCGGCTCCAGCACCTTGGCCAGACCGCCGCGATCCATCACCAGCAGGAAATCTTTCAGCCGACCATCGGCACCGCGCCACAACGCTACGTCTGCCGGTTGATCGAAGAGCTGCTCGATCAGGCTGTCCTGCAGCTTCAGGTCATGCTCGTAGATGATCCGCCGCAGACTGCCGATCAGCCCGAGGCGGTCGGCGTGGGTTTCGTAATAGAAGACGAAATCCTCGGTCAGCGTGGCCTTGAGGAACGGCACCGTCAGCAGGTCCTTGGGCAACTGGCTCAGGGAGCGGGTTTCCAGCAGCGCGTCCGGGCGGCTCAGGCCGAGCTTGTCACTGGCCAACTCCGCTGGTGGTGCCTTGGGTTTGTGCATCAGCCAGCCGAGGCCGCCCGCCACGCCGGCCACCAGGCACAGCCCGACCGCCAGCAACGGCCAGCGCCGGGAAGGTTTGGCGACGGGCGCGTCGGTAGCCGGGTTCGCAGTGTTATCGCTCATCTTCTCGCTCATGTTCCCAAAGCTCGGCAGTTCATCCGTGGTGCGGGATGCTTAATAGTTGAAAGTCTTGACCAGCAGCAGATCACCGATGGCCCGCAGGGGCACGATGAACGTTTCGCGTTTTTCGTCGACGGTGTTTTCGTTGAGCACCAGCGTGATCTGCGAGGTGATGACCTCGTTCTGGTTGCTGGTCTCCTCGAAGTTATAGCCGCCGTTACCGAAGTTGCCCCAATAGTTGACGTAAACCAGATAGGTGCCGTGCAGCGGCGCGGTCATGGTGAACATTTCCGGGCCGGGGCCGTCGACACCGTCCGGATCGAGGCCGCCGCCGTTGCTCATCGCCGGCCGCGCCCAGAAGGCGTGCTGGCCGTCAGGCGTAATGACGTGCAGGTCGAGTTCGGCTTTAGGGTCGTCCCAACCGAGCACCACGCGGATCCGCGCCGGCGTGCGCAAATTGTTGGCTTCGTAGAATTGAACGCGCTTGAGCGACTGGCCGTCGGCGCTGATCACCTCGACACTGTTGGAGCCGGCGCCGAACGCATACGGCCGGGCGAAACGCCCATCGTCGTCGGTGTACAGATTCAGTGGATTGCCATTCACCGCCAGGCTGTGGGGCGGGCGCAGATGCCCGATCGCCTTGAGCTGGCCCTGAATCATCGTGCGATTGCGCTGGATGCCGCGATCGATGGGCGGCGTGGGATAGGCGACCTGCGGGTTTTCCGTGCGATCGAGCAGCCCGTGATAGCGCCAGCCGCCCACCGGCTCCGACAGCTCCGCGCTCGGCGCCGCCAGCAGCGCGGGCGCGCAGGCCAGGCCGATCAGCAGCAAAAGAAGTGAACGCATGTGATGCCTCCTGCCATGCCTGAACGAAACCTTGCACCCGATCCTCGGCGCTTCACAGTGGGCGATACTGCGTTTCGTCTGAAAGACCCGTGACTGTCGGGTCGTAGAAGGCGCGAAGGTTAGCGATTCGGCAGTTTTTTAACAATCGGATACATCTTGAAATGCGGTAGTAATCACGGCGACTAGTGGACGATGAGCCGAATAGGCGTCATATTCGGCTCACGAAATGAGCCGAATAGCACTTCTATTCGGCTCACGCACTCAGGAACGGCATTTCATGGCAACTCACTGGATCTGGCAGCAACCCGATTGGCCCGACTTCAACTGGCAGGCAGAGCATCTCACTGCGCTGTTGCGCGAATGCGTTCAGGCGCAGGGACAATTGATGGGCATGGCGGGATCAGTGGGCAATTCACTGAGCGCTCAGACTGAGCTGGACGCGTTGCTGCAGAACATCGTGACCTCCTCGGCCATCGAGGGGGAGCAGTTGAATATTGAATCCGTGCGTTCTTCATTGGCACGACGTCTGGGGCTGGAATCACCGGATGGCGACAACGTCAGCAAGCGCAGCGAGGGGCTGGCGCAACTGATGCTCGATGCCACTCAACGTTTTGCCGAACCGCTGACGCTGGAACGATTGCTGGAATGGCACTCATGGCTGTTTCCAGAACAGGAGAGTGGTTTCCTTTCGCGAGCAATCAATGTAGGCGCATTACGCGGCGATGAGCCGATGCAGGTGGTTTCCGGGCGAATCGACCGCCCGACCGTGCACTTCGAGGCGCCACCGCGACAAGGGCTTGAGCGACAACTCGACAGTTTTCTCAAATGGTTCGACGCCAGTCAGCATCAGGCAGGCCTCGATCCTTTACTGCGAGCCGGTATCGCACACTTCTGGTTCGTCACCTTGCACCCATTCGACGACGGCAATGGGCGCCTGACTCGCACCCTCACCGATCTGGCATTGGCTCAAGGCGAAGCGCAGGCCATTCGTTTTTATGCGATGTCCGCCAGCATTCTCGACGACCGCGCGGGCTATTACCGGATTCTCGAATCGAGCCAGAAAGCCACGCTGGACATCACAGACTGGCTCGCATGGTTCCTGCAAACCCTGCTGCGCAGTCTGCAACAGGCCATCGCGCGGATTGAAAGTGTGTTGGGAAAATCACGCTTCTGGCAGGCGCACCGGGAATCCGGGCTGTCGGCGGAGCAGATCAAAGTGCTCAATCGTTTGCTCGACGGTGGTGAGCGCGGTTTCGAGCACGGTATCAGCGCAGCGCAGTATCAGTCGGAAACAAAACTGTCCAAGGCCACAGCAACCAGGCATTTGGCTGAATTGGTCAAGAAAAAATGTTTGAAACGGACAGCCGCAGGAGGGCGGAGCAGTCGCTACCAAATCAACTCTCCAGACTGAGTGCGCTGCCAAGCATTATCCAGTTTCAATTCAAGATTTCGACTGGAGCTCAATGTCATCTCATGGTCAACTACGGCCAGAAAATCCGTCGGCAAGGACGGGAAAAATAGAGGTACTCCTGTGAAGCTGCGCAAACTGAAACTAAAGGATTTCCGTCGATTTGAAGACATTGAAATCGACTTCCATCCTGAGCTGACGGTCATTGCCGCACGTAACGGGCAGGGTAAAACCACAATACTTGAAGCCATTGCCACCGCGCTGGGGCCATTTGTCGGCGCATTCGATATGGGCAAATCCAAGCACATTGAGCGAACCGATGCTCGTTACGTTCGTCTCGGCAACAGCTTCGAAAACGAACAGAGATTTCCAGTCATCATTGATGCTGTCCTCGATGATCCCGCCATCCAATGGCAACGAGCACTGCATGGCCCCAAAAGCCGTACGACTACAAAAGAAGCCACCTCACTGGCCAACTGGGGCAAAAACCTTCAAGAGTTAGCACGAACCAAGGCTGCAACTGCTTTGCCGCTAATCAGCTATTACCCAGCTGGACGCCTTTGGATCACACACAACAACAGCTCACGAAAAGCGGTGGTTAGTGCCAGTAGAACCATGGGGTATGAAGACTGCCTGTCTTCTGCATCAAATTTTGTGCAAATGCAGCAATGGATGCGGAAGGCGACAATGGCCTTGCTTCAACAACAAGAGTTGCCGGGTTACGAGCAATCGGATCTGAAGCCAAGAATCACCGGCATTCAAAATGCAGTAAATCTGGTTCTGGAGAATGAAGGCTGGAGTAACTTTCACTACAGCCTTGGCTATGAAGATCTCGCAATGTCTCATCCTGATCATGGGCTTCTGCCAATCAGCCTGCTGAGTGATGGCGTTCGAGCGATGATTTCATTGACTGCCGACATGGCATTTCGCTGCGCGCGCCTGAATGGTCAGTTTGAGGATCAAGCCCCATTGCTCACAGAAGGTATTGTTCTGATCGACGAGGTCGATTTGCATCTACATCCTGCCTGGCAACAACAGGTCCTGGCAGCACTTCGCAAAGCGTTCCCGAAAATTCAGTTCATCGTTAGCACACATAGTCCTCAGGTCTTGACGACGGCGAATCGTGAGCAGATCCGTGTCATTCACAAGGACGAGCAAGGCTGGGTTTCAGAACAACCGGCTATGAGTCCCTTGGCACAGGAATCCGGAGATGCGTTGGCGGGCGTCATGAATGTCAACACCCGCCCTCCGATGGCGATCGTTGAAACTGCCCACGCGTACGAACAATTGTTCCGGGATGGTGCCGGTAACAGCCCAAAAGCTACCCAGTTGAAACAGGAACTGGATAACGCTGGTTACGAAATCTCCGAGGCTGACATGACGCTCTGGACGTTCCTCGCGGCGCAGGTCAGGAAGACGCGTAATGATTGAGTTGACTCACAACCCCGCTCCCCCAAAAGCACTGCTGGATTTCAACGAAACTTATCCCGGCGCGGGACCAGATGATTTTGATGGAGAGGCTTTCCGCCCGGTGAAAAAAATCGTGAAGGCGAGCCTCCATAATGATCAAGGTGGACTTTGCGTTTACTGTGAAATGCCGCTGCAACCCGACACAGGTCAAATTGACCACATCAAGCCCAAGCGCGGTAGTGATGGCCACCCTCACTTGACCTTCTCTTACACCAACTATGCACACGGGTGTATCCGGTCAGACGGATGTGGCCAGCGAAAAGGAGATCGGCTTCTCCCGATTGAGCCTGCTCCCGGTTGCAATGAGCAGTTCTCTTTATCGTCAGATGGTTCACTGGAACCCATGCCCGATCTCAACAGGAGAAATAGGCATTTGGTTCGTCAAACGCGAGATATGCTTGGGCTCCATAGTGCAGCACTCATTCGAGAACGGGAAAAGTGGATAAAAGCGTTCGTCAGCTTGCTCAAAGAACACCCGCAATTGGCGAGAGACTTTCTGAAACAAGCCCCTTTCCGTCATATTTTGCTCAGGTTAATCAGCTAGCGCCTTCGCCATTTCAAGGCTTTGACCCGCCCCGCTCATTTGCCCATACCCCCCCTATCTGCTAGTGTCGCGCCGGTTTAACGTCAACCGGAATTAGCCGCCATGGCCCGCAAAAAAGCTGCACTGGATTTCGAACAGTCCCTCGCCGACCTGCAAACGCTGGTGGAGCGTCTGGAGAACGGTGAATTGTCGCTGGAAGACTCGTTGACCGCTTTCGAGCAGGGCATCGGCCTGACCCGTGACTGCCAGGCGGCGCTGGCCCAGGCCGAGCAGAAGGTCCAGGTGTTGCTGGAGCGCGATGGCGAACTCGCCGAGGAACCCTTCGACGCGGATCAGCCAGAATGATTGCAGCGTATTCGGCCACCAGCCAGGCACGGGTCAATGCGGCACTGGAAACCCTGTTCAACGCTCCGCTGCCAGAACTGGCGCGGCTTTACGAAGCCATGCGCTACAGCGTGATGAACGGCGGCAAACGCGTGCGCCCGCTGCTGGCCTACGCCGCATGCGAAGCCCTTGGCGGCAAGGCCGAACAGGCCAACGGCGCAGCGTGTGCGGTTGAGCTGATCCACGCGTATTCGCTGGTGCACGACGATTTGCCGGCGATGGACGACGACGATCTGCGTCGCGGCCAGCCGACGACTCACAAGAAATTCGACGAAGCCTGCGCAATCCTCGCCGGCGACGGCTTGCAGAGCCTGGCGTTCAGTGCCCTGCTCGACCCGCGCCTGAGCGACCTGAGCGCGGACATCCGCCTGCAGCAGGTCACAGCACTGGCGCACGCGGCGGGCCCGGCTGGCATGGTCGGCGGTCAGGCCATCGACCTCGGTTCGGTCGGCCTCAAGCTTGATCAGAAAGCGCTGGAACAGATGCACCGACACAAGACCGGCGCGCTGATCGAAGTCAGCGTCAGGCTCGGCGCCCTGGCCAGCGGCTCTGCCGAGAAGGATGAACTCAAGTCCCTGCAGACTTATGCACAGGCCATCGGCCTGGCATTCCAGGTCCAGGACGACATTCTCGACGTCGAAAGCGATACCGAAACCCTCGGCAAACGCCAGGGCGCCGACATCGCCCGCGACAAGCCGACCTACCCGGCACTGCTCGGTCTGGACGCCGCCAAGGCCTATGCGCTGGAACTGCGCGATCAGGCCCTGCACGCGCTGCGACCGTTTGACGCGGCTGCCGAGCCGTTGCGCGATCTGGCCCGGTATATCGTCGACCGGCGCAACTGAAGGCTTATCTGCCAAAAAAGACCAACGCGTGGGCAGGGGGCGATGCATCAGGTAAACTGCCGCATCTTTTATACCTATAACGATTCGCCTGATGCCCACGACGTTTCATGAGATTCCCCGCAAGCGCCCGACCACGCCCCTGCTCGACCGCGCTAACACGCCGGACGGCCTGCGCCGGTTAGGCGAAGCCGAGCTGGAAACCCTGGCTGATGAGTTGCGCCTGGAATTGCTCTACACGGTCGGCCAGACCGGTGGGCACTTCGGTGCCGGCCTGGGCGTCATCGAGCTGACCATCGCGTTGCATTACGTCTTCGACACCCCGGACGACCGGTTGGTGTGGGACGTCGGTCATCAGGCCTATCCGCACAAGATCCTCACCGGTCGTCGCGAGCGCATGGAAACGCTGCGCCAGAAGGACGGCATCGCCGCCTTCCCGCGCCGTTCCGAGAGCGAGTACGACACCTTCGGCGTCGGCCACTCCAGCACCTCGATCAGTGCCGCGCTGGGCATGGCCATCGCCGCCCGCCTGCAGAACAGCGATCGCAAGGCGATTGCGGTGATCGGCGACGGCGCCCTGACCGCCGGCATGGCCTTCGAGGCGCTGAACCACGCGCCGGAAGTCGACGCCAACATGCTGGTGATCCTCAACGACAACGACATGTCGATCTCGCGCAACGTCGGCGGTCTGTCGAACTATCTGGCGAAGATCCTTTCCAGCCGCACTTACGCGAGCATGCGTGAGGGCAGCAAGAAAGTGCTGTCGCGCCTGCCCGGTGCCTGGGAAATCGCCCGTCGTACCGAAGAGTACGCAAAAGGCATGCTGGTCCCCGGCACCCTGTTCGAAGAATTGGGCTGGAACTACATCGGCCCGATCGACGGCCACGACCTGCCGACCCTGATCGCTACCCTGCGCAACATGCGCGATCTGAAAGGCCCGCAGTTCCTGCATATCGTCACCAAGAAAGGCAAAGGCTTCGCACCGGCGGAAGTCGACCCGATCGGTTACCACGCCATCACCAAACTCGAACCGCTGGACGCCCCTGCCGCTGCGCCGAAAAAGGCCGGCGGGCCGAAGTATTCCGGCGTGTTCGGTGAGTGGCTGTGCGACATGGCCGCTGCCGACCCGCGTCTGGTGGGCATCACCCCGGCGATGAAGGAAGGCTCGGATCTGGTGGCGTTCAGCGAACGCTTCCCGCTGCGCTACTTCGACGTGGCGATTGCCGAGCAACACGCCGTGACCCTCGCCGCCGGCATGGCCTGCGAAGGCGCGAAACCGGTGGTGGCGATCTACTCGACATTCCTGCAACGCGGTTATGACCAGTTGGT
This sequence comes from Pseudomonas sp. B7, assembly GCF_016735645.1. Lineage (NCBI taxonomy): Bacteria > Pseudomonadati > Pseudomonadota > Gammaproteobacteria > Pseudomonadales > Pseudomonadaceae > Pseudomonas > Pseudomonas sp. B7. The sequence goes on from NZ_JAERRE010000007.1 coordinate 188,838, forward strand.
GCATGACGTCGCGGTGCAGAACCTCGACGTGCTGTTCGCCATCGACCGCGCCGGTCTGGTGGGCGAAGACGGCCCGACCCACGCCGGCAGTTTCGACCTGTCGTTCCTGCGCTGCATCCCGGGCATGGTGATCATGACCCCGAGCGATGAAAATGAACTCCGCAAGATGCTCACCACCGGCCACCTGTACAACGGCCCGGCGGCGGTGCGTTACCCGCGCGGCACCGGCCCGAACGCGACCATCGAGAAAGACCTCGAACCGATCGAGATCGGTAAGGGCGTGGTGCGTCGTCAGGGCAGCAAGGTCGCCCTGCTGGTGTTCGGCGTGCAAATGGCCGAAGCCCTGAAAGTCGCCGAGACGCTGGACGCGACCGTGGTCGACATGCGTTTCGTCAAACCGATGGACGAAGCGCTGGTACGCGAGATCGCCAACAGCCACGACCTGCTGGTGACCATCGAAGAGAACGCGATCATGGGCGGCGCCGGTGGCGCGGTCAGCGAATTCCTCGCCCGCGAGAACATCCTCAAGTCGGTGCTGCACCTGGGCTTGCCGGACGTTTACGTCGAGCACGCCAAACCGGCGCAGATGCTGGCCGAGTGCGGACTGGATGAAGTGGGGATCGAAGCGGCGGTGCGGGAGCGCCTGGAACTGCTCAACAAGTAATCACCATCCCTGTGGGAGCGGGCTTGCCCGCGATGAGGTCGGCACAGTCAACATTGATGTTGGATGTACCGACGCCATCGCGGGCAAGCCCGCTCCCACAGGGATCGCGTAGATCTTGTGGGAGCGTGGCTTGCCCGCGATGCTTTTAAGCCTGGCTGAACTGCGAAGCCAGTTCCCGCAGCAGCACTTCCGCCTCAAGCACTTTGCTGACCACATCATTGGCCTTGTCGCGGCTCAAACCAACGCGCTCCAGCAGCGCATCCGGAATGTCTTCATCCGGCCCGGAGCCGATTCCGCGACTGCGCAGCAGGCGCACGGCCAGGCAGACGAGGTTCGGGTATTCGGCGTAGGCGCCGTCGTAGTTCGGGTCGTGCTGGAAGCGCAGAGCGGTGGCCAGTTCGTCCGGCATGTCCCAGTAGCGCATCAGCCAGGAGCCGATCTGTTCGCGGCTGATGCCCAGCAGGTGTTGCTCGACATAGCTGTGGCACAGGTGAGGGTTGACCTCCAGGTGGCGGCAGATCAGCGAGAAGTGCGGCGGGAACACGTGGGCCAGCAGCAGGTAGCCGAAATTGTGCAGCAGACCGGCGAGGTAGGTCAGGCCGGATTCCGGACGCTGGGCACGCGGCATGGCGCGGGTCAGGCCTTCGATGACGGCGGCGGTGTAGATCGACTGCTGCCAGTACGGCGTGGTGTGTTGCGGGTGGTCTTTCGGCAGGCTCAGGGTCTTGCCGAGGGCCAGGCCCAGCGCCAGGTTGATCACCAGATCGAAGCCCAGCACGCGGACGATCGCGTCTTCCACCGAACGGATCTTGCCCGGCGACGCGTAGTACGGCGACGCCGCCCAGCTCACCACTTGCGCAGCCAGCGCCGGGTCGGTTTCGACCACGCCGGTGATGTCGTCGATGGTGGCATTGGGGTCGACGCGCAGCTTGATGATTTTTTGTGCGGTTTCGGCCAGCGGTGGAATCTCGATGGTCGCTTCCAGACGCTGCTGGATGCGTCTCGCGGTGAACGCCTGAACGGCCTGGGTGATTTCCTCGCGGTCATCGTCCGGGCGGTCGAGGTTCGGGCGGATGCTGCTCAGGGCTTCGCCGAAGTTGGCGGCGCTGGCCTTGGTCAGCATGGTCTTGAAGTCTTCGCTGGCGATTTCCAGCAGCAGGCCCGGCTCGCCGGAGTTAATCAGCAACTTCGGTTCACGCAGCAGGCTTTCTTCGTAGAGGCACGGCGAACTGGTCAGCGCCGGCAGGCCCGGCAACAGGCTCAGGCTGTGTTTGCCGAGCATCTTTTCCAGGCGCTCGGTGGACACGGCGGTCAGGCGACGGCCCGTCAGTTCGGCGAGGCGGTTGAGATCCAGCAGCTGGCTCTGTGGAAACAGCACCATCAGCGCACCGACCGCGTCGTCCAGCAACACCGCCTGCACTTTGCGCGAGGCGTTGAGGCCGTGGTGGTCGAGCACTTCTTCGTAGGCGACGCCCAGCTTGTTGAGCAGCAGCCGAATAACAGACGGAGCGTGCGGTGATTCGGGGGCGAGAGCAGCTTCGGTCATGGTCTGTATCCGTTTTTGAAACAATTGCTGGAGTATAACCAGCTTGGTTGGAACGAGCTGTCAGAAACTGCGACGGTGCTCACACTTGGCCGTATTGCTGCCCGTGTCGCAGCCAGCGGTCGAGCAACGGGCTGACGTGGGTAGGCCAGCGTTCGAGCAAGGCCTGGGCGGCATCGCGCACGGCAGGCAACAAATCGGCGTCGCGCATAAGGTCCGCGACCTTGAATTGCAGCAGGCCGGTCTGGCGGGTGCCGAGCATTTCGCCGGGGCCGCGCAGTTCGAGGTCTTTTTCGGCGATGACGAAACCGTCGTTGGTCTCGCGCATGATGCCCAGGCGCTGGCGACCGATCTGCGACAGCGGCGGATGGTAGAGCAGCACGCAATGGCTGACCGCGCTGCCCCGGCCGACACGACCGCGCAACTGGTGCAGTTGCGCAAGGCCGAGACGCTCAGGGTTCTCGATGATCATCAGGCTGGCGTTGGGTACGTCGACGCCGACTTCGATCACGGTGGTGGCGACCAGCAGTTGCAGGTTGCCGGCCTTGAATTCGGCCATGACGGCGGCTTTTTCGGCAGGTTTCATGCGGCCGTGGATCAGCCCGACCTTCAACTCGCCGAGGGCGGCGGTCAGGTCTTCGAAAGTGGTTTCGGCGGCCTGGCAGGTCAGCTCTTCGGACTCTTCGATCAGCGTGCACACCCAGTAGGCCTGACGGCCTTCGGCGCAGGCGCTGCGCACCCGTTCGATGACTTCGACGCGGCGGGTGTCGGTGACCAGCACGGTGTTGACCGGAGTTCGGCCGGGCGGCAGTTCGTCGAGGATCGAGGTGTCGAGGTCGGCGTAGGCGCTCATCGCCAGCGTCCGCGGAATCGGTGTGGCGGTCATGATCAGTTGATGCGGACACATGCGCCCGCCGACGCCTTTCTGCCGCAGCGCCAGACGTTGCTGCACGCCGAAGCGGTGTTGTTCGTCGATGATCACCAGCGCGAGGTTCTTGAACTGCACTTCGTCCTGGAACAGCGCGTGGGTGCCGACCACCATCGGCGTGCCGCTGGCGATCTGTTCCAGCGCGGCGACGCGGTTCTTGCCCTTGAGCTTGCCGGCCAGCCACGCCACGTCGATGCCCAGCGGTTCGAGCCAGCGTTTGAAGGTGATGAAGTGCTGCTCGGCGAGGATCTCGGTCGGCGCCATCAGTGCGACCTGATAACCCGCCTCAAGCGCTTGCAGCGCAGCGAGGGCGGCGACCACGGTTTTGCCCGCGCCGACGTCGCCCTGAATCAGCCGCAGCATCGGCTCGTGCTGACTGAGGTCGTAGGCGATTTCGTTGCCGACTCGTTGCTGAGCGCCGGTCGGATTGAAGCCGAGGTTGGCCAGGTATTTCGCCGGCAGCTTGGTGGCTTTCGGCATCGCCGGCGCGCGCAGGGAGCGCATGCTTTCGCGCAGGCGTTGCTGCGATAGCTGGTGAGTCAGCAGTTCTTCGAAAGCCAGGCGATGCTGGGCCCAGTGATGGCCGAGGGCGAGTTCGTCGACGTCGGCATCGGCGGGCGGGTTGTGCAGGTAGCGGATCGCATCGGCCAGCGGCGCCAGTTGATAGTCGCGAGCCAGTTCGGTCGGCAGCCAGTCGGGCAGGGTGGATGGCTTGAGCAGGGTCAGGGTCTGCATGCACAACTGACGCAGGCGCGCCTGGGTCAGGCCTTCGGTCAGCGGGTAGACCGGGGTCAGGGTTTCATCCACCGGCGGCGGCTCGTCGCCGTTGATGGCGCGGTATTCCGGGTGGTAGATCTCCAGCCCCGAAGCGCCGGGCCGGGCTTCGCCGTAGCAGCGAATCCGCGTGCCGCGCTTGAGGCCTTCTTTCTGCGCGTTGCTGAAGTGGTAGAAGCGCAGGCTCAAGCCGCCGGTGCCGTCCTGCAAACGCACGACGAGGCTGCGACGCCGGCCCATGACCACGTCGGCGCCGCTGACGGTGCCTTCGACCACGGCGTCCTGCCCGGGACGCAATGCGCCGATCGGCACCACGCGGGTGCGATCCTGATAACGCAGCGGCAGGTGGAACAGCACGTCCTGAAGGTTTTCCAGGCCGACCTTGGCCAGTTTCTCGGCCATGGCTTCACCGACACCCTTGAGTGCGGTGACCGAGACCTGCGACAGCTCAGTCATGACGCTGACTTACCCGGCCGTAACCGGCGCGGCAGGCTTGGCGACCGAGCACAGGCGAATGGAGTCGGCGAGGATCTCGATGGCTTTCGGCCGTGGGAAGCTGGCGCGCCAGGCGATGGCCACGGTGCGGAACGGCACTGGTGCCGACAGCGGGCGCACTTCGATCACGCCGGGGGCGTAGTGGTGGCTGTCTACCGCCGACAGCGGCAGGATCGAGATGCCCAGACCGGACGCGACCATGTGACGAATGGTTTCCAGCGAGCTGGATTCGACCGTGGTGTGCTTGGCGCCGTCGTTGCCCTTGGTCAGGGTAGGGCAGGCTTCCAGCACCTGATCGCGGAAGCAGTGGCCTTCACCGAGCAGCAGCAGGCTCTTGTCGTTGAGCAGCGCGGCGTCGATGGATTCTTTCTGCGTCCACGGGTGCTGGGCCGGCATCAGGACGTAGAACGGCTCGTCGTAGAGTTGCAGGGTCAGCACGTCGGCTTCGTTGAACGGCAGGGCGATGATGATCGCGTCGAGCTCGCCGTTGCGCAGTTTGTCGCGCAGCACGTGGGTGAAGTTTTCTTCGATGTACAACGGCATCTGCGGGGCGACCCGGTGCAGTTGCGGAATCAGGTGCGGGAACAGGTACGGGCCGACGGTGTAGATTGCGCCGACTTTCAGTGGGGCGGTCAGCTGGTTCTTGCCGGCCTGGGCCAGCTCGCGGATGCCTTGGGCCTGCTCCAGCACTTTCTGCGCCTGGGCGACGATGCCTTCGCCGACCGGGGTCAGGCGCACGGCGCTTTTGCTGCGCTCGAAAATCAGCACACCGAGTTCGTCTTCAAGCTTTTTCACGCCCACCGACAGGGTCGGCTGGCTGACGTGGCAACGCTCGGCCGCGTGGCCGAAATGCTGCTCTTGGGCGAGGGTAACGATGTAGCGTAATTCTGTGAGAGTCATAGCAAGCGTCCATGAAGATGCGGGCCAAGCATACCGGCTGCAATCGATAGACGCACGTTATCAGACTGAGTGATGAATGCGACACCGGGCAATGCCGGTTTGCCGTGGATGGATAAGCAAAAGGCACCTTTCGGTGCCTTTTTGGCTGAATCAGGCCGAGCTGCGTGAGTGCGAATCAGCGGCGGCGTTCCAGCGAGTACACAAACGGCGCAACGATTTCGATCGCGCCATTGGTCAGCATGTCGGCCGGTGGCTTGGGCAGCGGTTGGGCGCGGCGGATCATTTCCAGGGTGGCCCGGTCCAGATCGGCGTTGCCGGAGCGCCCCACCAGTTCGAACGACAGCACGTTGCCTTCGCCATCGACCACGAAACGCAACCGGTTCAAGCCTTCCTTGCCCCGTGCCTGAGCACTGGCCGGGTACTTCTTGTACTTGGCCAGGTGCGCGAGCAGGGTGCCTTGCCAGCTGGCCTTGGCGGCCAATTGTGCAGGCGACGGGCCCGGTGCAGGCTGGGCGGATTTCTCCGTCGGGGCCTGAGTCGGCTGGGTATCGGCGGGCTTCTCTTCGGACGGTTTCTCCTTCGGCGGATCGGGCAGTTTCTTCTCGATCGGCTTCGGCGGTTTTGGTTTCGGCTTAGGCTTCGGTTTCTGCACCGCGATCTCGGCTTTTGGCGCTTCAGCCAGTTTCGGGATCGGCAGTTCTTCAACCGGAGCCGGTGGCTGCGGTGGCGTGACGACTTTCGGCGGTGCGGGCGGTGGCGGGGCCGGAACCGGTGCCAGCTCGACCATCATTGCCTGCGGCGGCAATTCGATGGGCGGGCGGGCGGTCCAGTTCAGCGCCAGCGCGATGGCCAGCGCGTGAACACCCAGCACCACGGCCAGGCTACCGCTGTAACGCGTCAGCTTATGGCGCGTCGTGATCATTTCTTGACTGCGCTCTCAAGTCCGACCAGGCCGACCTTCAGGTAACCGGCGGCGCGCAGGTTATCCATCACGCTCATCAGGTCGCCGTAATCCACGCCTTTGTCGGCCTGGAAGAAGATCGTCGTGTCTTTCTTGCCCTGGGTCTTGGCGTCGAGTGCGGCGCCGAGGGTTTCGGCTTTCACTTCGTCATCGCCCAGGAACAGGCGCTGGTCAGCCTTCACGCTGAGGAACACCGGTTTCTCCGGCCGCGGTGCCGGTTTGGCGGTCGAGGCAGGCAGGTCAACCTTGATGTCCACGGTGGCCAGCGGCGCGGCCACCATGAAGATGATCAACAGCACCAGCATCACGTCGATGAACGGCGTGACGTTGATTTCGTGGTTCTCGGCCAGATCGTCGTCTGCGCCTTCTTTCAAATGCAGGCCCATGGCCGATTACCCCACTTTCACCATGTGCGGATGCGAGCTGCTGCGCTCAGGCTGGTGGTCGAGGTCGCGGCTGACCAGCAGCAGCACCTGAGCCGACGCATCGGACACCTGAGCCTTGTAACCGGCGATGGAGCGGGCAAAGACGTTGTAGATGACCACGGCAGGAATCGCGGCCACCAGACCCAGTGCGGTAGCCAGCAGCGCTTCAGCGATACCCGGTGCTACGACGGCAAGGTTGGTGGTCTGGGTTTTGGCGATGCCGATGAAGCTGTTCATGATGCCCCACACGGTACCGAACAGGCCGACGAACGGTGCGGTGGAACCGATGGTGGCGAGGACGCCGGTGCCGCTGCTCATGTTGCGGCCACAGGCTGCGACCAGGCGCTCGAGGCGGAAGCTTACGCGCTCCTTGATGCCTTCTTTTTCGCGGGCGTTGGTCGACAGGCGCATTTCTTCCAGCGCGTCGTGCACCAGCAGGTTGGCGAGGGTGCCTTCCTTCGCGGCGGTGGCGCTGGCTTCTTTGAGGGTGGCGGCTTTTTTCAGGGCGGCGATCTCGCCACGCAGGCGGCGTTTGGCGCCCATCAGCTCGAAGCCCTTGGCGATCCAGATGGTCCAGGTGATGATCGAGGCGATGGCCAGGCCGATCATCACGGCTTTAACGATCACGTCGGCGTTCTGGTACATACCCCATGGCGACAGATCGTGGGCCATGCCCAGAGTGTTGTCGGCTTCGAGGGCTTCCGGTGCGTCGGCGGCGCTGGCGTCTACGGCCTGCACCGGGTCGGTCGCGGCAGGTGCGGCGGCCGGAGCGCTTTGCTCGGTGGCGGCTGGCGCGGCCGGGGCTTGTGCGTCAGCGAAGGCGGCGACTGGCGCCAGCATCAGGCTGAGCAGCAGGGCAGCCACGGCGCTCCAGGCGCGAGGTCGGTTGGTTGGCGAAGCGGAGTTTTGAATGCGTGTCATGCTGGCCGGACCTGAGATAGAAAAACGGTAATGCTCTTCCAGGCCTCGTGAGGCCGAGAACAAAAGTGGCGTGCATTATTGCAAGTAATTCTTGTTAACAGAAGTAATAGAGTTGCTTTTTTTCCTTCATTGCTAGCCGCTCGTCCCTTGTCGAGGCTAGTCTGTCGCTTTCCGATGGGAGATTTTTGATGTCCGCGCCTTCTGTTTTGATCGCCGGTTGCGGTGATGTCGGCAGCCGTCTGGCCACGCAATTGCTGGCTGCCGGCTTCCAGGTCTATGGCCTGCGCCGTGATATTTCGCGTTTGCCGGACGGCGTTATCGGTGTCGCCGGTGACTTGTTCAATGAAGATTGCCCCGAGACCTGGCCGGTGGGCGCTATCGATTACCTGGTGTATAGCGCGGCGGCCACCGATCACGATGAGGCCGGTTATCGCGCGGCGTATGTGCAGGGTTTGCAGCATGTGCTGGGTTGGCTGAACGATTACGGTCAGGAGCCTGAGCGGCTGCTGTTCGTTTCCAGCAGCAGTGTTTACGGGCAGCAGAACGGCGAATGGGTCGATGAAAAATCCGAAACCGTCGCTGCGGGTTATTCCGGTCGGGTGATGCTGGAGGCCGAGCAGGTTGCGCTCAACAGCGGCATTCCCGCGAGCATCGTGCGCCTGACCGGCATTTACGGCCCCGGCCGTGAGTGGTTGCTGACCCAGGTGCGTCGGGGTTATCGCGTGGCGGTCGATCCGCCGCTGTATGGCAATCGCATCCATGCCGATGACGCGGCGGGGTTGATGGCGTTCTTGCTGCAGGCGGATCGCAAGGGCGTGACGCTGGATGACATCTATATCGGCGTGGACGATGCGCCGGCGCCGCTGGCCGAAGTGGTGGCATGGCTGCGTGAGTATTTGAGTGTCACCGAGTGGTCGGAAGACGAGAGCGTGCGTCGCACCGGCAGCAAGCGTTGCAGCAATGCCCGGGCGAAGGCGCTGGGTTGGGTGCCGAAGTATCCGAGTTATCGCGAAGGGTATGCCGCGATTCTTGAGGGGCGCTGCTGATCTTCGGGCGTAAAAAAGGCGGGAGCAAATGCTTGCCCCCGCCTTTTTTGTCTCAGGCGCCGATCACTGCTTCTCGAGCAACCACTTGCGTTCGCCCGGGGTGAACTGCGGTTGTTCGTCCGCCAATGCCGTGTTCACGGCCTGCAGGATTTCCAGCTCTTTGCCCTTGCGCACAAAGATCCAGTTGTTGCCCTGACCGTTCTGCTGCAACCACATGCTGTCGTTGCCGCTGCTCATCGATGCGCAATCGCCTGCGAGGCACAGCGCATAGCGGTCGGCACCCGGTAGACCGGAGACTTGACCGTCCGCCTGGAACTGCACGGTGGCGCCTTCGCCCTGTCCGCTGGTGATCGTCCAGTTGCCGCCCAGATAAGCGGAATACAGCGCGCGTTCGAAGCTGGCGCCGATCGGTGCGCCTTCCGGCACCGGAATCTGTGCCCGGTCGAAGACCTGTTCCGGTTCATTTTCGTTGGCGGCTTGTTGCAGTTGGCCACCGTCGCGTTTCAGCTCGCTGGCGGAACTGCCATAGAAATCGACTTTCCAGGCACCGGACTGTTCGCCGAGCAAGCGACCTTCGACGTTTTCGAAACCGTTGGTGTAGCGGGCCTGACCGGCCTTGGTGTTGACGTCCCACTCCAGGTTCGGGCCGTAAGCCTGAAGCGCTTCGCGCAGGGGGCCGCCCTTGGCAGCGGCATCGATGGCGACCTGATTGATCCAGGTGCCGCTGATGTCACGGTCGGCAGGGTTGCTGGCGCAACCGCCGAGGAAAATGGCGAGCAGCGAGAGAGCAAGCGCTTTGCGCATGGTGGAATCCTTTCAAAACCTTTTCTTTACCGCAGAGCAGTCGGCGCGGCGTCTGAGGCCGCGCCGTGCGCATTACTCGATGACCAGAATGGCATCCATTTCAACCTGCGAACCCTTTGGCAGGGCTGCCACACCGATGGCGGCGCGCGCCGGGTACGGCTGGTCGAAGTACTTGCCCATGATCTCGTTGACCTTGGCGAAGTGGCTCAGGTCGGTGAGGAAGATGTTCAGCTTGACGATGTCCTTGAACGAACCACCGGCGGCTTCTGCCACGGCTTTCAGGTTCTCGAACACCTGGACTGTCTGGGCTTCGAAGCCTTCGACCAGTTCCATGGTTTTTGGATCGAGGGGAATCTGACCCGACATGTAAACGGTGTTACCGGCCTTGATCGCCTGGGAGTAAGTACCGATGGCGGCCGGGGCCTTGTCGCTGGTGATAACGGTTTTGGTCATGAATGACTCCTTGTAATGGGGTGGTTATGCACGCATGCGGGTGATGCGGATCACCCCGGTCAGGGCGCGCAGTTTCTTGATCACGCGGGCCAGGTGCACACGGTCGTGGACGCTGACCACCAGTTGGACAACGCTGATGCGGCCATCGCGTTCGTCCATGCTGATTTTCTCGATATTGCCGTCGGCTGCGTTGACGCTGCTGGCTAGCAGGGCGATCAGGCCGCGCTGGTGTTCCAGCTCGACGCGCAGTTCGACGTTGAATTCGCCGGTGACATCCTTGGCCCACGAGAGCTGGATGCATTTTTCCGGGTTGTGACGGATTTCGCTGATGTTGCGGCAGTTGTCCAGGTGCACGACCATGCCTTTGCCTGCCGACAGGTGACCGACAATCGGGTCGCCCGGGATCGGTGTGCAACATTTGGCGTAGCTGAGGACCAGACCTTCGGTGCCGCGAATCGCCAGCGGGCCTTCCGGGCTTGGCAGTTGCTCGCCTTCGCCGAGCAGGCGGCGCGCCACGACGTAGGCCATGCGATTGCCGAGGCCTATGTCTTCGAGCAGGTCTTCGATCAGTTCGAGGCGGTACTCGGTGAGCATCGCCTTCACGCGTTCGGCCGGAATCTGTTCCAGCGCGCTGTCGAAGCCGTTGAGCACCTTGTTCAGCAGGCGTTCGCCGAGGCTGATGGATTCGGAGCGGCGCTGCAGTTTCAGCGCATGGCGGATGTGTGTGCGCGCCTTGCCGGTGACCACGAAGTTGAGCCACGCCGGGTTCGGCCGTGCGCCGGGGGCGCTGACGATCTCGACCGTGGAGCCGCTTTGCAGCGGTTCGGACAGCGGCGCGAGACGACGGTTGATCCGACAGGCGATGCAGCTGTTGCCGACGTCGGTGTGCACCGCGTAGGCAAAGTCGACCGCCGTGGAGCCTTTGGGCAGCTCCATGATCCGGCCTTTGGGCGTGAACACGTAGACCTCGTCCGGGAACAGGTCGATCTTCACGCTCTCGATGAATTCCAGCGAGTTGCCGGCGCGTTGCTGCATTTCCAGCACGCCCTTGACCCACTGACGGGCGCGGGCGTGAGTGCCTTTCGGCTGCTCGTCGCCGCTGGACTTGTACAGCCAATGGGCGGCGATGCCGTTGTTGGCCATCTCTTCCATTTCGCGGGTGCGGATCTGGATTTCGATCGGTACGCCGTGCATGCCGAACAGCGTGGTATGCAGCGACTGATAGCCGTTGGCCTTGGGGATCGCGATGTAATCCTTGAAGCGTCCCGGCAACGGTTTGTACAAATTATGTACAGCACCCAGCACGCGGTAGCAGGTATCGACCTTGTCGACGATGATCCGGAACGCATAGACGTCCATGATCTCGTTGAAGGCCCGACGCTTGCCGCGCATTTTCTTGTAGATGCCGTAGAGGTGTTTCTGGCGACCGCTGACTTCACCCTGGATGCCGTCGATGGCGAGGCAGTGGCCGAGGGATTCTTCGATCTTGTTGACGATTTCCTTGCGGTTGCCCCGGGCGCGCTTGACGGCCTGGTAGATCCGCGCGGAACGCATCGGGTGCATCGCCTTGAAGCCGAGGTCTTCGAATTCGATGCGGATCGCGTGCATGCCCAGCCGGTTGGCGATAGGGGCGTAGATCTCGAGGGTTTCCTTGGCGATGCGCCGGCGTTTCTCGCCGGACAGCACTTCCAGCGTGCGCATGTTGTGCAGGCGGTCGGCGAGCTTGACCAGGATCACGCGAATGTCGCGTGCCATCGCCATCGCCATCTTCTGGAAGTTTTCAGCCTGGGCTTCGGCCTTGGTCTCGAAGTTCATCTGGGTCAGTTTGCTGACCCCGTCGACCAGTTCGGCCACGGTTTCACCGAACTGCGCTTGCAGCGCTTCCTTGGCGATACCGGTGTCTTCGATCACGTCATGCAGCATCGCAGCCATCAGGCTCTGATGGTCCATGTGCATGTCGGCAAGAATATTCGCCACGGCAAGAGGATGCGTGACGTACGCCTCGCCGCTGCGGCGGCGTTGGCCGTCGTGGGCTTGTTCGGCGTAGAAATACGCTCGGCGGACCAGGTTGACCTGGTCGTTGCCGAGGTAGGTCGATAAGCGATCGGCGAGGGCGTCTATGCTCGGCATGATGTCTCCTGCCGTAGGCTGTGATCCCGCGCCGTGCTACGTCGACCAGGCATAGGCTTAGACGGCCTCGTTGGACTCGTCCTCGAACGCAGCGAAGACCGGGTCTTCGTGGACGATTTCCTGCTCGGCGATGAACTCGTAGCTCATCAGGCCTTCAGCGATTTCACGCAGCGCCACTACGGTCGGTTTGTCGTTTTCCCACTGAACCAGGGGCTCTTTGCCGCCGGTGGCCAGTTGACGGGCACGCTTGGTAGAGAGCATGACCAGCTCAAAGCGGTTTTCCACGTGTTCTAGGCAGTCTTCAACGGTTACGCGGGCCATGGTATTCCTCGGAGCGAATGCAATATGCGCGCTGCCCGGTTGGGCGAGCGGACTCAACAGTTTAAAAAATCACCAGCGATTAGGGAAGCGCTGATTTTTTGACCAGACTCTTCAACGCGCTGCAAGTGCCAATGTAAAGCCCTTGCAGCGGTTTTGGGAAGTGCTGTTTCAGCCCAGCAATTCAGCCAGCAATTTGCCGAAACGCACTTGCTGACGTTTCTGTTGCAACTGATTGGCGCGGAAAATCGCCTTCAGATCGTCCAGCGCATGGGCGAAATCGTCGTTGATGATCAGGTAGTCGTACTCGACGTAGTGGCTCATTTCGCTGACCGCTTCACGCATCCGGCCATCGATGATCTCGTCGCTGTCCTGGCCACGGTTGGTCAGGCGCTGGTGCAGGGCCTGCAGTGATGGCGGCAGGATGAAGATCGAACGGGCCTGCGGCATCAGCTTGCGCACTTGCTCGGCGCCTTGCCAGTCGATTTCCAGAATCAGGTCGTGGCCTTCGTCCAGGGTCTGCTGCAGGCGGCTTTGCGAGGTGCCGTAGAAGTTGCCGAAGACTTCGGCGCGTTCCAGAAAATCGCCGTGCTCGCCCATTTTCACGAACTCTTCGCGGGTCACGAAGTGATAGTTCACGCCGTCCACTTCACCCGGGCGCATGGCGCGGGTGGTGTGGGAAATCGAGACGCGAATGTCCGGATTGGTGTCGGTCAGGGCCTTGACCAGACTGCTCTTGCCCGCACCCGAAGGGGCGGAAATGATGTACAGGGTGCCGGTGCTGTGGGTCATGTCGGGGTAGCCTTACTCAATATTCTGCACTTGTTCGCGCATCTGCTCGATCAACACCTTGAGGTTGACCGCTGCCTGTGTGCTGCGCGGGTCGAAGGCCTTGGAGCCCAGTGTGTTGGCTTCGCGGTTGAGCTCTTGCATCAGGAAGTCCAGGCGCCGGCCGGCGGCCCCGCCGGATTTCAGCACCCGGCGAACTTCAATGATGTGGGTGCTCAGGCGATCCAGTTCTTCGGCCACGTCGCTCTTCTGCGCGAGGATGACCATTTCCTGTTCCAGGCGCTGCGGGTCCAGTTCGGCCTTCATGTCGGCAAAGCGGTCGAGGACTTTCTGACGCTGGGTGGCGAGCATCTGCGGAACCAGTTCTCGCAGGGTCACCACATCTTCCTCGATGGAGGTCAGGCGATCATTGATCAGGCGGGCAAGCTCCGCGCCTTCGCGCTCGCGGCCGGCCTTGAGGTCTTTCAGAGCCTGATTGAACAAGGCCAGCGCCTCGGCGTTCAGCGCCTGCGGGTCGGTGGCGTCGGCGACCAGTACGCCTGGCCAGGCCAACACTTCCAACGGGTTCAGCGCCGCCGGATTCTTGATCAGGCCGGCAACCGTTTCGGCCGCGGCGACCAGTTGCGCGGCGCGTTCGCGATCCACCTGCAACGGCTTGCCGGTGCTTTCCTCGGTGAAGCGCAGGGTGCATTCCAGTTTGCCGCGAGACAGGCCCTGGCGGAGGGCTTCGCGGACGGCGCCTTCGAGGTCGCGGAACGACTCAGGCAGGCGCAGGTGGGGTTCCAGGTAGCGGCTGTTGACCGAGCGCAGTTCCCAGCTCAGGGTGCCCTGAACGCCGGCTTTTTCGACGCGGGCGAAGGCGGTCATGCTGTGCACCATGGGGTGACCTCGCGATACAGATCGGCGCGAATTGAAGCTCCGCAGCTCGATATCAATGAATTTAAGCTGACTGGCAGCAAAGGCGCAGGATTGTAGCGCAGTGCGGCAGATGCGCCCAAACACACGGTGTGACAAACGGCTGCAGGCCGTCGGCAAAGCGCGTTTCAGGGCCTTCGGTCGTCGGCCGGATTTTTTAACGAGTGCCCAGGCGCGGTGCACAGCTCTATAATGCTCCGCAGTTTTCCGTCCCCAGTACAGGTATCTCCTATGAAACGTCCAAGTGGTCGCGCTGCCGATCAGCTCCGCTCGATCCGCATTACCCGCAACTACACCAAACACGCCGAGGGATCGGTACTGGTCGAATTCGGTGATACCAAAGTCATCTGCACCGTCAGCGTCGAGAACGGCGTGCCGCGTTTCCTCAAAGGCCAGGGCCAGGGTTGGCTGACCGCCGAATACGGCATGCTGCCGCGCGCCACCGGCGAGCGTAACCAGCGTGAAGCGAGCCGCGGCAAGCAGGGCGGCCGTACCCTGGAAATCCAGCGCCTGATCGGTCGTTCCCTGCGCGCCGCGCTGGACATGTCCAAGCTGGGCGACGTCACCCTGTACGTCGACTGCGACGTGATCCAGGCTGACGGTGGCACCCGCACGGCGTCGATCACCGGCGCCATGGTTGCGCTGGTCGATGCACTGAAAGTGATCAAGAAGCGCGGCGGCCTGAAAGGCGGCGACCCGCTCAAGCAAATGATCGGTGCTGTTTCCGTGGGCATGTACCAGGGCGAGCCGGTGCTGGATCTGGACTATCTTGAAGACTCCGCCGCCGAGACCGACCTCAACGTGGTAATGACCAGCACCGGTGGTTTCATCGAAGTGCAGGGCACTGCCGAAGGCGCGCCGTTCCAGCCTGAAGAGCTGAACGCGATGCTGGAACTGGCGAAGAAAGGCATGAACGAAATCTTCGAACTGCAAAAGGCTGCACTGGCCGACTGAGCAGGTTCGTAACCCGCAAGGAGGACGCGATGAGTGATGAGCAAGAGTTGCTGCCCAAGCCGAGCCAGGAGGTTCGCCAATGGGCCATGTTTTGTCACTTGTCCGCCTTGCTGGGGATCTGGATTCCGTTCGGCACGCTGATCGGGCCGCTGGTCCTGTGGCAGATGAAACGCGAGACCGATCCGTTCATCGACGCCCAGGGCAAGGAAGCGTTGAATTTCCAGATCACCGTGGCGATCGCTTCGATGATCTGCTTCGTGCTGATGCTGTTGCTTATCGGGTTCGTGCTGTTTGGCCTGCTGGCCATCGCGGCGCTGGTGTTGACAATTATCGGTGGGGTTAAAGCCAACGAGGGTTTCCCTTACCGCTATCCGTTCACCTGGCGGTTGATCAAATAACGAACGATCGCCCACAAAAAAACCGACAATGATGTCGGTTTTTTTGTGTCTGCGAAAGGCCGCTCAGATGGTCAGCGTCCAGTCGTAGTCGACGATCAGCGGTGCATGCTGCGAGAACCGTGGCTGACGTGGCAGGCGTGCGCTGCGCACGAAGCGCCGCAGTCCCGGAGTCAGGATCTGGTAGTCGAAGCGCCAGCCCAGATTCAACATCTCGGCCTGTTCGTTGTCCGGCCACCAGCTGTACTGGTCGCCTTCGCGGCTGACTTCGCGCAGGGCATCTACGTAGCCCATGTTGCCGACAATCTCGTCCATCCAGGCGCGCTCCGGCGCCAGGAAGCCCGGGGATTGCTGGCTGTCGCGCCAGTTCTTGATGTCGAGCTTCTGCTGCGCGACGTACAGCGAGCCACAATAAATGTACTCGCGACGTTTGCGCCGCTGTTTGTCCAGGTACTTGCCGAAGTCGTCCATGAGCTTGAACTTCTGGTTCAAGTCCTCATCGCCGTTCATCCCCGAAGGAAGCAGCAAGGTGGCAATACTGACTTTGTCGAAATCTGCTTGCAGGTAGCGCCCGTAGCGGTCGGCCGTCTCGAAACCGAGACCGCTGATGACAGCCTTCGGTTGCAACCGCGAATACAAAGCCACGCCGCCTTGGGCAGGGACTTCAGCATCGCAGGCATAAAGGAAGTAGCCGTCCAGTTGGAAGGCTGGGTCATCCAGTTCAAAGGCGGAGGCACGGGTGTCCTGCAGGCAGATGACGTCGGCATTCTGTGCTTGCAGCCAACTGAGCAAACCGCGCTCGACTGCAGCCTGAATACCATTGACGTTCACACTGATGATCCGCATAAATGGCCCCAAAAATCGCGTGCGTGTATGATACACGGCGTCAAGCTAATTAGCTAAATCCGTGGTATTTGGGGTTTTTTTCATGCAAGCGTATCAGCGCGATTTCATTCGTTTTGCCATCGATCGCGGCGTTTTGCGCTTCGGTGAGTTCACCCTGAAGTCCGGGCGTACCAGTCCTTACTTCTTCAATGCGGGCCTGTTCAACTCGGGTTCCGCGCTGGCGCAGCTGGGTCGTTTCTACGCCGCAGCCATCGCCGAGAGCGGCATTCCGTTCGACGTGCTGTTCGGCCCGGCCTATAAAGGCATCCCGCTGGCGGCAACCACTGCCGTGGCACTGGCCGAACACCACAACCGTGACTTGCCATGGTGCTTCAACCGCAAGGAAGCCAAGGCCCACGGCGAGGGTGGCAGCCTGGTCGGCGCACCGCTGACCGGCGACGTGCTGATCATCGACGACGTGATCACCGCCGGCACCGCGATCCGTGAAGTGATGCAGATCATCGCTTCCCAGGACGGCGCCAAGGCCGCCGGCGTGCTGATCGCCCTGAACCGTCAGGAGCGCGGCAACGGCGAGCTGTCGGCAATCCAGGAAGTCGAGCGTGATTTTGGCATCCCGGTCATCAGCATCGTGTCGCTGAACCAGGTACTGGAATTCCTGGCAGACGACCCGCAACTCAAGCAGCACCTGCCAGCCGTTGAAGCCTATCGCGCCCAGTTCGGCGTCTGATCGCTTCTTCAAGGGCAAAAAAAGACCCCGCTCAGCCAGGCTGAGCGGGGTCTTCTTGTTTGCGCTATCGCTTACGGACGCTTGCGATTGCTGATCAGCGTACCCACACCGGTGTCGGTGAAGATTTCCAGCAGGATCGCGTTCGGTACGCGGCCGTCGATGATAAGCGAGCTGCCCACACCGCCCTGAACCGCTTCCAGCGCGCAACGGATCTTCGGCAGCATGCCGCCGTAGATGGTGCCGTCGGCGATCAGGTCGTCGACCTGCTGGGTGCTCAGGCCGGTCAGCACGGTGCCCGACTTGTCCATCAGGCCGGCGATGTTGGTCAGCAGCATCAGCTTCTCGGCTTTCAGCGCTTCAGCAACCTTGCCGGCCACCAGGTCCGCGTTGATGTTGTACGACTCGCCGTTTTCACCCACGCCGATCGGTGCGATCACCGGGATGAAATTGCCTTTGACCAGCAGGTTCAGCAGTTCGGTGTTGATCCCGACCACTTCGCCCACATGGCCGATGTCGATGATTTCCGGCTGGGTCATCTCCGGGGTCTGGCGGGTGACGGTGAGCTTCTTCGCGCGAATCAGCCCGGCGTCTTTACCGGTCAGGCCGATGGCGCTGCCGCCGTGACGGTTGATCAGGTTGACGATGCTTTTGTTGACCTGACCGCCGAGGACCATTTCCACCACGTCCATGGTCGCGGCGTCGGTGACGCGCATGCCATCGACGAAATGGCTTTCAATCGACAGGCGCTTGAGCAGATCACCGATCTGCGGGCCACCCCCGTGCACCACTACCGGGTTGATGCCCACGGCCTTCATCAGCACGATGTCGCGGGCGAAGCCGGTTTTCAGCTCCTCGCTTTCCATCGCGTTGCCGCCGTATTTGATCACCAGGGTCTTGCCGACGTATCGGCGGATATAAGGCAGCGCTTCGGACAGGACCTTGGCAGTGTTGGCGGCGGCATCGCGTTCGAGGGTCATTCAGGGCTCCGGGTGAATCAGCAATCAGAACGGTAGTTGGAGATCAGGTGCAACGCGTTTCAGTTGGGCATGGAACACAGCCTTGATGCGCTGCAGTTCAGCCTCGTCATCGGCCTCGAAACGCAGCACCAGCACCGGTGTGGTGTTGGATGCGCGCACCAGGCCCCAGCCTTTGGCGTAGTCGACCCGCACGCCGTCAATGGTGGTCAGGTCGGCGCCTGGGCCCCACTGCGCATCGTGCAGTGCATCAATGATGCTGAATTTGCTCTCTTCGGTCACATGGATATTGATTTCCGGCGTGGAAATATCGTTCGGGAAGGTCGCGAACAGCTCCTCGGCCGAAGATTTTTCCTTGCTGAGGATTTCCAGCAGCCGTGCGGCGCTGTAAATGCCGTCGTCGAAACCGAACCAGCGTTCCTTGAAGAAAATGTGCCCGCTCATTTCGCCGGCCAGCAGTGCGCCGGACTGTTTCATTTTCTTTTTGATCAACGAGTGACCGGTCTTCCACATTAGCGGCCGACCGCCATATTCCTTGATCAGCGGGATCAGGCGACGGGTGCATTTGACGTCGAAGATGATTTCCGCGTCCGGGTTGCGCGCCACCACGTCACGGGCGAACAGCATCAGCAGGCGATCCGGGAACACGATGGTGCCGGTGTTGGTCACCACGCCGACGCGGTCGCCGTCGCCGTCGAAGGCCAGGCCGATGTCGGCGTTGGTTTCCTTGACCTTGGCGATCAGGTCGACGAGGTTCTCAGGCTTGCCCGGGTCCGGGTGATGGTTCGGGAAGTTGCCGTCGACTTCGCAGAACAGCGGGATGACTTCGCAGTTCAGCGCTTCGATCAGTTGCGGGGCGATCACGCCGGCTGCGCCGTTGCCGCAGTCGACCACGACTTTCAGGCGGCGGGCCAGTTTGATGTCCTGGACGATTTCAGTGGTGTAGCGGTCGAGGATCTCGACCTGGGTCACGCTGCCCGTGCCGCTGCTCAGATTACCGGTCTTGATGCGTTCATGCAGGACCTGAATCTGTTCGTTGGCGAGGGTGTCGCCGGCGATAACGATCTTGAAGCCGTTGTAGTTCGACGGGTTGTGGCTGCCGGTGAGCATCACGCCGGATTTGCCGGCCAGCACGTTGGCGGCATAGTACAGCGCCGGCGTCGGCACCAGGCCGACGTCGCTGACATGGCAACCGCTTTCGGCGATGCCGCGGATCAGTTCGGCAACCAGTTCCGGACCGGACAGACGGCCGTCACGGCCGACGGACACGTTCGGTTCGCCCTGGGCCAGGCTCTGGGAGCCGATGGCGCGGCCGATCCAGTAGGCGGTTTCGCCATTGAGGAATTCCGGCACGGTGCCGCGAATGTCATAGGCGCGGAAGATGCTGTCGGGAAGCTTCGGGGCGACTTGGGCGGGGGTGCTCATCTGCGAAAATGCTCCATCTCGAAAGTGGCTGGACACACCGACGACTATTCGACGGCAAGTTCAAACTGAAGGGTATGACGGCGGTTTTCACAGAGAGTTCGTGGTGTGAAAGGGCCATGACGCCTTGTCCGGCGTGGTGTTGGCCTGCCAATGCGTTGATTTTCAGCGCTAAACCTTGCAGATGACATTTTGAAGTTCGTGGCGGGGAATGCCTCCTCGCCACGACGGGTTTTCAGCCGATCACTTGGTGCCGGAATGGCCGAAACCACCCGTGCCGCGCTCGGTCTCGACGAACTCTTCAACCATTTCGAAGTGCGCCTGCACCACGGGTACCAGTACCAGTTGAGCCAGGCGCTCGCCGACCGGCATGGTGAATTCGGTCTGGCCACGGTTCCAGCAGGACACCATCAACGGGCCCTGGTAGTCGGAGTCGATCAGGCCGACGAGGTTGCCCAGCACGATGCCGTGCTTATGGCCCATGCCCGAACGCGGCAGGATCAACGCGGCGAGGTTCGGATCGCCGATATAGACCGACAGACCGGTAGGGATCAGCACGGTTTCACCCGGCTTGATCACGATGTCCTCTTGCAGCATGGCGCGCAGGTCGAGGCCGGCGGAGCCCGGTGTGGCGTATTGCGGCAGCGGGAATTCGGTACCGATGCGTGGGTCGAGGATCTTGGCTTGCAAAGCGTGCATGTAAATTAAACCTGGTTCAGACGTTCGGCGATAAAAGTGACCAGTTGGCGAGCGATCTTGCTCTTGCTGGTCTGGGCGAAAACCGTGGCGTGCAGCGCACGGTCGATGACGCTGCAGGCGTTTTCTTCGCTGTTGAAACCGATGCTCGGGTTGGCGACGTCGTTGGCGACGATCAGATCGAGATTCTTGTCCTTCAGCTTGCGCGCAGCGTAGTCGAGCAGGTGTTCGGTCTCGGCGGCGAAGCCGACACTGAACGGACGGTCGGGACGGGTCGCGATGGTGGCCAGGATGTCCGGGTTACGCACCATTTGCAGGACGAAGCCGTCGCCGCTCGTAGGGTCTTTCTTCAATTTTTGCGGGGCGACGACTTCCGGACGGTAGTCCGCAACTGCCGCCGAGGCGATAAAGATGTCGCAAGGGATCGCGGCTTCACACGCGGCGAGCATGTCGCGGGCGCTGACCACGTCGATGCGGGTGACGCGATCCGGCGTCGGCAAATGCACCGGGCCGCTGATCAGCGTGACGCGGGCGCCGGCTTCCACCGCCGCTTCCGCCAGGGCGAAACCCATTTTGCCGGAGCTGTGGTTGGTGATGTAGCGCACCGGGTCGATGTTTTCCTGGGTCGGGCCGGCGGTGATCACTACGTGTTTGCCGGTCAACGCCTGACGCTGGAAGCAGTCCGCCGCGAGCTGGGCCAGGTCGGTGGCTTCCATCATGCGGCCCATGCCGACGTCGCCGCAGGCCTGGCTGCCGGAGGCCGGGCCGAAGGTCTTCAGGCCGCGACTTTCAAGGAGTTGCAGGTTGGCCTGGGTCGCCGGGTCGCGCCACATGGCCTGGTTCATGGCCGGAGCGACCGCGACGATAGCATCGGTGGCCAGCACCAGCGTGGTCAGCAGGTCGTTGGCAATGCCTTGGGCCAGACGGGCCAACAAGTCGGCGGTCGCCGGGGCGATCAGCACCAAATCGGCCCATTTGGCCAGTTCGATGTGGCCCATTGCGGCTTCAGCAGCCGGGTCGAGCAAGTCCAGGTGAACCGGGTGGCCGGACAGGGCCTGCATGGTCAGCGGGGTGATGAATTCGCTGCCGCCGCGGGTCATGACCACGCGCACTTCGGCGCCCTGGTCGATCAGGCGGCGCACAAGGTCGGCGCTCTTGTAGGCAGCAATGCCGCCGCCGACGCCCAGAACGATGCGTTTCCGATACAGCCGCTGCATAGGTCTGCCTTTCATTTCGTTGGTGACATACGTGGCGAAACCCCCTCCCCAGAGTGAATTCGCCCGCAAAAAAGATGGGCTACGATATCACAGCGACCGCTACGGAACAGCGGCGCCCACAGACAAGGAATGTGTATGAGTATTCGCGATTGGCCGGCGGCGGAAAGGCCGCGGGAAAGGTTGTTGGAACAGGGCTCTGCGAGCCTTTCGGATGCGGAACTGCTGGCGATTTTTCTGCGAACCGGCGTGCCGGGGAAAAGTGCAGTTGATCTGGCGCGGCACTTGTTGAATCAGTTTGGCAGCTTGAGATTGTTGCTTGAGGCCGATCAGGAAGCATTCAGCAAGCAATTGGGTCTCGGCCCTGCAAAGTTCGCCCAGCTGCAAGCTGCTCAAGAAATGAGCAAGCGACATCTGGCCGAGCGTTCACGGCAAAAAACAGCGCTTGAAAACCCACAAGTGGTTCGTGATTACCTCAAAGTCATGCTGCGCCACGAGCCGCACGAGGTATTTGGTTGCTTGTTTCTGGATTCCAAGCATCAAGTGCTCACCTTCGAGGCTCTGTTTCGCGGCTCGATCGACAACACCGCCGTGCATCCCCGGGAAGTCGTGAAGCGTTCCCTGGCCAACAACGCGGCAGCGGTGATCCTGTGTCATAACCATCCGTCGGGAAACAGCGATCCGAGTCAGGCTGATCGATTATTGACCAAGCGTTTGCAGAAGGCTTTGGAGCTGATCGATGTGCGGGTGCTCGACCACTTCATCGTTGGCGATGGGGAACCGTTATCGATGGCGGAGTGTGGCTGGATGTAGCTTGCAGCGACTGTAGTCGCTGCAAGCCGGGGCGGATTACTTGAGGGTGACCTTGGAGTAGTCCTGCCGCCCGAACGGGCTCACCGAGTAACCCTGCACGTCTTTACGCGTCAGCGCATACGCAGTCGGATGCGCCAGCGGCAGCCACAAGGCCTGCTGCTGGATCTGCGCCTGTGCCTGTTCGTACAGTTTGGTACGTACGCCTTGTTCGCTGGTGGTCTTGCCGGCGCTGATCAGCTTGTCCAGGTCGGCATTGCAATAGCGGGCGAAGTTGGTGCCGGATTTGACCGCCGCGCAGGAAAACTGCGGGGTGAGGAAGTTGTCCGGGTCGCCGTTGTCGCCGGCCCAGCCCATGAACAGCAGGTCATGTTCGCCAGCCTTGGCGCGACGGATCAGTTCGCCCCATTCGATCACGCGGATTTCCGCCTGAATGCCGATTTCTGCCAGATCCGATTGCAGCAGTTGTGCGCCGAGGCTCGGATTCGGATTGAGCAGGCTGCCGGACGGGCGCGTCCAGATGGTGGTCTGGAAACCGTCCTTCAATCCAGCCTTGGCGAGCAGTGCCTTGGCCTTGTCCACGTCGTGGGCGTAACCCGGCAGGTTTTTCGCGTAGCTCCAGGTATTCGGCGGATACGGACCGTTGGCGGCTTCGGCGGTGTCTTCGAATACAGCCTTGAGGTAGTTGGCCTTGTCGAAGGCGAGGTTGATCGCCTGGCGCACTTCCGGTTTATCCAGTGGTGGATGCTGGCTGTTGATGCCGACGAAGGCGGTCATGAACGCGTCAGTCTTTTCGACTTTCAGCGTCGGCTCCTGCTTCGCGGCCTGTACGTCCAATGGTTTTGGCGACAGGGCGATCTGGCACTCGTTGCGCCGCAGTTTTTGCAGGCGCACGTTGGCGTCCGGGGTGATGGCGAAGATCAGCGGGTCCACTGCCGGTTTGCCGCGGAAGTAGTCCGGGTTGGCCTTGTAGCGGATCGAGGCGTCTTTCTGGAAGCGGGTGAACACGAACGGGCCAGTGCCGACCGGTTGGCTGTTGAGCTTATCGGTCGCGCCAGCCTTCAGCAGCTTGTCGGCGTATTCAGCAGAATAAATGGAGGCGAATCCCATGCTCAGGGTGGCCAGAAATGTCGAGTCCGGGTGGTCGAGAGTGAAACGTACGGTCAGCGGATCCAGTGCGTCGATCTTCTTGATCAGGCTCGGCAACTGCATCGACTGGGCGTGCGGGAAGCCGCTCTGGGCGACCTTGTGCCACGGGTTGGCCGGGTCGAGCATGCGGTCGAAGCTGAATTTGACGTCTTCGGCGGTCAGTTCGCGGGTCGGCTTGAAGTAGTCGGTGGTGTGGAACTTCACCTGCGGGTGCAGTTTGAACACATAGCTCAGGCCATCGGTGCTGACTTCCCAGCTGTCGGCCAGGCTCGGGACGACCTTGCCGCTGGCGGTGTCGAAGTCCACCAGCCGATTCATCAGCACGTCGGCCGAGGCGTTGGTGGTGGTCAACGAGTTGTACTGCACCACGTCGAAGCCTTCGGGACTGGCCTCGGTGCAGACGCTCAAGGCGGCGGCCTGGGCCAGTGGACTCAGTAACAGCGGGGCGAAGAGCAGGGGGAGGGCAGCGAGGCGCATGGTCGGCTTCCTTTACAGATCGAAGGCCCATCTGCAAGTGCAGTCTGGAAAAAGCCTACCCTAGTGGTCGCGATTGCAAATGACTATCCCCTTTTTGCATTTTCGGGACTGTGCGGCTGAGGATTTGTCGGAAGAGGCGATGGGAAAAGTCTCGATCGCGGGTATGATCGGTTTTCTTCGACGAATGGTAAAAATTGCCGGCAGCCTTTGCCCAAAGCGCTTTCAGCCGGAAAAAGCGGCTTTTTAGCCATTCTTTCCACACGGAAAGTTGTTGCTCCGTGGTCTTTCTGGTATAAAGCAGCGCTCTTTTCTAGGGGCCCGGTTCCTTCGCTTGTAGGTGTAGCCGGTAAGACCTCTAAAGAATCGCGGCGCCTGGCGCCACAATGACTAGAGATTAAGCGGCCAACCCATGCCGGGTTGGGCATGTGGTTTTAGAGGGCTGAGGCATGTCTAGAGTATGTCAAGTTACCGGTAAGGGTCCGGTGACTGGGAACAACATTTCCCACGCAAACAACAAAACCCGTCGTCGTTTCCTGCCGAACCTGCAGCATCACCGCTTCTGGGTTGAAGAAGAGAAACGTTTCGTACGCCTGCGCGTTTCCGCCAAAGGCATGCGTATCATCGACAAGCGTGGCATCAGCGTTGTGCTGGCCGAGCTGCGTCGCGACGGCAAGGTTTAAGGGAGCTAATCATGCGTGAATTGATTCGTTTGATCTCGAGCGCCGGTACTGGTCACTTCTACACTACCGACAAGAACAAGCGTACTACCCCGGACAAAATCGAGATCAAGAAATATGATCCGGTTGTTCGCAAGCACGTGATCTACAAGGAAGGCAAAATCAAGTAATTGATTTTTCCCGACTTACGAAAAAGGCCCGTATCTCACGATACGGGCCTTTTTTGTTGCCTGGCGAAAGGCCTCAGGCCTTCTGTTCGAAGATCACATAGACCTTGCGGCAGGCTTCCAGCACTTCCCAGGTGCCACGGAAACCGGCCGGAATCACGAAGCGATCACCGACGCGCAGGGTCTTGGCATTGCCTTCGCCGTCACGCAGCACCGAAACGCCTTGCAGGATCTCGCAGTATTCGTGCTCGGTGTAGTTCACCGTCCACTGCCCGACCGCACCTTCCCACACGCCGACGCCCATCTGCCCGCAAGGGCTGTCGTACTGATTGAACACCGCTTGTTCGGGATCGCCCTTGAGCACTTTGGCCGGGTCCGGGCGATAGCGTTCGGCTTCGGTTGTGGTCAGGCTGATGTCGACGACGTTCTGGATGTTCATTGTTGTTTTCTCCCGTAATGACGGCGCGATGGCGTGAAAGGGCCAAAGTCTATGTTGATTAAATTGAACGCCGCAAGGCCGTATGGCGAGCTTATGTCAAATATATTGAAACAACCCCGGCCGCTGGTTTAGGGTGGCGGATGCCTTGGGCCGAA
Organism: Pseudomonas sp. B7; assembly: GCF_016735645.1. Classification (NCBI taxonomy): domain Bacteria; kingdom Pseudomonadati; phylum Pseudomonadota; class Gammaproteobacteria; order Pseudomonadales; family Pseudomonadaceae; genus Pseudomonas; species Pseudomonas sp. B7. Next base: position 214,006 of record NZ_JAERRE010000007.1, read on the forward strand.
AGCAGGCTGGCCGGGCAGTATTCCTGAGGACGACCGCGACGATCGCGGCGCTCGTATTGAACAAGAGGAGGACACTCGAATGACCACCCTGACTCGTGCCGACTGGGAACAACGCGCCCGCGACCTGAAGATCGAAGGCCGCGCCTACCTCAATGGCGAGTACACCGATGCCGTCTCCGGCGAGACCTTCGAGTGCATCAGCCCGGTCGATGGCCGTCTGCTGGGCAAGATTGCCAGCTGTGACGCCGACGACGCCCAGCGCGCCGTGGAAAACGCCCGCGCCACCTTCAATTCCGGCGTGTGGTCACGCCTGGCACCGACCAAACGCAAAGCCACCATGATCCGTTTCGCCGGCCTGCTCAAGCAGCACGCCGAGGAACTGGCCCTGCTCGAAACCCTCGACATGGGCAAGCCGATCAGCGATTCGCTGTACATCGACGTGCCGGGCGCTGCGCAAGCCCTGAGCTGGAGCGGTGAGGCGATCGACAAGATCTACGATGAAGTCGCCGCCACCCCGCACGACCAACTGGGTCTGGTAACCCGCGAACCAGTGGGCGTGGTTGGCGCCATCGTGCCGTGGAACTTCCCGCTGATGATGGCCTGCTGGAAACTCGGCCCGGCCCTGTCGACCGGTAACTCGGTGATCCTCAAACCGTCGGAAAAATCCCCGCTGACCGCCATCCGCATCGCCGAACTGGCGGTCGAGGCCGGCATCCCGAAAGGCGTGCTGAACGTGCTGCCGGGCTACGGCCACACCGTCGGCAAGGCGCTCGCGCTGCATAACGACGTCGATACCCTGGTGTTCACCGGCTCCACCAAGATCGCCAAGCAGCTGATGATCTACTCCGGCGAATCGAACATGAAGCGCGTCTGGCTGGAAGCCGGCGGCAAGAGCCCGAACATCGTGTTTGCCGATGCACCGGACCTGCAGGCCGCCGCCGAATCCGCCGCCAGCGCCATCGCCTTCAACCAGGGCGAAGTCTGCACCGCAGGTTCGCGTCTGCTGGTCGAGCGTTCGATCAAGGACAAATTCCTGCCGATGGTGATCGAGGCGCTGAAAACCTGGAAACCCGGCAACCCGCTGGATCCGGCCACCAACGTTGGCGCGCTGGTCGACACCCAGCAGATGAACACCGTGCTGTCCTACATCGAGTCGGGCCACTCCGATGGCGCCAAATTGGTGGCCGGCGGCAAGCGCATTCTTCAGGAAACCGGTGGCACCTACGTCGAGCCGACGATTTTCGACGGCGTGAGCAATGCGATGAAGATTGCCCAGGAAGAAATCTTCGGCCCGGTGCTGTCGGTCATTGCGTTCGATACCGCCGAGGAAGCGATCAACATCGCCAACGACACGCCTTACGGCCTGGCGGCAGCGGTGTGGACTCAGGACATTTCCAAGGCGCACCTGACAGCCAAGGCCCTGCGGGCCGGCAGCGTGTGGGTCAACCAGTACGATGGCGGCGACATGACCGCACCGTTCGGCGGCTTCAAGCAGTCGGGCAACGGCCGTGACAAGTCGCTGCACGCGTTCGACAAATACACCGAGCTGAAGGCGACCTGGATCAAGCTGTAAATCGCTGAGGGAGCCTGCCGATGCGGGCTCCCGAACGATACAAAGATCCCTGTGGGAGCGAGCGTGCTCGCGAAAGCGGTGTATCAGTCAGCACATTTGCTGAATGTGAAACCGTTATCGCGAGCAAGCTCGCTCCCACAGTCTTTTGTGGTGCACATAAAAATTATCCACAGGAGCGTGGAACATGCGTTGGGCGACGTATTTCGCCGTGTTGGCGTCTGTCTTGAGTGTTGGCCTGGCCCTTGGGGTCAGCATGCCGCTGGTGTCGTTGCGCCTGGAGAGCTGGGGCTACGGCTCGTTCGCCATTGGCGTGATGGCGGCGATGCCGGCCATTGGCGTGTTGCTGGGGGCGAAGGTTTCCAGTCATCTGGCCGCGCGCTTCGGCACCGCGAACCTGATGCGCCTGTGCCTGTGGGCCGGGGCGTTGTCCATCGGGTTGCTGGCGCTGCTGCCGAGCTATCCGGTCTGGCTGGTGCTGCGGCTGATGATCGGGGTGGCCCTGACCATCGTGTTCATTCTCGGCGAGAGCTGGATCAATCAACTGGTGGTCGAGCACTGGCGCGGGCGATTGGTCGCGCTGTATGGCAGCAGTTATGCGCTGAGCCAACTGTCTGGTCCGTTGCTGTTGGGCGCACTCGGCACCGATCACGATTACGGTTTCTGGGTGGGTGTCGCTCTGCTGATCGCTTCGCCGTTTCTGCTGCTGGGCCGCAGCGGCGCGCCAAGCAGCGAGGCCAGCAGCGTGACCTTCGGCGATCTGTGGGGCTTCGCTCGCGAGCTGCCGGCCATCGCCTGGGCGGTGTCGCTGTTCGCCGCATTCGAAGCAATGATCCTGACGCTGTTGCCGGTGTATTGCCTGCAACAGGGCTTCACCGCTGAAATCGCGCTGGCGATGGTCAGCACCGTGGTGGTGGGCGATGCGCTGCTGCAATTGCCCATCGGTGCGCTGGCCGATTATCTGTCACGGCGAACCCTGTTTACCGGTTGCGCCGTGGTATTGATGTTGTCGAGTCTGGCGATTCCGATGCTGCTCGACACCTTGCTGATCTGGCCGTTGTGGGTGCTGTTCGGCGCCAGTGCGGGTGGCCTGTTCACCCTGTCGCTGATTTTGATTGGCGAGCGCTACCGCGACGATGCGCTGGTGCGCGCCAACGCGCACGTCGCGCAGCTGTGGGGCGTCGGTTGTCTGATCGGGCCGTTGATGGCGGGGGCTGGCAGTCAGTGGATCAGCGGGCATGCATTGCCGTGGCTGATGGCGGCCGGGGCGTTCGGGCTGGTGATACTGCTGTCGCGGCAAGGGGCGTTCGGCAAGGTGCCGGAGCCCGCTTGATAAGCCGGCTGGAGCGGGTTGCTACAGCATCCGCTCCAGTCCCACCGTAGTGCTGAACCACGCATTGAAGCGCCGCCACCAGTTGCCGGGCTCCTTGGTCAGCGTGTGCATCTGGCCGTTGTCCTCGGTGACCCACACCACTTTTCCGTCCTGCAATTTCGCTTCGTAGCTCAAGGCAGGAGCCATGCCTTGCAAGGCCAGTTCGCGCACGTGGGCTGCCAGTTCGGGACTGTCCACCAGCACCCCGACTTCGGTGTTCCACAGCACCGAGCGCGGGTCGAAATTGAATGAGCCGATGAACGATTTCTTCCCGTCGAAGATCATCGCCTTGCTGTGCAGGCTCGAATCCGAGCCGCGATAGGACTTGCTGTAAAACAGGTGCGGGCCGCTGCCGTCGTTATCCCCAGGCTGACGCCGGAGTTCGTAGAGCTTCACGCCATGTTCCAGCAGCGCCTTGCGATACGGCGCATAACCACCGTGCACCGCTGGCACGTCGGTGGCTTCCAGCGAGTTGGTCAGCAGGCTCACCGCCACCCCGGCATCGGCGCGGCCGGTCAAGTAGACCAGCCCCGGCTGCCCCGGCACGAAGTAGGCAGAAATCATCACCAGGTCCTTGCTGACGCCGATCAGCTCCGGCGCCAGTTGGGTCGTCAGCAGCAATTGCGGATCGGGTTCGCCCTTGGCCAGCACTTTGCTCGGTGCATCCCACAGCGCCTGGTTCCAGGCCCAGATCAGCTCTTTGCGCCAGATGTCCATGCGCGGATCGGTGCGGTAGGTCATCAGTTGCTGATACAGCGCGTGATTCTGTTTGCGGGTCTCTTCCAGGGATTCTTCCAGGCGCGTGCGGGTGTTCTGCAGGTCTTTGGCCGAGGGTTTGCTGGAGAGGAACTCGTCGATCGGCTTGCTCAGGGCGCTGTTCCAGTACTGATCGAAACTGTGCCCGAGCTGCTCGGCGACCGGCCCGACACTGAGCATGTCGATATCGGTGAAGTTCAGGTTGGGCTCGGCATCGAAGTACTCATCGCCCAGATTGCGTCCGCCGACGATGGCCGCGCTGTTGTCCGCCAGCCACAACTTGTTGTGCATCCGCCGGTGTTGCAGCGACAGATTGAACAGCCGCCCGGCCGCCCGGGTCACGCCGGTACTGCGCCCCAGGTGCAGCGGATTGAACAGACGGATCTGGATCTGCGGATGCGCCGCCAGCGTGGCGATGATCAGATCGAGGCCGTCACTGGTGGTGTCGTCCAGCAGGATCCGCACCCGCACGCCACGATCGGCCGCCTTCAGCACTTCTTCCACCAGCATTCGCGTACTGATGCCGTCATGGACGATGTAGTACTGCAAGTCGAGGCTGCGTTGCGCGTTGCGGATCAGTTCGGCGCGGGCGGTGAAAGCTTCGGTGCTGTTGGACAGCAGGCGAAAGCCGGACTGGCCCTTGTAGGGCGCCGCCTGGGCCAGGATCGAACGGCCGAAAGCGGAGTCGGAGGCCGGCAAGGCCTGGCTTGGTTCGCGCGGTACGTCGAGGGACGCACAACCGCCCAGGAACGAGGCGAGCAGCAGCAGAGCGAGTAGGGGCTGTCTGAAACTCACGTGGGATCGTTCCGGTTGGCGGCAGAGTTGGGCATATGGACGCTTTTTGCTCGGTAAAAGTCAGTCGGCCTCGGCCAGCAGTCTGATCGCTGCCGCACCGACCTTGCGCACCGCTTCTTCGATCAGCGGTGTCGGTTTGGCAGCGTAGTTCATGCGCAGGCAATTGCGGTACTTGCCCGAGGCGGAAAAGATGCTGCCGACGGCAATCTGTACGCCCTGATCGTGCAGCGCACGATTCAGTTTCAGCGTATCGAAACCGTCCGGCAATTCGACCCAGAGCATGAAGCTGCCCTGCGGGCGGCTGGCGCGGGTGCCGGCCGGGAAGTAGCGGGTCACCCAGTCGATCATTACGTCGCGGTTGCGCTGGTATTGCGTGCGCATCCGCCGCAAATGCGGTTCGAAGTGTCCGGACTTGAGAAATTCGGCGATGGCAATCTGCGGCTGGGGCGCGGTGGAACCGGTGCTGATGTATTTCATGTGCAGCACCCGCTCAAGATAACGACCCGGCGCGACCCAGCCGATGCGCAGCCCCGGCGCGAGGGTCTTGGAGAACGAACTGCACAGCAACACACGACCGTCTTCGTCGAAGGATTTGATCGTGCGCGGACGCGGGTAGGTGTAGGCCAGTTCGCCATACACGTCGTCCTCGATGATCGCCACGTCGAAGCGCTGGGCCAGGTTGAGCAGGGCGCGTTTGCGCGACTCCGGCATGATGTAGCCGAGCGGGTTGTTGCAGTTGGGCGTGAGCTGGATGACCTTGATCGGCCATTGTTCCAGTGCCAGTTCCAGCGCTTCGAGGCTGATGCCGGTGAGCGGGTCGGTGGGGATTTCCAGGGCTTTCATGCCCAGCCCTTTGAGGGTCTGCATGGCGCCGTGGAAGCTCGGCGAATCCACCGCGACGATGTCACCGGGCTCGCAGATTGCGTGGATGCTGGTAGACAGCGCTTCATGGCAACCGGTGGTGACCACCAGATCGCTGGCGCTCAACTGGCAGCCGGAATCGAGCATCAGTCGGGCAATCTGTTCGCGCAGTTCGAGGGTGCCGTGGATGTTGTCGTAATACAGACCGGGCATGTCCTGACGGCGGCTGATACGGGCCAGCCCACGCAGCAGCGGTTTCATCGTCGGCGACGAGATGTCCGGCATGCCGCGACCCAGCTGCACCACGTCCTTGCGCGGCAGGGCGCGAATCAGTTCCAGCACCTGATCCCACTGGGAAATCTCCACCGGCCGCTGCGCGGGACGCCCGACTGCCGGCAGTTCAGGCAGCTCTCGACCCACTGGCACGAAGTACCCTGACTTGGGTTTCGGCGTGGCCAGGCCGCTGTCTTCCAGCATCCGATAGGCCTGCTGCACCGTGCTCAGGCTGACCCCGTGTTCGACGCTCAAGGCGCGCACCGACGGCAGTCGGTCGCCGGGGCGGTAGAAGCCTTGTTCGATGCGGGTGCCGAGCAGTTCGGCGAGATTCACATAGAGCGTCATGGCACTGCCTCGATGCAGATGATTCGTTAAACCAGTACAGATGTGGCGTAAATCGACAATTCAGTCGCAGAGACAGCAAATCTGTATGGAAATAATACAGATGTGTTGAATCTGTAATGCTTTTGCTCGCCCGCGCATCATGGAATCTCTGGCTACCCAAGTAAACAGGAGCAACGAAAATGAACGGCTTGAGCGATGTGCGGCTGACGTTACACAGTCAGGAACTGGAGGCAGGGCAACAGGACAACGCGCGCAACGAGAGCATGCGCAACGCACCGTCCGGCCTGAGTCGCTGGGACCTGTTCTGGCATCGTCTGCACACGCGCAAGGTGTTGCTGCGTCTGACACCGGAACAGCTCAAGGACATCGGGTTGACCCGGGAGCAGGCGCTGGAGGAGGGGTTGAAGCCGTTCTGGCGGGTCTAGAAAGGAGCGTTCCCACGCAGGAGCGTGGGAACGATCTCAGACCAGCTCTTTAAGCCGATGCCACAACATCCCCAACGCCAACAGCGGCGAGCGCAGATGCTTGCCGCCGGGGAAGGTGATGTGTGGCACTTTGGCGAACAGGTCGAAGCCGCCGCTGTGCTGGCCGCTGATGGCTTCGGCCAACAGCTTGCCTGCCAGGTGCGTGGCATTCACGCCGTGGCCGGAATAGGCCTGGGCGTAATATACATTCGGCTGATCGGCGAGCCGGCCAATCTGCGGCAGACGGTTGGCACCGATGCCGATCATCCCGCCCCACTGATAATCGATCTTCGCTGACGCGAGCTGCGGGAACACTTCAAGCATCTTCGGCCGCATGTACGCGCCGATGTCCTTCGGATCGCGCCCTGAGTAATGGCAGGCGCCGCCGAACAGCAGGCGACGGTCGGCCGAGAGCCTGTAGTAATCGAGCGCCACCCGCTGATCGCAGACCGCCATGTTCTGCGGCAGCAGGGCGTGGGCCTGCTCTTCGCTCAGCGGTTCGGTGGCAATGATGTAGCTGCCGGCTGGCAGTACCTTGCCGCTGAGTTGCGGATTGAGGTCATTGAGATAGGCGTTGCAGCCGAGCACCAGGGTTTTCGCCCGCACCGAACCTTGCGCCGTATGTACGCGGACTTCGGGGCCGTAGTCGATGCGGGTGACCGCCGATTGCTCGAACAGCTTCACCCCGAGTTGTTGCGCCGCTGCGGCTTCGCCGAGTGCCAGGTTCAACGGGTGCAGATGCCCTGAGCCCATGTCGATCAGACCGCCGACATAGCGTCTGGAGCCGACCACAGTGTGCATTTCGTTCGCTTGCAGCAGTCGGGTTTCGTAGCGGTAACCGAGGCTGCGCAATTCTTCGGCGTCTTCGGCAAAGCCTTCCAGGTCGGAAGGTTTGTTGGCGAGGTCGCAGTAACCCCAGGTTAGGTCGCAGAGGATCTGAAATTTTTCGACGCGCTGGCGGACGATTTCCACCGCTTCCAGGCCCATGAGCTTCATCTGACGCACGCCGTCGGCGCCGATCACGTTGGCGAACTGATCGAGACCGTGACCAACCCCGCGAATCAGTTGCCCGCCGTTGCGACCGCTGGCGCCCCAGCCGACCCGGTGCGCTTCCAGCAACACCACGCTCAAGCCGCGCTCCGCCAGCTCCAGCGCGGTGTTCAGCCCGGAGAAACCGCCGCCGACCACGCACACGTCGGCGATCAGTTCACCTTGCAGCACCGGATGGTCGGGTTGCGGCAGGCTGCTGGCGGCGTAATAAGAGGCAACGTGGGGTTGGCTCGCGGTGGCGTGGGCGCGGGCATTCATGGGCGTCATCCTGAGCGGGTGTCGAGAAAATTTGACGGAGCATAAGCCGCAGGCCCGAGGACGGGCAACATTGGTCGGCCCGTGGTGTCTGGATCACGGCTTTTGCGGCACAATTGCCGCCTATTTCGCTCCGGTTACCGCTGCAATGAGCTGCAACAGTCAGACAATCCGCACCCTGCGTCAGCAGATTCCCACGTTCGAATGCGTGCCGGGCTGTCATGACTGTTGCGGGCCGGTGACCACCTCACCCGAAGAAATGTCCCGCCTGCCGCGCAAGACGCACGCCGAGCAGGACGCGGCCATGGACGCACTTGACTGTGTGCACCTAGGGCCGAATGGCTGCACGGTGTATGACGAGCGGCCGTTGATCTGTCGGTTGTTCGGAACGACCCAGACCTTGCCGTGCCCCAACGGCCGGCGGCCGGTGGAGCTGATTCACCCACGAGTCGAGAAACAGGTGTTCGAGTACATGGCCGAAAACCGGCAGGTGCTGGTCTGAGCTCAGTCCGGAATCGGCAGGCTCAAGCTCTCTTTCACTTCTTCCATCACGATGTAGCTCTTGGATTCGCGCACGTGCGGCAGCTTGAGCAGGATGTCGCCCAGCAGCTTGCGGTACGAGGCCATCTCGGAAATCCGCGCCTTCACCAGATAGTCGAAATCCCCTGAAACCAGATGGCATTCCAGCACGTGGGGCAATTTCAGCACCGCACGTCGGAACTCTTCGAAAGTATCGCCGGATTTGTAGTCGAGACTGATCTCGACGAAAACCAGCAGACTACCCTTCAAATGCTGGGGATTGAGGCGGGCGTTGTAGCCCATGATGATCCCCTCGCGCTCCAGGCGCCGCACCCGCTCTGTGCATGGCGTGGTGGAGAGCCCGACCTTTTCGCCCAGTTCGGTGAATGAAATCCGCCCGTCCGCCTGCAGGATCCGCAAGATGTTGCGGTCGATCTTGTCCAGCTCACGTTTGGTCTGAGTGTTGGTACGCATAGGGGATGCGCCTCCGTGAAAAGGGTTTTTGCCGAGAATTGTCGCCAAATATAGGCGCTTATACAGTGAAAAGCACTGGCAAATCTTTTTTACACTGCGCGCATCATTGCTCTGACAACACACATGCGCGGCACGCCGCGATGAGGGATACAAAAATGCGCGTTATGGTCTTGGGTAGCGGCGTCATCGGTACCGCCAGTGCTTACTATCTGGCCCGTGCCGGGTTTGAAGTGGTGGTGGTCGACCGGCAGCCTGCCGCGGCCATGGAGACCAGTTTCGCCAACGCAGGCCAGGTTTCGCCGGGCTACGCCTCGCCGTGGGCGGCGCCGGGCGTACCCCTCAAAGCCATCAAGTGGCTGCTGCAACGCCACGCGCCGCTGGCGATCAAGGCCACCGCCGACATCGACCAGTACCTGTGGATGGCGCAGATGCTGCGCAACTGCACCGCCAACCGTTACGCGGTGAACAAGGAGCGCATGGTGCGTCTGTCCGAGTACAGCCGCGACTGCCTCGACGAACTGCGCGCTGAAACCGGCATCGCCTACGAAGGCCGCAGCCTCGGTACGACCCAGTTGTTCCGCACACAAGCGCAACTGGATAACGCCGCCAAGGACATCGCCGTATTGAAAGAGTCCGGCGTGCCGTTCGAAGTCCTCGACCGCGCCGGCATTGCCCGCGTCGAACCGGCGCTGGCCGGTGTCACCGACATCCTCGCCGGTGCCCTGCGCCTGCCGAACGACCAGACCGGCGACTGCCAGATCTTCACCACCCGCCTCGCCGAAATGGCCATCAAGCTCGGTGTGGAATTCCGTTTCGGTCAGGACATCCAGCGCCTCGACTTCGCCGGTGACCGCATCAACGGCGTGTGGATCGACGGCAAGCTGGAAACCGCCGACCGCTACGTGCTGGCCCTCGGCAGCTACTCCCCGCAACTGCTCAAGCCGCTGGGCATCAAGGCCCCGGTGTATCCGTTGAAGGGCTACTCGCTGACTGTGCCGATCACCAACCCGGCCATGGCCCCGACTTCGACCATTCTCGACGAGACCTATAAGGTCGCGATCACCCGTTTCGACAACCGCATCCGCGTCGGCGGCATGGCGGAGATCGCCGGTTTTGACCTGTCGCTCAACCCGCGTCGGCGCGAAACCCTGGAGATGATCGTCAACGACCTTTATCCTCAGGGCGGCAATCTGGCCGAAGCGAGTTTCTGGACCGGCCTGCGTCCAACTACCCCGGATGGCACGCCGATCGTCGGCGCCACCCCGTTCAAGAACCTGTTCCTGAACACCGGTCACGGCACCCTCGGCTGGACCATGGCGTGCGGTTCCGGTCGCTTGCTGGCCGACCTGATGGCGAAGAAAAAGCCACAGATCAGCGCCGAAGGCCTCGATATTTCCCGTTATGGCAACACCACCCAGGAGTCCGCAAAGCATGGCAATCCAGCGCCAGCTCACCAATGAGCGCATGAGTCAGATCGTCAGCCACAACGGTACGGTGTACCTGTCCGGGCAGGTCGGCGATGACTTCAACGCCGGTGTCGAACAGCAGACCCGTGACGTACTCGCCAACATCGAGCGCCTGCTCGATCTGGCCGGCACCGACAAACAGCACCTGCTGTCGGCGACGATCTACCTGAACGACATCGAGGCGCACTTTGCCGGCATGAATTCAGTGTGGGACCAGTGGCTGCCCAAAGGCGCCGCTCCGGCCCGTGCTACGGTTGAAGCGAAGATGGCCAAGCCGAGCATTCTGGTCGAGATCTCCATCGTCGCCGCGTTGCCGTAACCCGTTGTAAAGATCCCTCTCCCGGTGCTGTTGGCGGTTCACGCCGCCAGCCAGCGCCGGTTTTTATTCCCATGACCGCCAAGAAGTCTGCTGCCATGCGTCCTGCCCGTGCCCTGATCGACCTTCAAGCCCTGCGTCACAACTACCGTATCGCCCGTGAAGTCACCGGTGCCAAGGCGCTGGCGGTGATCAAGGCCGATGCCTACGGCCATGGCGCGGTACGTTGCGCCCAGGCGCTGGAGGCTGAAGCGGACGGCTTCGCGGTGGCATGCATCGAAGAAGCCCTGGAGCTGCGTGCCGCCGGGATTCGCGCGCCAGTGCTGCTGCTCGAAGGCTTTTTCGAGGCCGACGAGCTGGCGCTGATCGTCGAGCACGACTTCTGGTGCGTGGTGCATTCGCTGTGGCAGCTCGAAGCGATCGAGCAGGCGACGTTGAGCAAACCGATCACCGTGTGGCTGAAGCTCGATTCGGGCATGCACCGGGTCGGCCTGCATCCGAAGGATTACCCGGCGGCTTACCAGCGTTTGCTGGCCAGCGGCAACGTGGCGAAAGTCGTGCTGATGAGTCACTTCGCCCGGGCCGATGAGTTGCACGAGCAGAGCAGCGCCGATCAGGTTGCAGTGTTCGAAGCTGCGCGTCAGGGCCTGGCGGCCGAAGTCAGCCTGCGCAATTCGCCGGCGGTGCTGGGCTGGCCGCAGATTCACAGCGACTGGGTGCGTCCGGGCATCATGCTCTACGGCGCTACCCCGTTCGAAGAAGCCAATGCCGTGGCCGAGCGCCTGCAACCGGTGATGACCCTGGAGTCGAAAGTCATCAGCGTGCGCGAATTGCCGGCCGGCGAACCGGTGGGTTACGGTGCGAAATTCATCACCGACAAACCGATGCGCATCGGCGTGGTTGCCATGGGTTATGCCGACGGTTACCCGCGTCAGGCACCGACCGGCACGCCGGTGCTGGTGGCCGGCCAGCGCAGCCGCATTCTTGGCCGGGTGTCGATGGACATGCTGTGCATCGACCTGACCGATGTGCCGCAAGCCGGCCTCGGTTCGACCGTCGAGTTGTGGGGCAAGAACATCCTCGCCAGCGACGTGGCGAAGTGGGCGGACACCATTCCGTACCAGATTTTCTGCAACCTGCGGCGGGTGCCAAGGCTCTATTCCGAGGGTTGAAGCGCAAGCGGGGCCCAAGTGTTGTAAATACTGAACGCTGTCGCCATGATAACGCTCAATATTTCTACAACATCAGGAGGCTCCAGCCTTGGACGTCGGTGAACGACTGCAATCGATCCGCAAGCTCAAAGGGCTTTCCCAGCGTGAACTCGCCAAGCGCGCGGGCGTCACCAACAGCACCATTTCGATGATCGAAAAGAACAGCGTCAGCCCTTCGATCAGTTCGCTGAGGAAAGTTCTGGGCGGGATTCCCATGTCCATGGTCGAGTTCTTTTCCGAAGAAATCCTGCAGGAAAAACCGACCCAGATCGTCTACAAGGCCAACGAGCTGATCGACATTTCCGACGGCGCCGTGACCATGAAACTGGTCGGCCGCGCGCACCCGAGCCGGGCCATCGCGTTCCTCAATGAAATCTACCCGCCGGGCGCGGATACCGGCGAGGAAATGCTCACCCACGAAGGCGAGGAAACCGGGATTCTGGTGGAAGGGCGCCTGGAGCTGGTGGTGGGCCTTGAAACTTTTATCCTCGAAGCCGGCGACAGCTACTACTTTGAAAGTACCAAGCCGCATCGTTTCCGCAATCCGTTCGATGCACCGGCGCGACTAATCAGCGCAGCCACGCCGGCGAATTTTTAAACAAAGAGGCGCCAGGCCATACCGGCGAAGGCACCCGAAACGTTTTTCCACAGCGCGATATAACCCCTTCGACTTTGGGGTTGTTTCAGTGAAGCGGGCTAACCGCTATACTTGCGCCCGCCTGCGAACCGTGGCCGCAGGCGTGAATAGCCACCATTGAGGGTGAACGCGTGAACCTAATTATGAAAATGCTGGCTGCACCAGCAACCGTACTGGCCCTCTGGGCTGTCAGCGCTCAAGCTGCGACGAATGACGACATTGCCAAACGCCTTGAGCCGGTCGGCCAGGTGTGTGTTCAAGGGCAAGAGTGCAAGGGGATGGAAGTCGCTGCTTCGGCAGGCGGCGGTGGCGGCGCCAAGACGCCGGACGAAGTGATTGCCAAACATTGCAACGCTTGCCACGGCTCCGGCCTGTTGGGCGCGCCGAAAATCGGTGACACCGCGGCCTGGAAAGAGCGCGCCGATCACCAGGGCGGCCTCGACGGCATCCTGGCCAAGGCCATCACCGGCATCAACTCCATGCCGCCGAAAGGCACCTGCGCCGACTGCTCCGATGAAGAGCTGAAGGGCGCCATTCAGAAGATGTCCGGCCTGAAATAAGCCGCGCTTCTGACGAAAAAAACCGTCTCCGGACGGTTTTTTTGTGCCCGCGGTTCAGGCCCGAGGCTGTTCTTTGCAGCAAACAACCGGCAATCTCGGTCGTACCTCTATTCACGGAACGGGCAGGAGGCTTCAGATGGTGCAGTTGTGTTCTATCGAACAGGCTGTGGACGACGTGCTGGCGCGGTTGCCGGCGCACATCCACATGGGTCTGCCGCTGGGGCTGGGCAAACCCAATCCCTTCGTCAACGCGCTGTACCGGCGGGTCGCCGGATTGCCCGAACGTCAGCTGACGATCTACACCGCCCTGTGCCTCGGCCGCCCGACCCTGGGCGATGGTTTGCAGAAGCGCTTCATCGAGCCCTTCGTCGAGCGGGTGTTCGGTGATTACCCGGAACTGGAATTCCTCGCCGATCTGCACCGCGATAGTCTGCCGGCCAACATCCGCATCGAGCAGTTCTTCATGCAGCCGGGCAGCCTGCTCAACAGCGCGCCGGCCCAGCAGGATTACGTCAGCAGCAATTACAGCCACGCCGCCCGCGACATCAACGCCGCCGGCCTGAACCTGGTGGCGCAGTTGCTCGCCAGCAGCAGCGAACATCCGGATCGTCTTAGCCTGAGCTGCAACCCGGACATCACCCTCGACCTGTTCCCGATGATCGCCAAACGCCGGGCGGCGGGGGAGACCATTCTGCTGGTCGGCCAGGTGCACACCGAGTTGCCGTACATGCCGGGCGACGCCGAAGTCGACATCGATACCTTCGACCTGCTGATCGACGAGAAGGACAGCAGCACACTATTTTCCACGCCGAACATGCCTGTCGGCTTTCAGGATCACTTCATCGGATTGCACGCCAGTACCTTGGTGCGCGATGGCGGCACCTTGCAGATCGGCATCGGTTCAATGGGCGACGCGTTGACCGCCGCATTGCTGGCGCGTCAGGCCGACAACGCCGGTTACCAGGCCTTGCTGGCCGATGTGAACCTCAGCCAGTGGGCACAGTTGATCGAACGCGAGGGCGGTGTCGAGCCATTCGCCAAGGGCCTGTACGGCTGCAGCGAAATGTTTGTCAACGGCCTGCTGGTGCTGGCCGAAGCCGGGATCATCCGGCGCAAGGTTTACCCGGATGTGCAGACCCAGCAGCAGGCCAACGCCGGGACCCTCGACGAGTCTGCGCAAACCGACGGCCTGTCGATCCATGGCGGTTTCTTCCTTGGGCCGCGCAGTTTCTATGAGCGCTTGAGTGAGTTGCCGCTGAGCAAACGCCTCGAATTCAACATGACCCGCATCAGCTATATCAACGAGCTGTACGGTCAGGAAGAGCTCAAACGCCTGCAGCGTCTGGATGCGCGGTTCATCAACACCGTGTTCACCATGACCCTGCTGGGTGCCGGGGTGGCGGATCAGCTGGAAGACGGGCGAGTGCTCAGCGGCGTCGGCGGGCAGTACAACTTCGTCGCTCAGGGCCATGCCCTGCACGATGCGCGGTCGATTCTGCTGCTGCGCAGCTGGCGCGAATCCGGCGGTGACGTCAGTTCGAACATCGTCTGGGAATACGGCCATTGCACGATTCCACGGCACCTGCGCGATATCGTGGTCACCGAGTACGGCATCGCCGATCTGCGTGGCAAGTCGGATGCGGTGGTGATCGAGGCGCTGCTCAATATCAGCGACTCCCGCTTCCAGCAGGGCCTGATCGAACAGGCGCAGAAGGTCGGCAAGCTGCCGAAGGATTTCCGTCTCGATCCGCGCTTTACCGACAACATCCCGCACCGCTTGCAGGCGATTGCCGCGGGGCATTCGAACCTGTTTCCGGAGTATCCGCTGGGCTGCGATTTCACGGAGGTCGAGAAGGATCTGTTGCGGGCGCTGAACTGGCTCAAGAGCAAGTTCAAGCTGACGGAGATTCTGGAGCTGGGCAAGGCAGCGCTGGGTGCGCCTGAGGCTTCGCTGTATCCGGAGCATCTTGAGCGGATGCAACTCACGAACCCGGAAGGTCTGAAGGAAGACCTGTTTCAGCGGTTGTTGCTTACTGGCCTGAAGGCCACCGCGCAGTAGCATCCGCCGCATCCCGGGGATGCGGCGGCAAGCTTGTGCTTTTCAGCGATTAGTCGATGAAGGTAACCACGCCATCCTTCAGCGACTTCACGCGAGCCAGCGACTCGACGCGGTAACCCTGCGAATCCAGTTCCGCACGGCCTCCCTGGAACGATTTCTCGATCACGATGCCCAGACCCGCGACGGTGGCGCCGGCCTGCTTGATGATCGAAATCAGCGCCTGGGACGCCTTACCGTTGGCCAGGAAGTCGTCGATGATCAGCACGCGGTCGCTGCTGGTCAGGTGGCGCGGGGAGATGGCCACGGTGCTTTCGGTCTTCTTGGTGAACGAGTAAACGGTCGCCGACAGCAGGTTTTCAGTCAGGGTCAGGGACTGTTGCTTGCGGGCGAAGATCACCGGCACGCCGAGGTTCAGACCGGTCATGATCGCCGGGGCGATGCCCGAGGCTTCGATGGTGACGATCTTGGTGATGCCCGAATCCTTGAACAGCGTGGCGAATTCGTCGCCGATCAGCTTCATCAGGGCCGGGTCGATCTGGTGGTTCAGGAAGGCGTCGACCTTCAGGACCTGGTCGGAAAGCACAATGCCTTGTTCGCGGATTTTCTGGTGCAATGCTTCCATGAAGCTGTCCTCATTTGACGCTTTGTGCGTCGAAGGTCTAGTAAAAAGTGGTCAATTCTAGCGCTTTAACATCGCGCGTATATCAGCCAGTGCGCTGTTGCCCCGCACGGCTTTGACTTCGGTCGGTGTGTCGTCGTTGCCTTCCCAGGCCAGGTCGTCCGGGGGCAGCTCATCGAGGAAGCGGCTGGGCGCGCAGTCGATGATCTCGCCGTACTGTTTGCGCTTGGCGGCGAAGGTGAATGCCAGGGTCTGGCGCGCGCGGGTGATGCCCACGTAGGCCAGGCGGCGTTCTTCTTCGATGGTGTCGGCTTCGATGCTGGAGCGGTGCGGGAGGATTTCCTCTTCCATGCCCATGATGAACACGTAAGGGAATTCCAGGCCCTTGGACGCATGCAAGGTCATCATCTGCACGCCTTCGGCACCCTCTTCCTCTTCCTGCTGACGTTCCAGCATGTCACGCAGGACGAGTTTGCCGATGGCGTCCTCGACGGTCATTTCGCCGTCTTCGTCTTTTTCCAGGGTGTTCTTCAAGGCTTCGATCAGGAACCAGACGTTGCTCATCCGGTAGTCCGCGGCCTTGTCGCTGGAACTGTTGGTGCGCAGCCAGTTCTCGTAGTCGATGTCCATGACCATGCTGCGCAGGGCGGAGATCGGGTCTTCGCCGGCGCACTGCTCGCGCACCTTGTCCATGAAGCGCTTGAAGCGCGACAGGCGGTCGGTGAAGCGGCTGTCCAGATGCTCGCCCAGGCCGAGTTCATCGGTGGCGGCGTACATCGAGATCTTGCGTTCGGTGGCGTAGTTGCCGAGTTTTTCCAGGGTCGTCGAGCCGATTTCCCGGCGCGGCACGTTGATCACCCGCAGGAAGGCGTTGTCGTCGTCCGGGTTCACGATCAGGCGGAAGTAGGCCATCAGGTCTTTCACTTCCTGACGGCCGAAGAAGCTGTTGCCGCCGCTCAGACGGTACGGCACCTGATGGTGCTGCAGTTTCAGCTCGATCAGCTTGGCCTGGTAGTTGCCGCGATAGAGGATCGCGAAATCGCTGTACGGGCGGTCGGTGCGCAAGTGCAGGCTGAGGATTTCCATGGCCACGCGCTCGGCTTCGGCGTCCTCGTTGCGGCAGCGGATCACGCGGATTTCGTCGCCGTGGCCCATCTCACTCCACAGCTGTTTTTCGAATTCGTGCGGGTTGTTCGAGATCAGCACGTTGGCGCAGCGCAGGATGCGGCTGGTGGAGCGGTAGTTCTGCTCGAGCATCACCACTTTCAGGGACGGATAGTCGTCCTTGAGCAGCATCAGGTTTTCCGGCCGCGCGCCGCGCCAGGCGTAGATCGACTGGTCGTCGTCGCCCACCACGGTGAACTGGTTGCGTTTGCCGATGAGCATTTTCACCAGCAGGTACTGGCTGGCGTTGGTGTCCTGGTATTCGTCGACCAGCAGGTAACGCACCTTGTTCTGCCACTTTTCGAGGATGTCGGCGTGCTCTTCGAAGAGTTTCACCGGCAGCAGGATCAGGTCGTCGAAGTCCACCGCGTTGAACGCCTTGAGCGTGCGCTGGTAGTGGGTGTAGACGATGGCGGCGGTCTGTTCCTTGGGGTTGCGGGCGTTTTCCAGGGCCTGGGCCGGCAGAATCAGGTCGTTTTTCCAGGCGCCGATCATGTTCTTGATCTCGTCGACGCCGTCGTCGCCTGCATATTCCTTCTGCATGATGTCGGTCATCAGCGACTTGACGTCGGTTTCGTCGAAGATCGAGAAACCGGGTTTGTAGCCCAGCCGTTCATGTTCCTTGCGGATGATGTTCAGGCCCAGGTTGTGGAAGGTGCAGACCGTCAGCCCGCGTCCTTCACCTGGACGCAGCAGGGTGCCGACCCGCTCCTTCATCTCGCGCGCGGCCTTGTTGGTGAAGGTCATGGCGACGATGTACTGGGCGCGGATGCCGCAGTTCTGGATCAGATGCGCAATCTTGCGCGTGATCACGCTGGTCTTGCCGGAGCCAGCACCGGCGAGCACCAATAGAGGGCCGCCGACGTAGTTCACGGCTTCTTGCTGCCGGGGATTGAGTCGGGACATACGAAAATTCGGGAGTCGTTGACGAAATGGGCCGGCATTTTAACAGGCTCAGCGATTTGTGCTGCTCTCTCCGACTTGTGACGCAGCACGCGATTCAAATTTGCCGGTTTTGTTACTTTCACGCAGGATGCGCGGTGATTTTGCGGCTAATGTTCTCATTCGTGACACAAAATAACGTTTTGCTTACCGTTGTCGTTTGGTCATTGGTTGCCGCAACGGCATAATGCCCGCCGCCCACATCATTGCAGAGTCTAGGGAGTCAGCTTGACTACGCCTGTCGAACCCTTGCGTTTGCTGCTACTGGCCGAAGAGCCAGCGTGGACAGCGTTATTGCGCGAGTGTCTGGCTCCGTTGGGGAGTGCGGCGGTGCTGATCAGCGCGCCGAGCTGGGAGTCGGTCAGCAGCCTGTTCGAAGACAACCGCCATGCGGTGCTGTTGACCGTTCCCGCGTTGCAGCCGGCGCCCGGCCGTTGCAGCCTGCCGACAGTGTTGCTGCTGGAGCACGAACCGGCAACCGCGCCCGACGGCGTCAGCGACTGGCTGGTGTTCGATGCCCTCGATACCGACATGCTCCGGCGTTGCCTGCGGCATGTGCGCGAACGCGGCGTGCTGGAAAACACCCTGCAACGCCTGGCCGAGCAGGATCCGCTGACCGGCATCGCCAATCGTCAGGGCTTCCAGACCCTGCTCACGGCGCGTCTCGCCGAAAACGACGGCCGCGGCCTGGCCCTCGGGCACCTCGATCTCGACAACTTCCGCCACGCCAACGATGCTCTCGGCCACCAGGCCGGCGACCGCCTGATCCTGCAAGTCGTCGCACGGCTGAAAAGTCAGCTGGAAATCGGCGATCAACTGGCGCGCCTCGGCAGCGACGAATTCGCCCTGCTGATCGACACTCGCCGCGCCCCGCAACGGGCAGAATGGATGGCCGAACGCATCACCGAAGCGCTGGCTGAACCTTACTGGGTCGATGGCGAAAGCCTGCTGATCGGCTCCAGCCTCGGCATCGCCCATGCGCGGGCCCAGGGCGGCGCCGATCCGTTGATGTGGCACGCGCACATCGCCATGCAGCAGGCCAAGAGCACTCAGGGCTGCACTTTTCACATCTTCAACGAGCGGATCAACCGCAACGCGCGGAGCATGGCCGACCTCGAAAGCGAGCTGCGCCGGGCTTTGCGTCGCGATGAATTGGAGCTGCATTACCAGCCGCGCCTGAACCTGCAGGACGGCCAGATCGTCGGCCTCGAAGCGCTGGTGCGCTGGCGTCACAGTGAGCGCGGCCTGCTGCCGCCGAGTGAATTCGTGCCGCTGGCCGAGCAGAGCGGTCTGATCGTGCCGCTGGGTTACTGGGTGATTTCCCGGGCCCTGCGCGACATGCAGGCGTTGCGCGAGCGCGGACTGCCGGCGCTGCACATGGCGATCAACCTGTCGTTTCGCCAGTTTCAGGACAGTCAGTTGCTGCCGACGCTCAGTCGTCTGATCGCCGAGCGCGGCGTCGAGGCGCAGTGGCTGGAATTCGAACTCACCGAAACCGCCGTGATGCGCCGCAGCGATCTGGTCAAGCAGACCATGGACGCCCTCGGTCGCCTCGGCGTGCGTTTTTCGCTGGATGATTTCGGCACCGGGTTCTCATCGTTCGTGCACCTCAACAGCCTGCCGATCACCTTGCTGAAGATCGACAAGAGCTTCGTCGGCGGCATGGAGCAGCGCGAAGAGAACCGCAAACTGGTGCACGCGATGATCAATCTTGCGCACAACCTGCACCTGGAAGTGGTGGCCGAAGGGGTGGAAACCCGGGAGCAACTGGATCTGTTGCGCGGGTTCGGCTGCGATCAGGTGCAGGGCTACCTGATCAGCAAGCCGCTGCCGTTGGCGGAACTGGTTGATTACCTGGTGGCTGATGCCAGTCAGCCTCCGCTGGGCATTGTGGTCTGACGAACCAATAAGCGGGAGCGAGGTTGCTCTCGCCGACCTGTCATTCCGGCTGAGCGATCTTGAAACCTTGAGGTTGCGGTTCGAGCCGAATCATCCGCTTCATCTTCCATTCGAACGCCAGCGTCAGGCTCACCGCCGCACACGCCAGCCCCAGCGCCAGACCCCACCAGACGCCGGTCGGCCCCCAGTGCAGATGAAACGCCATCAGCCACGCCGCCGGCGCGCCGATCAGCCAGTAGCAAACAAGCCCGACCAGGAATGTGGTCTTGGCATCCTTGAGCCCGCGGATGCAGCCCATGGCAATCGTCTGCGTGCCGTCGAACAGCT
Source organism: Pseudomonas sp. B7 (assembly GCF_016735645.1). Taxonomy (NCBI): domain Bacteria; kingdom Pseudomonadati; phylum Pseudomonadota; class Gammaproteobacteria; order Pseudomonadales; family Pseudomonadaceae; genus Pseudomonas; species Pseudomonas sp. B7. The sequence continues at coordinate 233,943 of NZ_JAERRE010000007.1, forward strand.
CGAACCAGGCCGCCACGGCCAGCAGGCTCACGGCCAGACGAATCACTTCGGCAAACGCCGGGTCGTTATGGTCGAGGAACAAACCGACCAACTGATTCGGCAGCAACCAGAACACCATCGCAAACCCCAGCATCACCACTGCACCGAAGACGATGCCGACCCGCCCGGACATCCGCGCATCACTCAATTGCCCGGCGCCGTAATGCTGGCCGACACGCATGGTGATCGCATACGACATCCCCGCCGGCACCATGAACGCCACCGAGACGATTTGCAGGGCGATCTGGTGCGCCGCCAGTTGCGTGCTGCCCATGGTGCCCATGCACAGCGCCGCGAAGGCGAACAGCCCGACTTCCACCGCGTAGGTCCCGCCGATCGGCAGGCCCAGGCGCCAGAGTTCTTTCAGGTACTGCCGGTTTGGCCGCGACAGACCCTCGCGCAACGGGTAGGCGTCGTAGGCCGGATGCCGACGGATATGCCAGGCCAGCGCCAGTGCCATGCAGTTGGCGACAATCGCCGTGACCAGGCCGATACCGGTCAGCCCGAGTTTCGGCAGGCCGAACAGGCCGGTGATCAGCGCGTAGTTGAGCAGGAAGTTGGCCACCGTGCCGGCGAGGCTGATGACCATCACCGGTGTCGCCCGGCCGATGGCGCTGGTGAAACCGCGCAGGGCCATGAAGCTCAGGTAGCCGGGCAGGGCGAATGGCAGGGCGATCAGAAACTGCCCGGCGGCGTTGACGTTGGTCTCGGTCTGGCCGAACAGCAACAGCACCGGTTTCAGGTTCCACAACAGCAACCCGGCACCGAGCGCCATCAGCCACGCCAGCCACAGCCCGGCCTGAGTCAGGCGGGCGGCGCCGATGATGTCGCCGGCGCCCTGACGAATCGCCACCAGAGTGCCGACCGCCGCGATCACGCCGATGCAGAAAATAGACACGAATGAATAAGTGGCCGCGCCCAGACCACCGCCGGCCAGCGCTTCGGGACTGAGGCGCGCCATCATCAGGGTATCGGTCAGCACCATCAGCATGTGCGCCAACTGCGAGGCGATCAACGGCCCCGCCAGCCGCAGGATGGCCCAGAGTTCGGTACGCACAGGACGCTGCATGTTTTCACATCCTTTTAAAAGAGGGGGCAAGAGACCGTCGATTCTCAGGGTTTGGCGCAGGTTGCACAAAGGGATAAAAAGGATGGGTGGCATGATTAAAACTCATCCTGCCGCGATTCTGCTAAGTTGACGCAATCCCGCCATTGGAGCGTTGTGCATGTCCCGTCGTCTTCCACCCTTGTATGCCCTGCGCGCATTCGAAGCGGCGGCCCGCCACAGTTCGTTCACCCGGGCGGCTGAAGAATTGTCGATTACCCAGAGTGCGGTGAGCCGGCACATCCGTACGCTCGAAGAGCACTTCGCCTGCCGCTTGTTCCACCGCAGCGGGCGCAACCTGCAACTGACCGAGTCGGCGCGCCTGCTGCTGCCGGGCATCCGCGAAGGCTTCGCCGCGCTGGAGCGAGCCTGCAATACCTTGCGAGCCGAAGATGACATCCTGCGCATGAAGGCCCCGTCGACCCTGACCATGCGCTGGTTGCTGGCGCGGCTCAGTCGCTTCCGCCATTTGCAGCCCGGCAATGAGGTGCAACTGACCAGTGCGTGGATGGATGTGGATTCGGTGGACTTCAACAACGAGCCCTTCGATTGCGCAGTATTGCTGAGCGACGGGCATTTTCCGCTGGACTGGGAAGCCAGTCTGCTGTTTCCCGAAGAGCTGATTCCGGTCGGCGCGCCGAACCTGCTCAACGATCAGCCCTGGGATGTGGCGCGACTGGCCAGCGCCGAGTTGCTGCACCCGACGCCGGATCGCCGGGACTGGCGTAGCTGGCTGGAGCACATGGGGCTGTCGGATCAGGTGTCGCTCAAGGGCGGGCAGGTGTTCGATACGCTGGAACTGGGCATGATCGCGGCGGCCCGGGGCTATGGGGTCTCCATGGGCGATCTGCTGATGGTGGCCGAGGATGTCGCGCAAGGGCGCCTGAGTCTGCCTTGGCCGACGGCGGTCGCCAGCGGACTGAATTATTACCTGGTGTGGCCAAAGACCCGTCCGGGAGGTGAACGTTTGCGCCGCCTCAGCGACTTCCTGCAAAACGAAGTGCGCGCCATGGCGCTGCCGGCGGTCACGCGCTTGAGCTGAAACGTTCGAGCCTGCACAATGCCGGCCTTTCGCTATACCCCTGCTGATCGCTCAAGTATTCGGTTTCACCGCCGAATACGTGCATGTGGGACCGTCGTGCCGGTCTCCACGATTCACCCCCCATTAGAAAATTATCCGAGCTGCGATCAAGGAGGATCGGAAGTTCGGCCAGGAGCTGTCCATGTCTCAACCTCGCGCTCGGATCGCCTCGCAGCTGGGCCTCGCGCTCGCCGTGATACTGGCGATAGTCATCAGCGGCAGTACGGTGTTCGCCCTGCGTTCGCTGGATACCGCCAACCTCGCCACCCGTGAAGAACACCTGGCCAGCGAGGCACGCCTGCTCGCCGATCAGTTGAGCACTTTCCACGGCACGCTGCGTGAAAGCACCCAGCGCCTGAGCGGGCTGTTCGAGAAACGCTTCAGCGCCGGCCTGAGCATTCATCCGAGCGAGCCGGTCAACGTCGCCGGCACCCAGGCCCCGGGCCTGCACCTGGGCAGCGAAGTGTTGAACAACAACTTCAAGGAAGTCGACGAGTTCAAACAGATGACGGCGGGTGTCGCCACGCTGTTCGTGCGCAGCGGCGAAGACTTCATCCGCGTCAGCACCTCGCTGACCAAACAGGATGGCACTCGCGCCATCGGCACCGTGCTCGATCACGCCCACCCGGCCTACGCGAAGTTGATGGCAGGGCAGGGCTACGTCGGTCGTGCTCTGCTGTTCGATCGCTCCTACATGACCCAATACACCCCGGTGCGTGACAGCAGCGGCAAGGTGATTGCGGTGTTGTTCGTCGGCTTCGATTACACCGACGCGCAGAACGCCCAGTTCGACAACCTCAAGCGCTTCCGCATCGGCCAGACCGGTTCGCTGGCATTGCTGGACGAGAAAAACCAATGGCTGGTGGCGCCGGCGGGCGTGCAGGCGCTGGATCAAGCGATTCCTGTGGTCAACGATTTGGCGAAGGCGCCGGGTAAAGGCCGGTTCTGGAGCGACAAGTCCGAAGATTTCTACAGCATTGCCGTGCCTTTCGAAGGCGGCCCGTGGTCGGTGGTGGCGAGCATGCCGAAGGCTGAGATCCGCGCGGTGACCTGGAGCGTCGGCACTCAGCTGGCCATCGGCAGTCTGCTGGCGATGTTGCTGGCGGTCGGTTCCGTGGTCTGGTTGCTGCGCAGCAAACTGGCGCCGCTGGGCGATCTGGTCCGTCAGGCCGAAGCCTTGGGCGCCGGTGATCTGAGTGTGCGTCTGAACGTGTCGAGCAATGACGAAATCGGCCAACTGGCCCGTGCGTTCAACCAGATGAGCCAGGCCTTGTCGACCATGGTCGAGCACATCCGCCGCGCCTCGGAAGAGGTCAACCGTCGGGCTCAAGCGCTGTCCGGTCTGTCTGGCGGCGCCTATGAAGGCATGGAGCAACAGTCTGGCGAAATTACCAGCATGGCCGGTGCGGTTGAAGAGTTCTCCGCCACGTCGCTGAACATTGCCGACAACATGGGCAACACCCAGCGTCTGGCTCAGGAAAATGCCCAGCAGACCCAGATCGGTCGCACCTCGATGGAAGAAGCATCTTCCTCGCTGGAGCAGATTGCCGGTGCGCTGAACACCACCGCGACCGTGATCAACACCCTGGGTCAGCGCTCCCAGGAAATCGGCGGCATCGTCAGCGTGATTACCTCGATTGCCGAACAGACCAACCTGCTGGCACTCAACGCTGCCATCGAAGCGGCCCGCGCCGGCGAGCAGGGTCGCGGCTTTGCCGTGGTGGCCGACGAGGTGCGCAGCCTGGCCTCGCGTACCCGTCAGGCGACGGATGAAATTTCCAGCATGATTCACAGCATTCAGCAGGAAACCGGCAACGCCATCAGCAACATGGAGCAGGGCAACCTGCTGATGCAGGAAGGCCTGTCGCGCAACGCCAACGTCGCTTCGGCGCTGGCGCGGATCGATGAGCAGAGCCGTTCGGCAGGCCAGCAGTTTGCGGCGATTACCACCGCGACCCAGGAACAGAGCAGTACCGCGACGCTGTTGAGCAGCAACCTGCAAAGCATCGCGATGGCCAACAGCGAGCAGCGCGAAGTGGTGTCGAACCTGGCAATCACCGCCAAGGAACTGGAAGGCCTGGCAGCCGACCTGCGCCAGGAAGTCGACCGCTTCCGTTGAGGCGCCGTGCCCGCTTACTGGTAAGCGGAGAGGTCTTCGCTGGAGTCGACCTCTCCCCATTCTCCGCTGTAGGCCACGGCCGCGACCGGAACCCGACCCGCATCGATGACACGTTGCAGGGTGTTGGTCATGTGCATCTTGTCGCGTTGTTCCGGGGTCAGTTCGGCTCGTAGCCGAACGACTTCTGCCCAACCCTCAGGGGTGAAGCGCAGCAGCCCCATGTACTGACCCTGAACTTCGTCCACCGATTGCGGCTTGTTGCCGATTTCGGCCAGCGTACCTGCGTCGGTCAGGCGGAACGTTTCGGCATCCAGCAACGGATCGCCGAAACGCTGCGTCCACAATTTCAGCCAATGGGGGTCGTAGGTGACGGCCAGCGATGCTTCGTTGGTCACCAACGAACGAACGGCGTCCGGGCTGTAGAAAATATCGGAATAACTCACGATGCACGGCTGGCCCTGCAGCCAGGATTCGGCGCACGCCAGCGACGACACCATGTTGGTGTCCGCCCAGCGTGGGTTGTGGAATTCGATCAGGTCACGCTCGGCCAGCCACTCTCTTTTATAGCCGGTCACTATGGCGATTTCGCTGATGCCCGCCGCGCGCAAGGATTCCAGCTGCCATTCGAGCAGGGCTTTGCCTCGCAGCTCGACCAGGCACTTGGGGCGCTCATCCGTGAGGCTTTTCATGCGACTGCCACGTCCGGCAGCCAGAATAATGGCTTTCACAACACGTCTATCCCGTGGGTTATTGAATGGAGTCAGGTTCGCCGAACAGCTGCCGGATACGTTCTAGGTCGTGGGTGGCAAAATCCGCTTCGCGCTCCGGGTGCCACATCCAGCCTTCCCAAGGCAGTTGAAGGTGGCGGATGGCTTCGATTTCACCGTCCTCGCTGCGCGCCATGACGTCGAAACCCTGCGGGCAACCGGCAAGAGCGAGGCCATGATAGCTGTTCACCTCGGCGACGATCCGGCCGGACAGCTGATGCCGGGTTCGCACATGACCGGTCACCGGTTTCAACTCGCCGCCAGCCTCGTGCGCCAGCATCTGCATGCCGCGACAAATGCCCAGTACCGGCAACTGACGTTCGCGAGCGTGATCCAGTAACTCGCTCTCGGTACGGTCGCGGGCCGGCCACTGACCGATGTCATTGCCACCCGACAGCACGATGGCGTGTGGCGCGACGGCCGCCAGCCAGTGATCGAGCGGAAAGCCGTTGGGTACTGGCACCGGGATGAAGCCGGCTGTCAGAAGGAACCCGATCAGTCGCTGATCCAGTGCATCACGGGTTTCTTCGCGCTCGGGATGGCTGTCCACCCGTTGACTGACTGCGACCACCTTCATGTCATCATCTCCACCCGGCGGCCCGGGCAATCCAGGTGCAGGAAGTCCGCGGTCGACCAGCGCCGGTAAAGCACTTCACCCGCACCAATGACGGCCGGCAAGCCCAGTTCGCCCGCACGAATCGCCATGTGCGAGTTGGCGCCGCCCCAGGCGGTGATCAATCCGGCAATCGGGTAGGCGAACAGCCAGTCGAACCCCGGATCGGCATTGGGAATGCAGACGATCGCCCCGGCGAGTTTGTCCCGGTCATCGCACAGCACAACCGGCGCGGTCACGCGTTTCTGGGTGATGAAATTGGGCGCCGTTTCCGGCCACTCGAAGCTCCAGACATCTTCCGGGCGGGTGATCACCGGCGGCAGGGAGACCTTGAGCGTCTCGGCATAACGCGCCTTGCCCTGTTCGATGCTGCGCAGCAGCACCTCTTTCGGATCCGCCGCCGCCACGTGCAGTTCGGTGAAGGCGCGGATGTCGCAGTAAGCCAGGTCTTCGCGATCGATGCCGTGCTCGGCACCGACTTGTGCAATCAGGGCAAGGGCATCGGAGAGATTGCGGGTGAAGTGAAACTTGGCCAGCTCCCGCAGTTCGATACCGTTCTGCAGGAAGTCCAGCAAACCCACTGGATCAGGCTGCAAACCATGGGCTTCCAGCAGCTTCACGATCTCGCGCATCTGCGGCAGCGTCAGCGAAAACGGCTGAAGGGGTTCCGGGGCGGAGGGACGCTGTGTCCAGTCGAAATAGAGTTCCGGTGCTTCATCGTAACGGGGAGACAGAATGTCGTAGGTGCCCGGTCGCAAATGGCCGTAACGCGCAAGGAATTCTGACTTGCCGAGCGTCGCCCGGTCGCGCGCCAGCTGCCCGCTGACGGTTGAAACACCGGCCATGAACGCATCGTAGTCGGCCTGAGAGAACACGCCCACGGACACCAGCGACCTGAGCATCTGCACGGCGACGAAACCCGCACGGGCCAGACCGGCGAAGGGCAGGGTGCCATAGCGTTTCGCATCTTCCAGCAGCCAGTAAATGCGCTCCAGCGGATCGGCATCGGAAGCCAGCAGCTCCTCACGACGTGCATTGAGCACATCCAGCTTGTTGGCATCGCTGCGCCACAGACCGTCCTTGGGATGGACGATGCGGTTGGTCAGCTGGCGCAGGCTGGTGCTGATCGCTTCCAGCTCGTGGGGCTGAAAGCCTGCATCGGCGAGGCGTTCCAGCTGCTGCGAGAGGTCCAGGGTGTAGCACGAGAACACGATCTCGAACTCCACCTTGTCGTGGAGTGTCGGTTCGGCCAGCAACCGGTCGATGTAATAGTCGACCAGTCGTCCCGCCAGATCCTCATCGAGGTCCGCCGGAATGAACGAGTTGAACGACAGGCGCACATCGATATAAGGCAGGCCGAAAAAGTGCGGCATCAGCGGAAAGCTGCGCAGGTTGCGGTAGCCGTAGTTGTGCCGCTGGTAAGCCCAGATGGAATCGGTCACCAGGTCCCGGTACAACGAGAGCGCCAACGGTTTGGGCCGGATACCGATGATTTCCGCCGGGTTCCAGTCAGGCATCACGCCATAGACGGTGCGCTGTCCGATCAGGAACGGATGCGGTCGCATGCCGCGCGCCACTTTGCGCTGAATGCTGTCCAGCCGGGCCGATTGCTCGGCATCGGTCTCTGGACGGGAAGGCAGGATCAGGGGTCGGGCCTGCAACAGCCAGAGCACTTCGCCTTCGGCTTCCCGTGTGACGGCAAACTCACAGTCGACGGGCTCGCCACCGAACAGTGCCAGCAGCTCTTCGAGCAGGCCAACCACGGGCGCGAGGGCGGCGGGCGCTGCAACCTTGCTCTGGGCAGCCTGCTGCCAGAGCCGACCGCCCATGCCACCGGTCACCGAGGCCGTGTCGTTGCCTTCCGACCAGTTAACCACGCGATAGGGCGCGCAGGTGTTGGGGTCATGGGAAAACGCCACGCCGGATCGCAGCACATTCTCCAGCATGGGCTGGATCAGTATTTCATCCGCCGGACACGCCTCGCCATAACTGGCGATGACCTGTTCCACCGCCGGGCTCAGCCCTGCATCGTCGACATTCGGGATCGACAGGAAGGCGCCCGCTAAGGACGCTTGGGCACTGTCCTCGCGCCCGCAACTGGAGCGCACGATCCACGGGGCGGCCGGCAGTCGTTCCCGGATCGCCTGGACACAGGCTTGCCGGTCCCGCCGCCAGTCCGCCACTGTGAATGCCAATAGCGGAGCAATGCAGGCCGAGGTGAGCCGTCCTTGCAGGCTGGACAGCGTCCCGGCCTTGGTAGAGAAATGCAGGGCCATCAGGCGTTATCTCAGCTGGGCGACCCAAATGTTCGTCGAGTACGGAATCTGGATCGAAGGCGTCTTCAGGCCCTTGAGGTAGTCGTCGATGGCGCTGATCACTTCATGGAAATTCGCACCGGCCTGACGCTCCAGCGTGGCGTGGGAGCGCCAGGCTTCCAGGCATTCTTCGATGCTCTGCTGGTGAACGACGCGGGCATCCAGATGCACGACCGGGCCGAACAGTTCGCTGGCGTCGATCACGGCCGTCTGGTCTTCGCGGCGGGTGCCGTAGCCATAACCGGGTACGCGTTCCTTGATGATCGCTTCGATTCGGGCCTGGATCGGGTCTTCCAGGTTGCGGTGGTTCCACATGCAGGCGAACCAACCCCGTGGCTTGAGAATGCGCGCGGTTTCCTTGAGGGCCTGCTGGCGGTCGCAGACGTTGAACGAGCTGCCGAAGGTGACCATGTCGAACGCCTGGGTCGCTTGCCCGGTCGCTTCGCCGGTGCCTTCGTGCCATTTGACATTGGTCAGTTCGGCAGTGCGCTTGATGCCGTTGCCGCGCATTGCATCGTTGGGCTCCACGGCGGTGACGTCCAGACCGCGAGCGGCCAGCATCAGCGTCAGGTGCGCAACGCCGGCGCCGACGTCACAGAATTTGTCGCCCTGTTCGGCACCTGCGATCGAGAGCATGGCATCGATGGCAGCATCGGCGTAGTCAGGACGCTTCAGGTAAGCGTCGGCCAGGGTGGTGTAATCCCATTCGGTTTTCATGCCGGATTCCTTGTATTGATTTTATTGAGTAGATCGTCTGCCAGGTCGTGCCTGGAGCGCAGCGGGTCGAATTCAACCAGCCAGTCCGCTGCCTGCGGTTCATCCACAGGCAGGTCGAGACCGGCAACGTTGTGCAGTTCACCGGCATGAAACCGACGGTAGATGCCCTTGGGATCCCGGCGACCGAGTTCCTCTAACGGTACTTTGAGATAAACCTCGAAATAGCCGGGCAGGTGGGCACGGTTCCACGCATGAACTTCACGAAACAGCGAAATCGTTGCGATCACCACGGTGTGGCCTTGTGCGGCGATCATTCTGCAGAGGTGGGCGTATTGCATGGCCAGCGCGAGTCGCCCTTCGCGGCCATGGTTCTGCGAGCTGGCTGCGGTGGCGCCGAACACCTCGCGCAGCTCGTCGCCGTCGAGCATCACGACCGATTCGCCGCGGCTGCGCAGACGGTCAACGAGATCACCGGCCAGCGTTGATTTGCCGGCGCCTGAAAGGCCCGTAATCCAGATCACCTGCGCGTGAGGGTTACATTTCATAGCATTCTGACCAGTGTCCGGTTTGGATACCTGGCGTGATGAACCTGCACCGGTTCAATACGCGATACAAGTATTCAGTCACGTTCTTTGATGTTGCCAAAAGAGTCGATGGTTAGTTGGCAGAACATCGAGTCGTGCCTGTTTTCAATCAAGTCGTGAAACACATCCTGCGGTAATGGCAAGTTGCTGTATTGACTCTCATAGAACTTCTTGTAAATGAAGTAGCAGTCTTCAGGGGGCATCAGGCTGAAACCGAGTGCCAGCTCTTTGAGTTCTTCGCCGTTCTTGGCGATGGGCAGCAAGTTGTTCATTTGCTGCAACCAGACGTCGACGGTCGGGTTGGACTCGTCGGTCGTCGGAACGTAATAGATTGGCAGCCTGCACGTGTTGAGCATGAACGAGACACCGCCGGTCGAGGCATCGGTAATGATGGTGTCGCACTGCTGGTAGAAAACCGTGCTGCTGGTGCCCGTCGTGTCGATGGTGATCCATTCATACGCCGAGAGCTGGTTGCACAGGTCCTTCAGGGTTGGATGCTGAAGGTCGGCCATGTACGGACGCAGGATGAACCGGGCGTGAGGGATCTGTGATTTGACCGCGTTGATCACGGTTTGCAGGTTCTCGTACAGGGAGGCGCCGCTTGGGCAGATTCCCAGTTGGGTCGGCAGCAGTCCGACAACGAAATCATCCGACGCCTTGTTTGACCCGGGAGCGGATTCAAAGAATTTCGGAACCTTGATGGGCAGAGTCGCGACCGGACTGGTCTTGCGCAGGTCGGAGCGCAAGGCTATGCCATCGGCAATCAGCGATTTCAGGGCCTTTCTGTCGGGTCTGTAGCGTTGCAGGCCCGATCTGATCAGATCAAAACCCGATCGGGACGAAGAAATGACCACATCCCAATAGGACGTCAGTTCGGCGTAGTAATACTTGTCTTTGGTCGGCATTCCCACATTGCCGTGGGTCAGGAAAATACCGAAGTTCGAATCGTCGAGCAGTCGGCCAATCCAGGCATCGTTTGAAATGACGACTTGCGAGGCCAGGTTCGCGATGACTTCGACTTCAACCTGCTCAACCGGATAGTCAAGGATCTCTTCTGCCTCCTGCCTGCTCAGGCCGGTCTTGTCGGTCTGCAGCACGATGCAGTTGTAGGCGTGGCGCAGGGCATTGAGCGCCGGGATCAGGTATTCGAGGTAGGTTTTTCCGCCACGGGTGACATTGCTGATCAAATAGACGTTTTTCATTATTGACTTGTACTTTTAAAATTTGCCGTGGCAAAAAAGTTGGATCAGCTGGATTGCGCGTAGACAACTGATTGATATTGTCTTGACGCGTTCGCCATTGAAGATCTGTCATCGGCAGTTGTTTTAAGTCCGCCGTCTCATGACGATTTTATTGATCAAGTGTATTGCGCCCGCTGGGCTGAAGAGTTCTTTTCCATGATGTGTCGCCTCCATTTTATATTGCTTTAAAGTTTGAAGTTTTTAACTAAAAGCTCTGGCGCCTGATGAAAAGCGCCGTCGTTATATCACATCTTGGCTAATGGCTATCAGCGCGCGCGGACTTTATTTTCAGCTGGCACAGGTCGCCTGTAAGCTGCCTGTCCATCCCGTCATTGCGTCGCTGGGCGATATTGCAGCGCTTCGGCCAGATGCTCACGTGATATGGCATCAACCTTCTCTATATCGGCCAGTGTCCGTGCAACCTTGAGCAGCCGATGTGCTGAACGCAGCGACAGGGTCAGTCGCTCACAGGCTGACTCCAGCCAGGTTTCATCGGCTGTGGATAACTTGCAGTGCTTCTTCAGCCCCGGCAAATCGAGAAACGCATTGGCACAGCCCTGACGTTTTTGCTGACGCTCGCGGGCCTCGGCGACCCGCGTGGCCGCGCTGGCGCTGTCCTCTCCCGGTTTCACCGCAGGGTTCAACGCTGTGGCCTCCCGCGCCACCGTCAGGTGCAAATCGATCCGGTCCAGCAACGGCCCCGACAGTTTGTTGCGATAGCGCTGCACCATGTCCGGCGTGCACGAGCACTTGCCGCTCGGTTCGCCAAGATATCCACAGGGGCAGGGGTTCATCGCCGCGACCAGCTGGAATCTCGCGGGAAACCGCACCCGTTCCTTGGCCCTTGCGATCACGATGCAGCCGGATTCCAGCGGTTCGCGCAGAACCTCCAACACCTTGCGATCAAACTCGGGTAGCTCATCGAGAAACAGCACGCCGTGATGGGCGAGGGTGATTTCACCGGGTTGCGGTTTTGAACTGCCGCCGACCAATGCCGGCCCGGAGGCCGAGTGATGCGGTTGGCGGAACGGGCGCTGCGGCCAGTGGGTCAACGGTGCGCCGCTGGCGACGGATTGAATCGCCGCCACTTCCAGCGCTTCACTCTCGGCCAGCGGTGGCAGCAATCCCGGTAATCGGCTGGCCAGCAACGTCTTGCCCGTCCCCGGTGGCCCGCTGAACAGCAGATTGTGCGCACCGGCGGCGGCAATCAGCAGCGCCCGTTTGGCGGCCAGTTGGCCCTGTACCTCATTCAAGTCGGGATAGGGTTTGGCGGCATGGATCAACCCATCCGAGACATAAGGCTCGACCGGTGTATGCCCGTTGAAATGCGCCACAGCCTCCAGCAGATGATCCACTGCGATCACCCTCAGTCCTGACGCCAGACACGCCTCCTCGGCATTCGCCCGCGGCACCACCAGCGTCCGCCCTGCCTTGCGCGCCGCCAGCGCCGCTGGCAACACCCCACGCACCGCCCGCACTGCACCGGATAACGCCAGCTCACCCAGGCATTCCACGTCATCCAGGGTCAACGTCGGCACCTGCACACTCGCCGACAGAATTCCCAGCGCAATCGCCAGATCGAACCGCCCGCCATCCTTGGGCAGATCCGCCGGCGCCAGATTCAAGGTGATCCGCCGCGCCGGAAACTGCAGCCCGGAATTGATGATCGCACTGCGCACCCGGTCCTTGCTCTCCTTCACTGCCGCTTCGGGCAGGCCGACCATGGTCAGCGAGGGCAAGCCGTTGGCCAGGTGAACTTCGACGGTGACGGCGGGGGCATCCACGCCTATCTGGGCGCGGCTGTGGACGATGGCGAGGGACATGGTCGTTCCTTGAGTTGAATCGGGGGCCGCTTCCTGCGGTTTTTTAAGGGTAGTCGGGGAGGAGAGAGTTGGAGGGACGGCTGCCTGGGCAAACCTTCACTGGATGTTGCTGGAGTCGAAATGATTAATCGTCAGGCGTAAAAAAACCGCCTACTAGGCGGTCTTTTAATTCGGGATTCAGGTTCCGCCACCGGCGAGCCAGCCATCTGGCTCCAATTCTTTGCCATAGGTCGCGGCGACCTTCAAAAAGTGCCGCTGACTGGCAGAAATCGTATCGGCCAAACTGGGCGCAAACCCAGTGCTGAACATTCAGCATTGGGTGAGCTTAGGAATCTGGGCTTCACGACGCAATCGGACGGCGGGGTTGCCAGCTGTAGGATTCTGCCGAGATTCGGCAGCGAATCCTGAATGGCGGGAAGGTCGTTCCGACCTTCATTCGCGGGCAAGCCCGCTCCCACAAGGGGCCGCATTCACAAAGACACGAGGTGTTACTCCGCCGGCGGCGTCAGCTTCGCTTCCAGCTCGGCCACCTTCGCCTCAAGACTCTCCAGCCTGGCCCGAGTGCGCGCCAGCACCACCATCTGACTGTCAAACTCTTCGCGGCTCACCAGGTCCAGTTTGCTGAAGGCGCTTTGCAGCAGCATCTTGAACTGGCTTTCGATTTCGGCTTTTGGCAAGGGCGTGTCGCCGCTGAACAGGCGGGAGGCGGTGCCGCTCAGGGCGTCGAGGAAGTCTTTGGGCGCGAGCATGGGATATGTCCTGGAAACTATGGCCGGCAGTGTATCACGCAGTGTCTATAGTCATTTGCGCAGGCACGGATGCACGCTTTTCGCGCAACTGGATGCACGGCCACGCACCGTTGTTGTGCGTATCCCGAGTGCCATTTGGGTGATGGCATCTGCCGCAGCGGCCAAGGGATTGAAATCAGTGGTTTTTGGCGAGATGGCAAGCTTTCTGCTTAGACACCTTCGACCCATGCACTGATGCAGTCGCTGTGACGAATGCAGTGCGGCAGACGGAGCGGGGAGTTTCGTCTGGAGCGGTTAGCTGGCGTCGACAACGAAGCGTTACAAAGCCAGGCACTGCGCTTAGACTTGAGTCGGGTTTGTTTTCCTGGGGCAAGTCCACCAATTCGGGAGAGAGTTTCATGAAGCTAGTCACTGCCATCATCAAGCCGTTCAAGTTGGACGACGTGCGCGAGTCGCTGTCCGAAATCGGCGTGCAGGGCATTACCGTTACTGAAGTCAAAGGCTTCGGTCGGCAGAAGGGTCACACCGAGCTGTATCGCGGCGCGGAGTATGTGGTCGATTTTCTGCCCAAGGTGAAAATCGACGTTGCCATCGACGACAAGGATCTGGATCGGGTTATCGAGGCGATAACCAAGGCTGCCAACACCGGCAAGATCGGTGACGGCAAGATCTTCGTGGTCAATCTGGAACAGGCGATCCGCATCCGTACCGGCGAAACCGATACCGACGCGATCTAAGCGCCGCCACAAACCCAACGCCCCAGGAGAAAACAATATGACTCTGCGTAAATTCGCAGGGCTAGGAGCCCTGTTGTCTATCGTAATGCCCGGCCTGGCCATGGCGGCAGACGAAGTGGCAGCTCCAGTCCTGAACTCCGGCGACACCGCCTGGATGCTCACCTCCACAGCCCTCGTGCTGTTCATGACCATTCCCGGCCTCGCGCTGTTCTACGGCGGCATGGTCCGGTCGAAAAACATTCTTTCCGTGATGATGCAGTGCTTTGCCATTACCGGTCTGATCAGCGTCCTGTGGGTCATTTATGGCTACAGCATCGCGTTCGACACCACCGGCATGGAGCAGGGCGTCGTCAACTTCAATTCGTTCGTGGGCGGTTTCGGCAAGGCGTTCCTGGCCGGTGTCACGCCAGCGAGCCTGACCGGCCCGGCGGCGCTGTTCCCCGAGGCGGTCTTCATCACCTTCCAGATGACCTTCGCGATCATCACCCCGGCGCTGATCGTCGGTGCATTCGCCGAGCGGATGAAGTTCTCCGCGATGCTGATCTTCATGGGCATCTGGTTCACCCTGGTTTATGCACCGATCGCGCACATGGTCTGGTCCGGCAACGGCGGCCTGATGTGGGACTGGGGCGTACTCGACTTCGCGGGCGGCACCGTGGTGCACATCAACGCCGGTGTGGCCGGTCTGATTGCCTGCCTGGTACTGGGTAAACGCAAAGGCTTCCCGACCACGCCGATGGCGCCACACAATCTGGGTTACACCCTGATGGGCGCGGCGATGCTGTGGGTCGGCTGGTTCGGCTTCAACGCCGGTTCCGCTGCGGCCGCCAACGGCACCGCCGGCATGGCGATGCTGGTGACCCAGATCGCGACCGCCGCTGCTGCACTGGGCTGGATGTTCGCCGAGTGGATCACCCACGGCAAACCTAGCGCACTGGGTATCGCATCCGGCGTCGTTGCAGGTCTGGTGGCGATCACTCCGGCCGCTGGCACCGTGGGCCCGATGGGTGCCCTGGTCATCGGTCTGGCGGCAGGCGTGGTGTGCTTCTTCTGCGCCACCACCCTGAAACGCAAACTCGGTTATGACGACTCCCTGGACGCCTTCGGCGTGCACGGTATCGGCGGTATCCTCGGCGCGATCCTGACCGGTGTGTTCGCCGCACCGTCGCTGGGTGGCTTCGGCACCGTCACCGACATCGCCGCACAAGTCTGGATTCAGTGCAAAGGCGTCGGCTTCACCGTGATCTATACCGCGATCGTCACCTTCATCATCCTCAAGGTGCTGGATGCCGTGATGGGTCTGCGCGTGACCGAGGAAGAAGAATCGGTCGGCCTGGATCTGGCACAACACAACGAGCGTGGCTACAACCTGTAAGCACGCGCCGCAAAAAACTTGCCCGGCTCGCCGGGCATTTTTTTGTCTGGAATTTGTCTTCCCCGATACAGCTGAAAGGATTTTTCGTACTGCTTTGGTCGTGTTTACGACGAGTGTTTTTCTGCGGCCAAAGGCTTACATCATTGAAGGAATATTAGGGCCTTTGTTTTTTTCCAGAGCGCGCTAGAATGCGCCCCGAACGTGCGGAGAACTGTATGTGGCAACAGACTCTGATAACCCTGCGGGCACGGCCCCGGGGCTTTCATCTGGTGACCGACGAGTTGCTCGCCGGCCTGCCTGAACTCAAGGCATGCCGGGTCGGTCTGTTGCATTTGTGGCTGCAGCATACCTCGGCGTCGTTGACCATCAACGAGAACGCCGATCCGGCGGTACGTCGCGACTTCGAACGATTTTTCAATCGTCTGATCCCACAAGGAGCAGACGGCTATGAGCATAACGACGAAGGCCTGGACGACCTCCCGGCGCACTTCAAGGCCAGCGTGCTGGGCTGTCAGATCAGTTTGCCGGTAACGGCGGGCCGACTGGCACTGGGTACCTGGCAAGGCGTTTATCTGGGCGAGCACCGTGATCATGGCGGTGCCCGTAAAGTCCTCGCCACCTTGCACGGTGAAGGGGCATAAACCGTTGGTCACCAATGGTTACCGATTTTTTTCCGGCGACTTTCGACAGTCGCCAAAGCTGGTCTATAACTAATCTGCTTTTCGCAAGTCATGAGGTAGAACATGAGCGACGATGATCTGGAAAACGACGACCTCGAAGTAGGCGACGAAGACGAGGCCGAAGACGGTCTGGAAGCAGCAGCGGAAGACGTTGCTGAAGACGATGGCGGTGACGATACGCCGGCCCCGGCTGCCAAAGGCAAGGCCAAGGCTGCGGTGTCGGTCGACGAGTTGCCGAGCATCGAAGCCAAGAACAAGGAGCGCGACGCCCTGGCCAAGGCCATGGAAGAGTTCCTTGCACGCGGCGGCAAGGTGCAGGAAGTGGAGGCCAACGTGGTCGCCGATCCGCCCAAGAAACCGGACAACAAGTACGGCAGCCGCCCTATCTGAGGCGTGTCGCTCGCTTGCTGAAAAAGCCCGCCGTCGCTGCGGGCTTTTTCATGGGCGAAAGAAAGTTAGCTGCGGCTGTTCCAGCGGGCGAGCACCGCGGGCAGATCGTTCAGGCTGCGAATCTCGGCATCCGGCAGGCGCTCCGCTTCCCAGACCTTGCCGGCGGGGTTGAACCAGATCGCTCGCAGACCGGCCTGCTGCGCCCCGGCGATGTCATCCCCCGGGTGATCGCCAATATGCACCGCCGCTTCGGCGCTGACGCCGCCGCGCTGCAACGCTTCATGGAACAGTCGCGCATCCGGTTTGGCGATGCCGATGTCTTCGGCGCACAGCGCAAACTTGAAGTAATCCGCCAGCCCCAACCGACGCACATCGGCGTTGCCGTTGGTGACCACGCCGAGGGCGTAGTGTTTGGCCAGGGTTTCCAGGATCGGCTCGACTTCCGGGAACACCTCGATCTGATGCCGCGCATGCAGGAACACTTCAAAACTCTTGTCTGCCAGCTCCGACGCTTCGCCGTGGGCGTACCCGGACTCTTCCAAAGCATGGAACAGCACTCGCCGGCGCAGCGCGCTGATGCGGTGCTTGAGTCCCGGTTCGCTGCTCAGCACGCGCTCGCGGATCGACCACAGATGTTCCACCGGCACCGCGCCCAGCTTCGGTGCATGTTCGCTCAGCCATTCGCGCAAAACCGCTTCGGCGCTGACGATCACCGGGGCGGTATCCCACAGGGTGTCGTCGAGGTCGAAGGTGATCAACTGGATGCTCATGAATCATCGCCTTTCATGCGTTTGGCCCGTGGATGGGCGCTGTCATAGACCGCCGCCAGGTGCTGGAAGTCCAGGTGGGTATAGATCTGGGTGGTCTTGATATCCGAGTGGCCGAGCAATTCCTGCACCGCGCGCAGGTCCTGGGAGGACTCGAGCAAATGGCTGGCGAAGGAGTGCCGCAGCATGTGCGGGTGCAGGTTCTGCCCCAGTTCGCGCTCGCCGGCCAGTTTGACCCGCACCTGTATCGCGCGCGGGCCGAGGCGTCGGCCTTGCTGGCTGACGAATACGGCGTCGTCTGCCGGATTGGTCAGCGCCCGCAGCGGCAGCCATTGCTCCAGCGCTTCCCGAGCCTTTTTGCCGACGGGCAGCAGGCGTGTCTTGCTGCCCTTGCCGAGCACCTGGACCATGCCGTCGGCCAGATCGAGCTGATCGAGATTGAGCCCGGTCAGCTCCGACAGCCGCAGGCCGGAGGAATAGAACAATTCCAGAATCGCCTGATCGCGCCGGGCCAGAAAGTCGTCCTCGACTGCGCCTTCGAGCAGTTGCAGCGCTCGGTCGGTATCGAGGGTTTTCGGCAGGCGACGTTCACCTTTCGGTGGTGCGAGACCCGTTGCGGGATCGTGATCGCAGAGACCTTCGCGATTCAGATAGTGATAGAGCCCGCGCACCGCCGAGAGCAGGCGGGCCAGACTGCGCGAGGACTGGCCTTGGGCATGCAGGCGGGCGATCAGGCTGCGCAGGCGCTGGATGTCGAGCGCCTGCCAGCTGCCGATGTTCTGTTTGATGCACCAGCCGAGGACTTTATCGAGATCGCGCCGGTAGGCCGACAGCGTATGCGGCGACACCTGCCGCTCACTGCGCAGGTGTTCGCAGTAAGCGTCCAGTTGCCGTTCCATGGTCAGCGTACCGAGCGCAGGGAGCTGTTGACCCGTGGCAGCACGCGACCCATGACTTCGGCGATGTAGCTGAGGAACAGCGTGCCGACCGAACTCTTGTAGTGCTGCGGGTCACGGCTGGCGATGGCCAGGATTCCGTGGATGCCCTGGTGGCTGACGGCGACCACGGCGGTGGAGCCGATCTGCTTGCGCTGCTCTTCGCCGAACAGGAAGTCCAGTTCATGTTCGCGCAGGCTGCCGCTGACGCTCTTGCCTTCAGTGAGCAATCCGCCGATGGCGGTTTGCGCGTCGGCGTGGGTCACCCAGCGGCCGACCGGGGCCGGGTTGTCGCCGAGCAGGATCAGGCTGACGAAGGGCACTTGGAAATCCTGGCGCAGGCTGTCTTCGACGCTGATCACCACGTCTTCCAGGGTGGCAGCGTCCATCAGTGCAAGGATCAGGCGACGGGTCTTGTCGAACAGGCGATCGTTGTCCCGGGCGACGTCCATCAAATGCGAGAGGCGATGACGCATCTCGATGTTGCGGTCGCGCAGGATGGCCATCTGGCGCTCGACCAGCGAGACGGTATCGCCGCGCTGATGTGGGATGCGCAGGGACGGCAACAGTTCTTCATGTTCGACGAAGAAGTCCGGATGAGCCTCCAGGTACGCGGCAACTGCTGCCGCCTCCAGGCTCTCGGACGCTGATTCACCGGACTGTCGGGCGGGTACCTGAGGCTTATCGGTCATGGCTTCTGCTCACTCAAAGACGCACTTGTCCTTCGTATACGCGCACTGCCGGGCCGGTCATCAACACCGGTTGGCCGGGGCCTGCCCACTCTATGGACAAACGCCCGCCCGGCAGGTCGATCAATAGTGGCGAATCCATCCACCCCTGACTGATCGCCGCTACAGCAGCAGCGCAGGCACCGGTGCCGCAGGCCTGGGTTTCCCCGGCGCCACGTTCCCACACGCGCAGTTGCGCGCGATGGCGGTCGATGACCTGGAGAAAACCGACGTTGACCCGCGCCGGGAAGCGCGGATGGTGTTCGATTTTCGGCCCCAGTTCATGCACCGGTGCAGTGTTGATATCGCTGACCCGCAGCACCGCATGGGGGTTGCCCATGGACACCGCCGCCAGATCGACCGGCGTACCGTCGACATCGACCTGATAACTCAGGGCCTGCTCCGGCGCCTGGAACGGGATGTCCGCCGGCACCAGGCGCGGGGCGCCCATGTTCACGCCGATCTGGCCGTCGTTACGCACGTCCAGCTCAATGATGCCGCCCTTGGTCTCGACGCGGATCTGCCGTTTGGCGGTCAGGCGTTTGTCGAGCACGAAGCGGGCGAAGCAGCGCGCACCGTTGCCGCACTGCTCCACTTCGGAACCGTCGGAGTTGAAGATCCGGTAACGGAAATCCACATCCGGGTTGCTCGGCGCCTCGACGATCAGCAACTGGTCGAAACCGATGCCGGTGTGCCGGTCGCCCCACATTTTCGCGTGCTTGGGCTGAATATGCGCGTGCTGACTGACCAGGTCGAGAACCATGAAGTCGTTGCCCAGGCCATGCATCTTGGTAAAACGCAGCAGCATGGGGTCACTCCGGCAGCAGGCTTTCGCCGGCAAACAGCTCGGCCACGGTTTCGCGGCGACGCACTTCAAAGGCCTGATCGCCATCCACCAGCACTTCGGCGGCGCGGCCGCGGGTGTTGTAGTTGGAGCTCATCACGAAACCGTAGGCACCGGCCGAATGCACGGCCAGCAGATCGCCTTCTTCCAGCGCCAGTTCGCGTTCCTTGGCGAGGAAGTCGCCGGTTTCGCAGATCGGGCCGACGACGTCGTAGGTACGCGCAGCGGTCTCGCGTGGCTTGACCGGGGTCACGTCCATCCAGGCCTGGTACAGCGCCGGGCGGATCAGGTCGTTCATGGCCGCGTCGACGATGGCGAAGTCTTTGTGTTCGGTGTGCTTGAGGTACTCGACCTGGGTCAGCAGCACGCCGGCGTTGGCGACGATGAAGCGGCCCGGTTCGAACACCAGCGCCAGATCACGGCCGACCAGTCGCTCGCGCACAGCCTTGATGTAATCGGCGGCCAATGGCGGCTCTTCATCGCGATAACGCACACCCAGGCCGCCACCGAGATCGATGTGGCGCAGGTGGATGCCGCAATCGCCGAGGCGATCGACCAGATCCAGCAGGCGGTCGAGGGCATCGAGGAACGGAGGCAGAGTGGTCAGTTGCGAACCGATGTGGCAGTCGACGCCGACCACTTCCAGGTTCGGCAGGTGCGCGGCACGCACGTACACGTCTTCGGCGTCGGCGATGGCGATGCCGAACTTGTTCTCTTTGAGACCGGTGGAAATGTACGGGTGGGTGCCGGCATCGACGTCCGGGTTCACGCGCAGCGAAATCGGCGCGCGAACGCCCAGCTCGGCGGCGACCACTTGCAGGCGCTCGAGCTCGTCAGTGGATTCGACGTTGAAGCAATGCACGCCGACTTCCAGCGCACGGCGCATGTCGTCACGGGTCTTGCCGACGCCGGAGAACACGATCTTGTCCGGGCTGCCACCGGCGGCCAGAACGCGTTCCAGCTCGCCACGGGAGACGATGTCGAAACCGGCGCCGATACGCGCCAGGACATTCAGGACGCCGAGGTTGGAGTTGGCCTTGACCGCAAAGCACACCAGGTGCGGCATGCCGGCCAGCGCATCGGCGTAGGCCAGGTACTGGGCCTCGATGTGCGCGCGGGAGTAAACGTAGGTGGGAGTGCCGAAGCGATCGGCGATGGCGGACAGCGCCACACCTTCCGCGAACAGTTCCCCGCCACGGTAGTTAAAAGCGTCCATGGCGATCCCTTAGTAAACGTCGTGCTTGTGTGCCTTGGAGGCAGGCTGCTTTTGCGAAGACTGGGCTTGCTCGGCCGGGTCCTGATCTTCATCGGGCAGGTACAGCGGGCCTTTCTGACCGCAGGCCGAAACGAGACAGGCAACCGCGACGAGCGCAGCAAGGGAAGAGATCAGGCGCTTCATGGCGAAATCCTTGAAAATGCGTTAATTGCGCCGGAGTATACCGGCCACCCGGCAGCTTGCCTATGCGACGGAACTCCCGTCCGGCGGGGCTCGGGCTGTGGCGCGGAAACTATTCCCGCGTGGCGGGTGGATATTTCGTCGCCGGGCAGGGCGCTTGGTCGTTATCCTTTGCAATCGGCTGGCAGCGTCCGTATCTTGCGGCGCTTGAGCCTGATCAGACATTTTTTGAGGTTGCCGCAATGAGTTTGTCCGAAGCCCGTTTCCACGATCTGGTCGATGAAACCCAGGAAAAACTGGAAGACATCTTCGACGACAGCGACCTGGACATCGACATGGAGAACTCGGCCGGTGTGCTGACCGTCAAGTTCGAGAACGGCACCCAGCTGATCTTCAGCCGTCAGGAACCGTTGCGTCAGCTGTGGCTGGCCGCGGTGTCCGGTGGTTTCCACTTCGACTACGACGAAGAAAGCGAACGCTGGATGTGCGACAAGAGCGAAGAGCAACTGGGCGAAATGCTCGAGCGCATCGTCAAGCAGCAGGCTGGCACCGAATTCGATTTCGAAGGCCTGTGATTTCGTGACTGATACTGCGCCCGTTCGTCCGCCGAAGCCGCTCTACAGCAACGTCAGCCCGGCCGTGCCCTCGCCGTGCACCGGCGTGTGCCGGTTGGATGAGCAGAAGATCTGCCTCGGTTGCATGCGTCATGTCGAAGACATCCGCGAGTGGCGCTCGGCCGATGACGCGCGCCGCCGGGTGATTTGTGCGCAGGCGGCTCAGCGCCGGCAGCTCGCCGGAGCGTAGCTTGTATATTTTTTGAGCTGTGATAGTGTCCGGAAACGCCTCAACCCATCGAGGCCTGGTGAGAACCCCGTCTTTTTTGGCGGGGTTTTGCTTTTTTTGTGTGCAGAAGAAAGGAGTCTGCCCGGATCATGACCGCACCTTCCATCACCCTTACCCGTCTGGACGTGCAACGTCTGGAGCGCCTGATCGACAGCCTGGATGACACGCTGCCGGGCGTGATCGCGCTGCAAACCGAACTGGACCGCGCCGATACCCTGGTCGGTCACGATGAAGTGCCTGCCGATGTCGTGACGATGAATTCCCGCGTGCACTGCCGTGAAGAGAGCAGTGGCAAGGACTACCACCTGACCCTGGTCTATCCGAAGCACGCCAATGCCGACGAAGGCAAAGTCTCGATCCTGGCTCCGGTCGGCAGTGCGCTGCTGGGCCTGAAAGTCGGTCAGCACATCGACTGGCCGGCTCCGGGTGGCAAGACCCTGAAACTGACTTTGCTCGAAGTCGAATCGCAGCCGTCCAACGGCGGTGATTTCCCGGAGTAACCCGCCTCAGACCTGCTCGAGCGCCTCGTTCAGAGAGCGTTCCAGGTCGGCTTTGTAACGCAGATACAGATTGCTCGAACTCTGCCCGTCACCGATCACACCCGACAGGTCCAGGTCGGTGATGTAGCAGCGGTAGCGCTCGGTTTCCCGGCGCTGTCCGACGATCTCCCGGGCGACCACGCTGAACAGCTGGTCGCCATGTTCCAGCTCGCTGAATTCCCGTTGATTGCAATACAGCGTGACCTGCACTTCGCCGGGCGCGGCTTTGCCGACGATCGCCTGCACGTCGTAGAACGGTTTGTTGACCGGCGTCTGTGGTGCCGGGCGCATTTCGACCCGTCGCGCGCGCCCCGGCCCTGATGGCAATAACTGGTAATACAAGATTTCAAGGCTGGCGGCATGACCCGAATCCATCGGCAGCAGCGCTTCGCGGCGGAACTGGATCGATTGCAGGAACCGCTGCAACGGCACCAGCAGGCTTTGCTCGTCGTGATAGGGCAAGTGCTGTTGCCACAGCGCATTGAACTCGTCGAGCACGTACAGCTCGGCGGTTTGTTCGGTGATCCGGTAGAACACCTGAATGCATTCAGGCTGGCCCATCGGCAGGATCAACGCCAGGTCGTGGTCTTCCAGCGCCATCGGATCCAGGTGCAGCGGGCTGTAGCGCGGCTGTTCCTCGCCAAGGTAATCGAGCAGTGCCGGCAGGGTGGCGAGGGCCACATGGCTGACCTGGCCCGGCACCAGTTCCAGCACGTGGTAATGCTGCTGCACCTGGATCAGGTAGCGGTGATTCAGGTCGCTGAGCAACAGGGTCTGCGCGGTGTCGACGATTTCTTCCACCCGGCGCGCAATGAATTGCGCGCGGTTGTGACAGAAACAGCGCACTCGCAGCGATGGTTGTTGCGACCCGCGCGGCAGGTTGTTGAGGTAATCGCGCAGGCAGTCCATCAGGGCATGCGGGCCATCGAAGCGGTTGACCAGCACTTCGTTCCAGCTGTTGAGCGTGACCTGATCCAGGGTCAACACCAGGTTCTCGCGCACACCGGCGTAGCTCAGCGAATCGGTACGCTCGGTGGTCATCAGGATGTTCAGGTCGCGGTGATGCTTGAGCGGATCGACCCCGACGTTCACCAGCATCAGCACTTCGCTCGGTACGGCAGCGCGCAGCAGCGGTTCTTCGGCAACGGTTGACAAGGGCAGGGCGATGCTCTGTTGCAGGCTGCCGAGCAGGTTGAACAGCTCGAACTCGCTCATATCGCTGGTGCCGGGGTGCAGCGCCAGTCGGGTGCTGCTGTCGATCACGCCGTTGCGGTGGCACCAGGTCAGCAGTTCCAGCAACTCGCGGCTGCGCTTGATCGGCGCGAAGTGTTCCCACTCCAGCGCCGTCAGGCTGCCGTTGTACAGGCCCCACTGGGTTTGGCCCGGTTCCTTTTTGTTCGGCGATTGCACCAGGGTCAGGGTGTCTTCGGCCAGATCCGGGGCGATGCCGGGGTTGATGAACTCGACCTTGTCGGCCTTGCGTTCGAACGCGGCATACAGCCGTCGTCCGAGAACGTTGAGGTCGCGCTTGTTGATCAGGCTGACAGTCTGTTCGGTGCGGGCGAACTGGGTCAGGAAGCGGTAGCTGTAGTTCAGCTCGTTGACCAGCGCCCGGCGCTCGGCGCTGACCTGGCGGACTTTCCACTGGCTGCGGCTGTCGAGCAGCGCCAGTTGCCGCTGATCCCAATGCCATTCGCTGGCCAGCCTTTCCAGCAGTGAGCGTTGCCAGCTCTGGGTGCGAGTGTTGCCGGTGAGCTTGCGGTTGATCTTGAGGTACAGCGCCCGGCGTACCAGCTCAAGCCGTTCCGGCTCGTTGCGCGCAGTGAGGTATTCCTCGATCCGGCGGTAGACCACCATGTACGGGTCGAGCTCGTCGAGGTCCAGCCGGTTGGCAAATACGGCCTGCTTGAAGCGCAGGCTCAGGCACTGCACCTGGGGATGTTCGCTGGCGTAGACCTCGGTCAGCAGCAGCTTGAGCACCGATTTGTAAGGCGATTCGATGCCCTTGAACAGTTGCCACAGCCCGGCGCCGACAAACTCGCCCGGCGGAATGTGCGCCATCGGCCCCAGGTCGAGGGTTTCATCGTTGCGGATGAAACGCTTGGAAATCAGGGTGTGGGTGTACGCATCGTAGGCGCGTTCTTCATAGACCGGCACCAGCCACCAGATCGGCGTGCGCCCGGCGAGCCAGATCGCGGTGCGGTAGAACTCGTCCAGCAGCAGGTAATGCTGGGTGGTGCCGCAATCTTCGGAGCTGAGCTGGGTGTCGCGTTCGCCTTTGACGAAGCGCACCGGGTCGATCAGGAAAAAGTGCGCCTCGGCCCCCTGGCTGGCGGCCCAGGTTTCGAGCAGCTGGCATTTCTTGCGCAGCTCGGCCAGATCACTGTCGCTAAGGTCGGGGGCGTGGCAGACCCACACATCCATGTCGCTCTGGTCGGCCTGGGCCAGCGTGCCGAGGCTGCCCATCAGGAACAGCCCGTGAATCGGCCGTGGCGGGTTGCTGCCGTGACGCGGCTTATAGGAGAACGAGCGCGTCAGGCGCTGAGCTTCGGCCAGCACATCGGCGTCGGGTTCGTAATTCGACAGCCCGGCCGGCGTACTGCCCGAGACATAACCGGGCAACAGCGGATGATTGACGTGGAAAAACAGTGGCAGCAGCGTGAGCACGCTTTGCTGGCGCGTCGACAGACCTTCCAGCGCCCGGTTCAGGCGGCCTTCATTGAGTTTCAGAAAACGCGCGCGTAGCTGGCTGAGTACCTTGCGGTCGATGCCTTCGTCCAGGTCGGGGCGGATTTCATGGGTGCGGGTCATGTCGGCTCAAACCGGCGCGCAGGGCTCGGAGGCAAGGGGTCTCGGGTGTCCGGGAGTTTAGCGCCTGAGCGGCAGGAGTTTTAAGCTGAATTTGTTTTTTGACGTCAGATTTCTATCGCGCGGCGATGGGGGACGTTCATGGCTGGCCCGCGGAAATCCCGTGGCAGGGGTTTCCGTGGGCAAAGTCGGGAGGATCAGGCGGTTTGCTGCTCTCTGAGAATCGTCAGTACGGTTTGCACGTTTTGTGCGGCATCGCGACCGAGGCTGGTCAGGTAACCGCCATCAGGCTGGTCTGTCAGTTCTTTTTCGAACAGGCGTTGTGCGGCGGCAATGTGCTTCGGGGCAGCGGTCTGATGAATTTTCAGACCTTCCTGGGAACTGTCCAGGTTGAAGAGTGCGAGGACTTCCAGTTCGGCAACCAACTCAGGGGTAAGCGACATAAGGACTCCAGACTTTCTAGGAATTGGACGACAGCGCCCCTAAGGTGAACCTGCCGGCGCGGCCTGTCCAGTGCGCGTGTCAGGGTTTTTGTCCCGGGGTGGATTCCAGTGTAGTCAGGGGGTGGCGGAAGGCCGCAGAGATGGGTGACAAATTGTGTGGGAGCAGGCCTGCTCCCACGGGGCAGGGCCGTTTACTGCTTTTCCGGTGGCAGTTCCGGCAGCGCGCGCAGCGCGGTTTCGTACCACTCGGTATTGAACGCGCGGTCTTCGTCGAGCATCGCGTCGATTTCGTAGGCCAGCACGTGGGCCATCAGATTCAGGATGTCGTCACGCTCGTAGCCGACCAGCGTCAGCTTGTTGAAGGTTGCCTTGGCCGCTGGCGGGTTGTCACTTTCGATCTGGTTCTCGATCGCTTCGATCAGCGTCGATTCGGTGAACTCTTCTTCATCATTGTCGATGTCAGTCGGCTCGCTCATGGCAGGCTCCTCAAGGAAAGGCGCCAGTTTACCCGCATTCAGCGGCGTGATGCTGCTGGCGCGAATCCCCGGTGCAATCTATAAACAGGCACTGCCCACCCCGCACGGCCTGGAGGCTATGTGATGTTCAAGCTCTATGGATTCTCCGTCAGCAACTACTACAACATGGTCAAACTGGCGTTGCTGGAAAAAGGCCTGCCGTTCGAAGAGGTCACGTTCTACCCGACGCCTACGCCTGAATCTCTGGCCATCAGTCCGCGCGGCAAGGTCCCGGTGCTGGGGGCCGAAGGCGGCTACATCAATGAAACGATGGTGATGCTCGAATACCTCGAAAGCAGCCAGAAGGGTGTCCCGCTGCTGCCGACCGAGCCGTTTGCCCGCGCTCAGGTAATGGCGGTGGCCAAGGAGATCGAACTGTATATCGAGCTGCCGGCCCGTGCCTGTTACGGCGAAGCGTTTTTCGGCACGGCGCTGCCGGAGGCGATCAAGGAGAAAACCAAGGCTGAATTACTGCTGGGCTTTGCGGCGTTGGGACGTCACGGCAAGTTCGCCCCGTATGTGGCGGGCGACCGCCTGAGCATTGCGGATTTGTACTTTCTCTACAGCGTGCCGCTGGCGGCTGCGGTGGGGCACAAACTGTTCGGTCTGGATCTGCTGGCGGACATGCCGAAGGCCAAGGCGCTGCTGGAGCGGCTTGAGCGGAATCCTCATGTGCAGAAGATTGCAGCGGACAAGGATGCGGCGATGCCGGCGTTTTTGGCGATGATCGCCGCCAAAAAGTAGAAAACCTTGAGCAAGTTCGCGGGCAAGTCGAAAACTCGACTTGCCCGCGATGCTTTTAGCGGCTGGCGATCAACGCCTGACCACGAACCACGGCAGCCTTGACCTGCGCCGGCGCAGTGCCGCCGATGTGGTCACGGGCATTTACCGAACCTTCCAGGGTCAGCACTGCAAACACGTCCTGCTCGATCTGGTCGCTGAACTGACGCAGTTCTTCCAGGCTCATTTCCGCCAGATCCTTGCCGGTGTCGACGCCGTACTTCACGGCATGACCGACGATCTCGTGGCAATCACGGAACGGCAGGCCACGGCGTACCAGGTAGTCGGCCAGGTCGGTGGCGGTGGAGAAACCGCGCAGTGCCGCTTCACGCATGATCGCGTGCTTTGGCTTGATCGCCGGGATCATGTCGGCAAAAGCCCGCAGCGAGTCGCGCAGGGTATCGGCGGCGTCGAACAACGGTTCCTTGTCTTCCTGATTGTCCTTGTTGTAGGCCAGTGGCTGGCCTTTCATCAGGGTCAACAGGCCCATCAGGGCGCCGAACACACGGCCGGTCTTGCCACGTACCAGCTCTGGCACGTCGGGGTTTTTCTTTTGCGGCATGATCGAGCTGCCGGTGCAGAAACGGTCTGGCAGATCGATGAACTGGAATTGCGCGCTGGTCCACAGCACCAGCTCTTCGGAGAAGCGCGACAGGTGCATCATCGCGATGCTCGCGGCCGAGCAGAATTCGATGGCGAAGTCACGGTCGGACACGTTGTCCAGCGAGTTGCCGCCGACGGCGTCGAAGCCCAGCAGTTGTGCGGTGTATTCGCGGTCGATCGGGTAAGTGGTGCCGGCCAGTGCGGCGCTGCCCAGCGGCATGCGGTTGGTGCGCTTGCGGCAGTCGACCAGACGCTCGTAGTCGCGGCTGAGCATTTCGAACCAGGCCAGCATGTGGTGCCCGAAGGTCACCGGCTGAGCGGTCTGCAGGTGAGTAAAGCCCGGCATGATGCTGGCGGCTTCACGCTCGGCCTGCTCCAGCAGGCCTTTTTGCAGGCGGGTGATTTCGCTCAGGATCAGGTCGATTTCGTCACGCAGCCACAGGCGGATGTCGGTGGCGACCTGGTCGTTGCGGCTACGGCCGGTGTGCAGCTTCTTGCCGGTGACGCCGATGCGGTCGGTCAGGCGTGCTTCGATGTTCATGTGCACGTCTTCGAGGTCGACGCGCCAGTCAAACTGGCCGGCCTCGATTTCGCCCTGGATGGTCTTCAGGCCATCGATGATGCTGTCGCGCTCGGCATCCGTCAGCACGCCGACCTTGGCCAGCATGGTGGCGTGGGCGATCGAGCCCATGATGTCGTGGCGATACAGGCGCTGGTCGAAAGTGACGGAGGCGGTGAAGCGGGCGACGAAGGCGTCGACGGGTTCACTGAAGCGGCCGCCCCAGGACTGATTGGTCTTGTCAGTGCTCATGAATTCGCTCGTATCGGCTTGAAGAAAGAAGGCGTGAAACGCTGGCGCGGATAATAACAGGGTTGCCAATCCTGTCGCTGACACTGGTCGATACGTTTTTTTCTCATCTCCTCCTCCATAGTCGCCGGTGTCGCGGGAGGATTTGCGCAAGGATATTTTCCGATTGAGCAATATCGGTCCGACGAGCGTCTACAGTAGGACATAGGGGTCGACGTGGCGGCGGATCGCGCAAAGGTCCGGCCACCGACTATAAGAAGAGAGAGGGGTGGGTGTATTGGCCATTGGCATACCCTGCGTAAAACGCAGTCGGCGACGGGCTTCAGGCGGTACGTTGCAGGTGTCGGCAAATATTGCCAGCCGACGTACGGCACTTTTTGGCGCTCGCGCTAGTCTTAGCGTGGATCGCGGTGACGGACGTCACTCCACTTGTCTACGCTATCCTTGTGCGAGACTCACGCAGGAATCCAGCGCAATATGAATGTCCTGATCGTTGATGACGAACCACTGGCCCGCGAGCGACTCAGCCGAATGGTGAGCGAGCTCGAGGGCTACACAGTCCTGGAGCCCAGCGCCACCAATGGCGAAGAGGCGTTGGCACTGATCGACAGCCACAAGCCGGATATCGTACTGCTCGATATCCGCATGCCGGGCCTCGATGGCCTGCAGGTGGCTGCCCGTCTGTGCGAACGCGAAACCCCGCCGGCCGTGGTGTTTTGCGCAGGTCCCGATGAATTTGCCGTGGAAGCCCTGCAGGCCAGCGCCGTGGGCTATGTGGTGAAACCCGTGCGAACCGAACATCTGCATGACGCCCTGAAACGGGCTGAACGTCCCAACCGGGCCCAGCTCTCGGCCCTGACCCGTCCTGCCGCCGAAAGCGGTAACGGCCCGCGCAGCCACATCAGCGCCCGCACCCGCAAAGGCATCGAACTGATTCCGCTGGATCAGGTGGTGTACTTCATTGCCGACCACAAATACGTGACATTGCGCCACGAAGCTGGCGAAGTCCTTCTGGATGAGCCGCTCAAGGCGCTGGAAGACGAATTCGGCGAGCGCTTCGTGCGGATCCACCGCAACGCGCTGGTCGCCCGCGACCGCATCGAGCGTCTGCAACGTACACCGCTGGGCCACTTCCAGTTGTTCCTCAAGGGCCTCAACGGTGACGCGCTGATCGTCAGCCGCCGGCATGTGGCGGGCGTGCGCAAAATGATGCAGGGGCTTTAGTCCGCAGGCTCCGGGCGGTTCTTCGTTCTTTTCACCAGGCATTGCAGGCCAGGGAGGCCACGCCGTTTCTGATTCAGGTCAAAGTGGATTTGGCTGAGCTGTTATTATCCGCCGTATCTATTCAGTACGGATTGATCCATGTCCTCTCGCGAAATCCGCATCGCCACCCGCAAAAGTGCTCTGGCCCTCTGGCAGGCCGAATACGTCAAAGCCCGTCTGGAAGCAGCCCACCCGGGCCTGCTGGTGACGCTGGTGCCCATGGTCAGTCGCGGCGACAAGCTGCTTGATTCGCCCCTGTCGAAAATCGGTGGCAAGGGCCTGTTCGTCAAGGAACTGGAAACCGCGCTGCTGGAAAACGAAGCCGACATTGCCGTGCACTCGATGAAAGACGTGCCGATGGATTTTCCCGAAGGCCTTGGTCTGTTTTGCATCTGCGAGCGCGAAGATCCGCGTGACGCGTTTGTCTCCAATACGTATTCCAGCCTCGATGCGTTGCCAGCCGGCAGCATCGTCGGCACGTCCAGCCTGCGCCGTCAGGCGCAGTTGCTGACGCGCCGTCCTGATCTCGAGATCCGTTTCCTGCGCGGCAACGTCAACACCCGTCTGGCCAAGCTCGACGCCGGCGAGTACGACGCGATCATCCTCGCGGCAGCGGGCCTGATCCGCCTCGGTTTCGAAGATCGCATCACCTCGGCCATCAGCGTCGACGACAGTCTGCCGGCCGGTGGCCAGGGCGCCGTCGGTATCGAATGCCGCAGCGCCGACACTGAAATCCATGCCTTGCTTGCGCCCCTGCATCATGCCGACACCGCTGACCGTGTCACGGCCGAGCGTGCCCTCAACAAACACCTGAATGGCGGCTGCCAAGTGCCGATCGCCTGCTACGCCGTGCTCGAAGGCGATCAGTTGTGGCTGCGCGGGCTGGTGGGCGAGCCGAGCGGCGGCAAGCTGCTCAACGCACAAGCCCGTGCACCGCGTGCGGCAGCCGAGACGCTGGGCGTGCAGGTGGCCGAAGACCTGCTCAGCCAAGGCGCCGACGATATTCTCAAGGCAGTCTACGGCGAGGCAGGTCACGAGTGACCGCCTGGCGCCTGCTGCTGACGCGCCCGGCGGAGGACTGTTCGGCGCTCGCCGCCGTGCTGGCCGAACAAGGGTTTTTCAGCAGCTGTCTGCCGCTTTTGGAAATCGCCCCTCTGCCGGTCTCTGACACAATGCGCCGCACGATCATGCAACTGCCGCGCTACAGCGCGGTGATCGTGGTCAGCAAGCCAGCGGCGCGGATCGCGGTGGATCTGCTCGACGCTCTGCGGCTGGCGACGCCGACGATGCCGTGGTTCAGCGTGGGCGCGGCGACCGCCGCTATCCTTCGGGATCGGGGGCTGGATGTGAGCTTCCCGGACGCGGGCGACGACAGCGAAGCCTTGCTGCAATTGCCGCGTCTGCTTGAGGCGGTGGCCATGCCCGGTTCACAGGTATTGATCCTGCGCGGGGAGGGCGGACGCGAGCTGCTGGCCGAGCGCCTGCGCACGCTTGGTGCTAGTGTCGAATACTTGGAGTTGTACCGTCGCGACCTGCCGGACTATCCGCCGCAGGAGCTGCCCCGCAGGATTGCAGCGGAACGCCTGAACGGGCTGGTGGTCAGCAGTGGACAGGGTTTCGAGCACCTGCGCCAACTGGCCGGCGACAGCTGGCCTGCACTGGCGCAGTTGCCGTTGTTTGTTCCAAGCCCAAGGGTTGCCGAGCAGGCAAGTGCCGCCGGGGCCCGAACAGTTGTGGATTGTCGCGGCGCCAGTGCTGCGGCCTTGCTGACGGCGTTACGGGAGCATCCCGTGCCCGTTCTCTAATGCAAAGGATGGATACGTGAGCGAAACAGCCTTGCCTAAAGATGACGTTCAACCTGTGATCGATACACCGGTTGATGCACCGCCACCGGCCGCGGAACCGCGCCGAGGCAACGGATTGGCCATTCTCGCGCTGCTGCTCGGCGCCGCCGGTGTTGCGGTGGGTGGCTGGGGTGTCTGGCAGGTGCGACATCTGCAGGCCAACACGCAAAATCAATTGAGTCAGGTTCAGGCATTGAGCGATCAGGCCCAGACCCTGAAGCTCAACGAGCAACGACTGACCGAGCGCCTCGGGCAATTGCCTGGCGCCGATGAGCTTGCTGATCGCCAGCGTCTGGTGTCGCAACTTCAGGGCGATCAGCAGCGCCTCAATCAACGCCTGGAAACCGTCCTCGGCGCCAGCCGCAAGGACTGGCGCCTGGCCGAGGCCGAGCACTTGCTGCGTCTGGCCAGCCTGCGTCTTTCCGCCCTGCAGGACATCAGCAGCGCCCAGGCGCTGGTCCAGGGTGCCGACGAAATCCTGCGCGAGCAGAACGATCCCGGCTCGTTCGCCGCCCGCGAGCAAGTGGCGAAAACTCTTGTAGCGCTGCGCAGTACCGAGCAGCCGGATCGCACCGGGCTGTTCCTGCGCCTGGGCGCCTTGCGCGATCAGGTCGTCGGTCTCACCGAGCTGGCGCCGGAGTACAAGGATCGCGGCGATTCGCTGTTGGGCCTGACTTCCGATGGCGACGGTGCCAGTCGTTGGGCGCAGTGGTGGGATCAGATCTCGCGCTATATCCGCATCGATTTCAACGCCGACAAAAACGTTCGGCCGCTGCTCGCCGGCCAGAGCCTGAGCCAGGTGCGTCTGGCCCTGAGCCTTGCGCTCGAGCAGGCGCAATGGGCCGCGCTCAACGGTCAGGCGCCGGTGTACACCCAGGCCCTGGCCGAAGCGCGTGACGTCCTCGCGGGCAACTTCAACCCGGACAACCCGCAGAGCAAAATCATGCTCGAACAGGTCGCGGAACTGAGCAAGCAACCGGTTACCGTCAACACACCGGATCTCACCGGAACCTTGAGCACGGTGCAGGCCTATCTGGAGCGCCGTAACGTCAACGCCGAAGACTCGGTGAAACCCTTCGCCAAACCGGCCGCAAGTACCGCGCAGGAGGCGACACCATGAAGCGCCTGTATGTGATCGTGTTTCTGGTGATCGCGGCAACGGCGGCGCTGGGTCTGGCGATTGCCGAGCATTCCGGTTACGTGCTGGTCGCCTACAAAAGCTTTCGTTATGAATCGAGCCTGTGGGCAACCCTGGCAGTGGTGGCGGTGCTGTGGCTGCTGGTCTGGGGTATCAAGGCGCTGGTCGAACTGGTGCTGACCTCCGGCGGCGTGGTCAATCCATGGTCGCGTCGCAACCGCAGCCGTCGCGTGCAGGTGGCGATCGAGCACGGTCAGCTCGACCTGGCCGAAGGTCGCTGGGCCAGTGCCCAGCGTCACCTTTACCGGGCCGCCGAAGCCGAGCGTCAACCGTTGCTGTATTACCTGGGTGCCGCCCGCGCCGCCAACGAACAAGGCAACTACGAGGAAAGCGATCGCCTGCTGGAGCGCGCGCTCGAGCGTCAGCCGCAGGCCGAACTGGCGATCGCCCTCAGCCATGCGCAGTTGCAGACCGATCGTGGCGATACCGATGGTGCGCTGGTCACATTGCAGGCGATGCACGAGCGCCATCCGCACAATGTCCAGACCTTGCGTCAGTTGCAGCGCCTGCATCAGCAGCGCGGTGACTGGTCGTCAGTGATCCGGCTGTTGCCGGAGCTGCGCAAGGACAAAGTTCTGCCACCGGCCGAACTGACCGAACTCGAGCGTCGTGCCTGGGGAGAAAACCTCTCCCTGGCGGCGCATCGCGAAGAGGATGGTGCGGTGGGTTTGCAGTCGCTGAACCGGGCCTGGCAGCAACTGACGTCTGCCCAGCGTCAGGAGCCTGCGCTGGTGCTGGCATACGCCGAGCAACTGCGTCAGCTGGGCGCTCAGGTCGAGGCGGAAGAAGTTTTGCGCACGGCGCTCAAGCGCAAGTACGACAGCCATCTGGCGCGCCTCTATGGTCTGGTACGTGGCAGTGACCCGGCGCGGCAGTTGCAGACGGCGGAAGGCTGGCTCAAGGATCATCCGGGCGATGCCAGCCTGCTGCTGACGCTGGGACGTCTGTGCCTGCAAGCCAGTCTTTGGGGCAAGGCGCGGGATTACCTGGAAAGCAGCCTGCGCGTGCAGCGCAATCCGGAAGCGTGCGCGGAACTGGCTCGTCTTCTGGCACGGCTTGGCGACACTGACCGTAGCAACATGTTGTTCCAGGAGGGCCTCGGTCTGCTGGACGAGCGCTTGCTCGCAGCACCGCTGCCGGTGGCGGCTCGCGCGTGATCGGGATGGAGGAGCTTGCTCCTCCGTTTCTTCCCGAGTGATTGAATAACCTTCGGAAAACCACCTCCGGAACAAAGTCCTACAGCGGACTTCGCAGAATCCTCTCGTCTCTGTCGGGATTTCCCTACACCTCTGGTGAAGTGTCGCCATTACCCTGTCTTGAAAGCCCGAGGCCCTTTCCTCTACCGTAACTGCCTGTCTTTATTGTTACGGATAAGCCATGTCGTTGGCCTGCTCACGCTCCCTGTTCTTTATGGCTTTCACTGCGGGGATTCTAGCCCTGGGAGCTTCCTATTACCTCGAATACGCGGTTGGTCTGGTGCCCT
Source organism: Pseudomonas sp. B7 (assembly GCF_016735645.1). Taxonomy (NCBI): domain Bacteria; kingdom Pseudomonadati; phylum Pseudomonadota; class Gammaproteobacteria; order Pseudomonadales; family Pseudomonadaceae; genus Pseudomonas; species Pseudomonas sp. B7. The sequence goes on from NZ_JAERRE010000007.1 coordinate 268,075, forward strand.
GCAGTCTGTGCCTGGTCCAGCGCCTGTTCATGAGCGTTCTCACCTTGTGTTGTGGTTTGGCTGCGGTCCATGGTCCGCAGCGTGTCGGCCTGTCGCTGTATTGGATGGTGACGTTGCTGAGCAGTCTCGGCGGCACGACGGCGGCGTGGCGGCAGGTGTTATTTCAAAGCGATTCACTGCAGGAACTGGCGCACTGTGCGCCCAATCCAGAAGAAATGTTCAGCAGTCTGCCGTGGTTATGCGCGCTGATGCGGATGTTCAACGACACTGCCGATTGCGCGGAATTGTCCTGGACGCTGTTCGATCTGAGCATTCCGGAGTGGAGTCTGCTGTTTTTCGTGGGGATGTCGATCCTCGCCGTTTACCAGTTATTGCGACAGGTCTGGATGGCTTTGCAGCGACCACTCAGCGGCCAACCGTCGCACCCGGCGCTGGTCAGGGATTAAACACTTGTATGAACTTTCTCTCCTGCGTACCTTGAAGCCATAGGCGTGCGGGCATAATCTGGCCCGCACGTGTCATTGGAATTGTGTTGCTCGATGACGCTCTGCCCGGCCTCCTCTCAAAGCAATATTCACAAGAAGAGGCGCGGGTGTAGAGCAGCATGACCCACAAGGGAAGAGAGATCGCCATGCTCGAAAGTTGTCAGAATGCTCAGGAACGTTGGGGTGGAGTTCATCTGCTGATCGACCGCTGGCTGCAGGAGCGTGAGGAATTGATCGCTGCCTATGACAGGCTGGGCGCCAAACCTCAGGCACTGTCCGAGGATCGAAAGCCCTTGCAGGAATTCTGCGGCGTGCTGGTCGATTACGTCTCGGCCGGGCACTTCGAGATCTACGAACAGCTGACGGGCGAGGCCAAGGCCTTCAACGACAAGCGCGGCCTGGAACTGGCCGAGACGATCTATCCACGGATCGATGTCATTACTGAAAAGCTGCTCGCGTTCAACGACCTTTGCGATGAAGGCAAATGCGTTGCCGAGAAGTTCAAGGAGTTGGGCGGTCTGCTCCACGAACGCTTCGAACTGGAAGACTGCCTGATCGAAGTGTTGCATACCGCACACAAGGAAGAGGATTCGGTTCAGGCCTGAATCGAACCTCGCAAGACACAAAAACGGTGCGCCCCAGGCGCACCGTTTTTTATTGGGCGATCAACTGGTCGCGCCGCGCAATTCCACTTCGAACACCAACGGTGTGAACGGCGCGATCAAGTCACCGGCACCGTCGGCGCCATAAGCCTGATCCGATGGAATCACCAGTCGCCACTTCGCGCCGACCGGCATGTTCTGCAGCGCGGTGCGCCATCCGGCGATCACGCTGTCGAGATTGAACCACTGCGGCTGACTGTTCTGATCGAACACGGTGCCGTCAGGCAGTCGACCGATGTACAGCACCTGCACTTTTCCATCCGGGCCGGCCTTCGTGCCATTTCCCGGTGTCAGCTCGGTCAACAGGATGCCGTCGGCCAGCTCCTTTACACCCGGCTTGGCTTTTTCGGCGGTGAGAAACCGTCGCTCGTTTTCCATCGCGGCTTCAGTCGAAGGCATGGCTGCCTGCTCGGCTGTCTGCGATTCGTGATCGGCGAGGATCTGCTCGATACGTGCTTCGCTCAATGCCAGCGGCTTACCTTGATAAGCCTGTTGCAGACCTTCGATCAGTGCCTGGATCTGTAGCTGCGGCACTTCCTGACGCAGTCGTTCACCGAGGCTGGCACCGAGGCTGTAAGCCAGATCATGGGCATCGTTCGCGGTGGTTTTTTCGTCGGCCTGAGCCATGGAGAAAATCATGCAGAGGGATAAAAAAAGGTAGCGCGACATGGGCACTCTCCGTCCTGAATTGCGGAGGATTATGCCAGCGCGAACGTCTGCAACGGTGAACTGCTTTTGCCAAGGTGCAGAAGTTTTTCGCAAGCCTGCAACCGAGTGCTTTCGATACTGTCAACATGCCCTAGCGGCGGTAGCAGCAGAGGTCTAGTATGAGCCGCACTCACGTCAGCCAGGAGGTAAACCATGTCGGCCACCAAGAAGCCTGTAAACACTCCGTTGCATTTACTCCAACAACTCTCGGGCAGCCTGCTCGAGCATCTGGAAAACGCTTGCTCCCAAGCCTTGGCTGATGCTGAAAAACTGCTCGCCAAACTGGAAAAGCAACGCGGCAAGGCGCAAGAAAAACTGCACAAATCCCGCACCAAATTGCAGGACGCAGCAGCAGCCGGTAAAGCCAAGGCGCAGACCAAGGCCAAGGCTGCCGTGAAGGAACTCGAAGATCTGCTCGATGCGCTGAAGGAGCGTCAGTCCGATACTCGCAGCTACATTCTGCAACTCAAGCGCGATGCCCAGGAAAGCCTGAAACTGGCCCAGGGTGTCGGTCGTGTTCAAGAAGCTGTCGGCAAGGCGTTGTCCCTGCGTTCGGCTAAACCTGCAGCGGTGCCTGCGAAAAAAGCGGCCGCCAGACCTGCTGCAAAAGCACCGGCCAAAGCGTCAGTGAAAGCCGCTGCAAAACCAGCCGCGAAGAAACCCGCAGCCAGCGCTGCCAAACCTGCGGCTAAAACCACAGCGGCCAAACCGGCTGCTGCAAAACCAGCCGCCAAACCTGCGGCGAAAACCGCTGCTGCGAAAGCGGCTCCGGCAAGAACTGCCGCTGCAAAACCAGCTGCCAAGCCAGCCACCAAAGTGGCCGCTAAACCGGCAGCAAAACCAGCCGTTAAAGCGGCTGCTAAACCAGCTGCCAAAACTGCTGCTGCCAAGCCTGCGGCGAAAAACGCTGCCAAGCCGGTTGCTGCCAAACCAGCAGCCAAAGCGGCGGCGAAACCAGCGGCCAAGCCTGCGGTAAAAGCTGCGGCCAAACCTGCTGCTGCAGCGAAGCCTGCAACGACCGCAGCCAAGCCAGCGACCGCTGCCAAACCGGCCGCCAAGCCAGCCGCGAAACCTGCGGTGAAAAAACCTGCCGCTGCCAAGCCGGCTGCCGCCAAGCCAGCAGCAAAACCAGCTGCAGCAAAACCGGCCACTGCGCCTGCTGCCAAACCTGCCGCACCGGCAACCCCGGCTCCGACCGCAGCACCGGCATCCGCCGCCCCTACCTCGACCACCGCAACCACGCCATCGTCGGCGCCGGTGTCGAGCGTCGCCAGCAACCCGTCCAGCGCTTCCTAAGCGCCGGTCGCCGCGACGCGCCGCCCCCGCCGCGCGGCGCGGTTCAGGTTGGCCGCAGGGCCGGCCAGTACTTCCAGCCAGTCACTCGATTCTTTCGAATGACGCTTCCAGCCTTGCGCGGCGCCTTCCAGTCGTGACAGCAGAGCGCGCTCCGCCTCCAGCTCCAATCCCTTGATCTGCTCGCGCATCCCCTTGAGCACCGGATCGGTGTCGGCCAGGGTTTTCCACTGCATGCGCAATGCACGCAACGGTTGGACCACTTCCCGGTCCCAGGGCTCTGTCAGTTCCAGAAGCTGCCGCGCACGCGCCTCGTCACAAGTCGCATCGCGTTGTTCCAGCCATAAACCGCACAGCATCAGGCACACGTTGGCCCCCGCCGATTGCAGGCGCAGGCAGGCATCCTCCACGCCGGGACGGGCGTAGACGGCAAGGGCAAAGCTCCACAGGTCAGAGGACATCGTGCTACTCGCGCCAGTTGCGGGGGAAGCTGGTAGACTCCGCCGCCATTATGATCCGACTTCAGAACCTGACTTTACAGCGTGGCCCGCAACGTCTGCTAGAAGACGCCGAGCTGACCCTGCACGCCGGCCACAAAGCCGGCCTCATCGGTGCCAACGGCGCCGGCAAATCCAGCCTGTTCGCCTTGCTCCGCGGTGAGTTGCACCCGGACTCGGGCGACTGCCTGCTGCCGGCCGACTGGCGTATCGCCCACATGCGCCAGGAGGTCGACACACTCGAGCGTCTGGCGGTCGACTATGTGCTCGACGGCGACCTGCGCCTGCGCGAAGTGCAGCGTGAGCTCGCGGCAGCCGAAGAGGCCCACGACGGCACCGCGCTGGCCCGTCTGCACGCCGAACTCGACAGCGCCGACGGCTACACCGCCGATGCGCGTGCACGCAAGTTGCTCGCCGGCCTCGGATTCACCAACGAGCAGATGGATCGTCAGGTAGGAGATTTCTCCGGTGGCTGGCGGATGCGTCTGAACCTTGCGCAGGCTTTGATGTGCCCATCAGACCTGTTGCTGCTCGACGAACCGACCAACCACCTGGATCTCGACGCCATCATCTGGCTCGAAGAGTGGCTGAAAAGTTACCCCGGCACCTTGCTGCTGATTTCTCACGACCGGGACTTCCTCGATGAAGTGGTCGATCACGTGGCCCACGTCGATCAGCGCAAGCTGACGCTCTACCGTGGCGGCTACACCGCGTTCGAACGCGCCCGTGCCGAGCGTCTGGCCCAGCAGCAACAGGCCTACGAGAAGCAACAGGCGCAGCGTGCGCACATGGAAAGCTACATCGCCCGGTTCAAGGCCCAGGCGACCAAGGCCCGTCAGGCCCAGAGCCGGATCAAGGCGCTGGAGCGCATGGAAGAGCTGTCGGCTGCCCACGTCGACTCGCCGTTCGATTTCGTGTTCCGCGAGTCGACCAAGATCTCCAGCCCGCTGATCGATCTGTCCGATGCACGTCTGGGTTATGGCGAGAAAACCGTGCTGGAGAAGGTCAAGCTGCAACTGACCCCCGGCGCGCGGATCGGCTTGCTCGGCCCCAACGGCGCGGGTAAATCGACCCTGATCAAGAACCTTGCCGGCGAGCTGTCACCGCTGGCCGGGCGCCTGACTCGCGGTGAGAACACCGTGGTCGGTTACTTCGCTCAGCATCAACTCGACTCGCTGGATTCCAAGGCCAGCCCGTTGCTGCACTTGCAGCGTCTGGCGCCGACCGAGCGCGAGCAGACCCTGCGCGATTTCCTTGGTGGTTTCGACTTCCGTGGCGCACGGATCGACGAACCGGTGCTGAATTTCTCCGGTGGCGAAAAGGCCCGTCTGGCCCTGGCGCTGATCGCCTGGGAACGGCCGAACCTGCTGCTGCTCGACGAACCGACCAACCACCTCGACCTGGAAATGCGCCTGGCGCTGACCATGGCGTTGCAGGAATTCAGCGGCGCGGTGTTGGTGGTTTCCCACGATCGGCATCTGCTCAAGAGCACCACCGACAACTTCTTCCTGGTCGCGGACAGCAAGGTCGAGGAGTTCGATGGCGACCTTGAGGACTACGCCCGTTGGCTGGTCGAGTACCGTCAGCGCAACGCCCCGGTCAGCAACACACCGGTCAACCCGGACAAGACCGACAAGAAGGCCCAGCGTCAAGCCGCCGCTGCGTTGCGTCAGCAACTGGCGCCGCACAAGCGCGAAGCCGACAAGCTCGAAGCCGAGCTCGGCAAGCTGCACGAGAAGCTGGCGAAGGTCGATGCCAGCCTTGGCGACAGCGACCTCTACGAGCCGGCGCGCAAGAACGAATTGCGTGACTTGCTGGCCGAACAGGCCAAGCTGAAAGTCCGCGAAGGCGAACTTGAAGAAGCGTGGATGCAAGCCCTGGAAACCCTGGAAAGCATGCAGGCGGAGCTGGAGGCGTTGTCCTGATGGAAGCCTTCAAACTTCCATTGCCGGCGATGTGGGTCGAGCCGATCTGGCTCGGCGTGCAGATTCTGCTGATCCTGTTGGCCGGCTACTTCGCCCAGCGAGTCGTCGCCCGATTCCTGACTCGCCTGGGCGAGAAGTATCCGTTCCCGCCGCAGTTGCTGATGCCGCTGCGCGGTGGTCTGCGCTGGCTGATCATGGGCAGTGCGCTGATCTTCGTGCTGGAACGACTCGGGGTGTCGGCCACGGTGCTGTGGACCGCGTTGTCGGGTTTCGTCGCAGTGGCGGCGGTGGCGTTCTTCGCCATGTGGAGTGTGCTGTCGAACCTGCTCTGCGCGATTCTGATCTTCACCGTCGGCCCGTTCCGTCTTGGCGATGTGGTCGAACTGGTCGACACCACCGACAAGCCCGGCGTCAAAGGCCGCGTGGTGGCGATCAATCTGCTCTACACCACCTTGATCGAAGCTGAAGAGCTCGGCACCGGCAGCGCCATGGTGCAAGTACCCAACAGCCTGTTCTTCCAGCGTTCGGTGCGACGCTGGCGCGGCACGGATGTCTTCCCTTCCAGCGGTTTCGAAAAGTGACCGGGCGCCGGCCACGTTGGTCGGCGGCCACAACATCCGACAAAAAAACGGTAGTCATCCAGTCCAATCCGCATTAGTTTTGAGGATTGTCACGAGTCCGAGTCGAGGTGTGCGATGGAGCTTCAAACATGGCTGGCGTTTTTTGCCGCCTGCTGGGTGATCAGTCTTTCTCCGGGTGCCGGCGCCATTGCGTCGATGTCCAGCGGCCTGCAATACGGTTTCTGGCGTGGTTACTGGAACGCCCTGGGCCTGCAGATCGGCCTGGCCGTGCAGATTGCCATCGTCGGCGCCGGTGTCGGCGCGATCCTCACCGCTTCCGCCACAGCGTTTCACGCGATCAAATGGTTTGGTGTCGCCTATCTGGTTTATCTCGCGATCAAGCAATGGCGCGCACAGCCGATGGACATGAGTGACGACGCGGCGGTCCGGCCGATCGGCAAACCGCTGGCTCTGGTGTTCCGTGGCTTTCTGGTGAATATCAGCAACCCCAAGGCGCTGGTGTTCATGCTGGCGGTGCTGCCGCAGTTCATCAATCCGCATGCGCCGTTATTTATCCAGTACGTGGTGATCGGTGTGACCATGATCGCGGTCGATCTGATCGTCATGGCCGGCTACACCGGTCTGGCGTCGAAGGTGCTGCGTCTGCTGCGCACACCGACCCAGCAAAGACGTATGAACCGCACCTTTGCCGGGCTGTTCATCGGCGCGGCGGCGTTCATGGCGACGTTGCGCAAAGCGGCCGCATAAAGCGTACAGGCACAAAAAAGGCGACCTTTTCAGGTCGCCTTTTTCGTTTCCGGCGGTTGATCAGCGCAGGATTACCGGCGCGGTATCTCGCGGCAGATTGTTGCGTTGCTGCGGCTCACGCGGCTGCTCGTAGCTTCCACCGCCCAGCTGCATGCTCAGCTGTCCGGCCACGTCTTCGCCCAGCGCCTTCGACACGTCACGCACCACCCGCGGGCGGTTGAGCGAGATCTTGATGTCGCGGTGGTTCACCAGTTTGGTGTCCTGCGCTTCACCCATCGCCGTGAAGGCCGAAGTGATTTCGAAGGTCTTGGTGTTGATCAGGCTGAAATCGGCCACCAGCGTCAGGCCCAGTACGGCGGAATAGCTGTCGGTGTTCGCCAGCTCATTCACGTCCTGGGTGAAGTCGATGTCCGACACCGTGCCGAACAACACGTAGTCGGCACCCTTGAAGTTGCCGGCCTTGATCCGCTTGATCACGTCGTAGACGTCACCCTTGGACGACGCGGTGTACGGCGTGCCCTGCACCAGCTGGAACATGCCGGTGCGCAGGATTTCACCCTTGATGTCGCCGGTGAACTTACGCAGCTCGGTCTGTTCGATGTAGCTGGTGGTGGCTTCGAGCTCGTTATAGCTCGAAGACCCACTGGCGCTGTAATAACCCTCGCGGTAATTGCTCTGGGCCGAAACGATGTGGATGTATTGCTCCACACGTTCCTGGTACGCCAGATCCGTCACCGCGACTTTCGGGGCCGCTTGCACGCTGAACGCGCAAGCCAGGGCCAACATGCCAATCCATGTGCGCATCGATTAACGCTCCGTGGTTTTGCGGATCTCTTTCTCGTCCATCCACTCGGCCAGACCGCTTTCAACGTCGATCAGTTGCAGGCTGAATTTGTAGAAGACGTCCTTGTAGTCGCTGCTGCGCTTGACGATCGAGCTGATCGAACCTTCAAGACGGTATTTGGCGGCGATCATGTTGCCAGTCTTGGCCACGGTGCTCTTCTTGTACAGGCCGCTCTGGTTTTGCAGCTTGAGCTGGTCGACCTGGCTCTGCATCGCGGTGTTGTCGCTGGCGAAGCGGGCGGTGCCGGACTTCATCAGCTGGGTCTTGATGCTGGTGGTGATTTCGCGAGTGTCGATGTATTCGCTGGTCTTGTTCTTGACGTCGTAAACCTGGACCACAGGGCGACCCTGCAGAATGCCGGACTGGGCCAGAGAACGGGTCATCGACTCGGCGATCATCTGCAGGTCGGTCGAACCGAACTCGTTGGTTACGGTTTCAACGGCCTTGGTGTCGCCGTAGCTGATGTTCTTGCTGCCCAGGGTCGGCGAAGTGTTGGCGCAACCGCTGGCCAGCAGGGCGAGGACGGCGATGAAGGAAAAGCGTGCAAACATGGGAATGCTCTCTGAATCGGGAATAGGGTGTCGGGCTTACGGCGTTTTGAGTTCCAGACGGAAATCCACGGCTTTCGGCGTCGGGGCAATGCCCTGGATGAAGCTGGTCTGGGCGCCGTACATCATCTGGCTTTTCCAGACTTCTTCTTCGGCGATCGGGAAACCTTCCGCGCCGAGCCAGGCGAAGCGGTAGTAGAACGTCTTGTTGCTGTTGAGGGTGTTGCTCAACTGCACGTTGACGGTCATGAAGCCGTTTTCGCGAGCCACGCGCATCGCGCCGACCACGATGTGTTTCTGCGGGCCCATGGCCACGACCTTGCTCGCGGCACTGCCCGGCTCCGGTGGTGGCGGTGTGGCGCAACCGCTCGCCAGCAGGGCGAGGGCGGCGACGGCGATGAGTTTGAAGCGCATGCAAAGACTCCGTTCTTAAGGTTGTTTGAGGCTGGCCACGGCGGTGGCGCCAGCGCTCGGGGTGACGTGGGCGGCGATGCCGGCAGCGAACACCTGATTGCCGACGGCGCGCAAGGTGATCACCTGATAACGCTGGTCGACGGTGATCTTGACCTGAGAGCCACCGACGGCGCTCGGCAGAGTGACTTGGTGCTCACCTTTCTTCAAGCGCAGACGGACCACTTGTGTGGTGTCCGGCAGGGTACGCCACGTACGGGTATCGGCACCTTCGAGCACAGCTGAAGAAATACCCACCGCCAGACCCGCCAGCGGGTTGGTTTCGTTGATCTTCTTCTGCGCCACACCTTTGGTGATCGCGCGCACGGTGGTGCGCAGGATGATCCCCGGCATGTCATCGCGCAGGGCGCGACGGGACATGGCGGTGGTGCTGTTCAGTGCGGTCAGGTCGACCTGTTGGCCATCGACGCCGATCTGCGCGAACGTCGCGGTGGAGGTGTCAGGCTTGATGATCGGGAACGACAGCGGAGTAATCACTACGTTGTTGGAGATTGGCAGCGGCAACGGCACGCGGATCGAATCGCGGGCCGGCGCCAGACCGCTTTGCACCACGATCAGAATGTCGCTGTCGTCGCTCTTGACCGGCTTGTCGAGATTGACCAGCGCCTGCTCCAGCAGCGGGGTGTTCGGGCGCAACTCGGCAGCCTTGCGGTAGCCCGGCGCAGCGAGGTCTTTCTCGCCCAGGGCTTCATAGACGAAACCGGCCAGGTAATGGCTGAACGCACTCTGGTAGCTGTTCTTCAGGCCGACCACTTCCGGCGCGTCGAGGCTGGCGACCGGGTAGCCCTGCAAGTCCTTGTATTCGGTCTTGATGCCTTCTTTCTCGGCTTCCTCTTCGCTCTTGAGGTATTCCTTGTCGCGCAGGTCGGCGATCACCGCTTCGCGTTCATGAGTCTTCTTGATCGCGGTGCGGGCGCCGTCGAAATCGTTGACCGCCAGCAGGTTCAGGGCCATCTGCGTGGTCAGCATGACTTTTTCGTAGTCGTAGCCTTCGTAGCGGCGCACCTTGTCGTTGACCAGGAAACTGCCGAACTGGGCCAGGTACTTGTCGGTGTCGAGCTTGACCGAGTCTTCCCACTTGCCCACCACCTGGTCGGCGCTGGTCCAGGCATTCTGGCTGCCGGACAGATCGCCCTTGGCGCGCAGCAGTTCACCCTTCTCGAAGTAATAGAGCAGGTCCTTGTCCGGGCCGGTGTTGTTCTTTTCCAGCAGGGTCAGGGCGGCGTCGACGTTGCCGGTAGCCAGTTGCTGGTTGGTCTGGGCCAGTTCGGAATCGTAGTTGCGAAACGCCGAACAGCCGGACAGCAGGGTGACAGCGCTGAGCGCGATCAGAGTGGGAGCGCGGAATGCCATGGGGGTACTTCTTCCATGAGTAGCGACAGCCTCGGGTGCGGGTCGGGCTGCTGGGACCGATCGGCAGTGGCGCTGGCCTCCTGCCAATTCCTCATAAAAAGAGGAGCTTTAATGCCGCAACGCGATAGCGCGGGCGCGGCATTATAAGCGGGCGATGCTGGCTATGTAATAGCTTTTTAATTGCATGGTTTAGTTGGGTGCCATTACTTATCCGGCAATCTGGCATTGCCGATGACGTTGGCGACATCTCTCAGAACTCGCAGGTTGACCAACTGGTGATCGCGGTCGATGCGCAGGATGACCGATGACGCTCCGGGCGCATTGGGTGCATTGAATCGATGATCGCCTTTCTTCAGTCTAATGCGTGCCACCAGTGTCTTGTCGGGGAGCGTGCGCCAGGTTCTGGTATCGGCCTCCTCAAAGGGGTCGTGCTCGGTGACAACCAGCGAGGCCTTGGCCGGATTGCGTTCGTTTTCCTGGGCCTGGGAAATGGCGGCCATGTTGGCGCGGAACATCGCCCGGGAAATGATCGCCGGCATGTCATCGCGCAGCGTACGAAACGCCATGTCGGTGACGCTGTTGATCACGGTCAGCGGGCGTTTGCGGCCATCCACCAGGATGTGGTCGAACGCCGGTGTGATGGTGTCCGGCACCAGGATGGGAAACGAGATCGGCGCGGTAATGACCAGGTTTTCATTGAGCCGCACCGGGATCGGCACCGTTACCGAGCTGCGGGCCGGCGCCAGACCGCTCTGGACGACGATCAGAACATCGCTTTCATCATCCTTGGCCGGCGGTTTGTCGAGATTGCGCAACGCCTGTTCGAGGAAGGGCGTGTTCGGGCGCAACTCGATCGCCTGGCGATAACCCGGTGCGGCCAGATCCCGTTCACCCAGCGCTTCATAGGTGAATCCGGCCAGGTAATGGCTGAAAGCACTCTGGTAGCCGTTCTTCAGTTCAATCACCGCCGGCGCATCCAGGGTGGTGACGGGATAGCCCTGCAGATCTTTGTATTGCACGATGATGCCTTGAGCTTTGGCCTGTTCCTCGAGCTCTTCATACTGGCGCTCCCGCTGGCGGGCGATCAGTGCTTCACGTTCGTGGGTCTTCTTGATGTCTGCCCGGGCGCCGTCGAAATCACTTTCACCCAATTGGTTGAGGGCCATCTGTGTGGTCAGCATGACTTTTTCGTAGTCATAGCCTTCGTAGCGGCTGAGCTTGTCATTGACCAGCATGGTGCCCATTTCATAGGCAAACCGGTTGAGCAGCTTCATGGGGGCGGAAGGCACGGCTTCTTCACGCTGGAACACCATCCGGTCGGCGCTGCGCCAGGCTTTCTGGCTCTGCGGGCGGGCGTTGGCGAAGCTGAGAATCGAACCCTTCTCGAAGTAGTAGAGCAGGTCCTTGTCTTCCCACGGGTTGTGCCACTCCAGCACATCCAGGGCGCCCTGATAGTCGCCGAGCATCAACCGGTCATTGGTCTGCTGCATTTCCAGATCGTAATTGCGATAAGCCGCGCAGCCGCTCAGTTGCAGGATCGCGCTGATTAATACCGGGAGCAGCAAGCATTGGCGCATGGAGTGCAGCTCTTCCTTGAACAGAGAGGCGATAGGTGACGGATTATAGGGGCGGGCAATGGCCATGTGCCGGGTATTGGAGAGAAAGCTTGAGGGAATCGCGCTCGAAGTGAACAATATGTAACTTCGCATTTCCACTTGAGACTCATTCATGACTGCCGCGTCCCGATTTCTGGCCTGGCTGGTGTTCCCGTTGTGCGCCCTGAGCAGCTTCAATCTGCTGGCCGACACCGTGGAAGGCGCGCCGCAAGCGCTGCACCTGCTCGATTACATCAGCGCCGATTACCCGCCGACGGTTGAGGCAGGCAAGGTCACTGACGACGGCGAATACCGCGAGCAGCTGGAATTCACCCAAGTGCTGCAAGGGCTGATCGCCGGCCTGCCGGCCAAGCCGGAGAAAGTGGCGCTGGAGCAGGGCGTCACTGCCTTGCACGCCGCGATCACGGCGAAACAGGATGGCGCGGACGTCGCCCGTCAGGCCCGGCAACTGGGGGCGAAACTGGCGGTGGCCTATGAAGTCAGCCAGGCCCCGATCATCACGCCTGATCCGACCCGTGGTGCGCCGCTCTACGCGCAAAACTGCTCGGTGTGCCACGGCGACGCGGGTGCCGGCGACGGCCCGGCGGGCCTCGGCATGACGCCGGCACCGGCCAATCTGCGCGACGCTGCGCGGATGGATCACCTGAGCCTGTATGCGATCTACAGCACCCTCGGCCAGGGCGTCGAAGGCACTGACATGCCAGCCTTTGCCGATCAACTGGACGACCGTCAGCGCTGGGATCTGGCGACCTATATCGCGCAGTTCAGCGCCGATCCGGCCACGGCCAAATCCGACAAGACCTACAATATCGCCGACCTGGCCCGCCAGACCCCGGCCGAAGTGCAGGCCGCCGAAGGCCCTGAAGCCGCGGCGATCTTCCGTGTACAACGGGCGCAGCCGCCGCAGGTCAAACGCGGCCCGGCGCAGTTGCTCGACTACACTGCCGCGACGCTGGACAAGAGCCTGGCGGCGTACCGCGCCGGTGAACACGATCAGGCTTACGACCTGTCGGTGGCGGCGTATCTGGAAGGCTTCGAACTGGTCGAGAGCTCGCTGGACAACGTCGACGCCAACGTGCGCAAGGACACCGAAAAATCCCTGATGGCCTATCGGCAATCGCTGCAGGACGGCTTGCCGGTGGAGCAGGCCGAACAGCGTCTTGACGCGGCCAAGGCCAAACTCAAGGAGTCCGCCGGCTTGCTGGGCAGCGACGGTCTGAGCTGGTCCCTGAGCTACATCTCCGGTCTGTTGATTCTGCTGCGCGAAGGCCTGGAAGCGATTCTGGTGCTGGCGGCGATCCTCGCGTTCCTGCGCAACACCGGCCAGCAATCGGCGGTGCGCAGCGTCAACGTCGGCTGGGGGCTGGCGCTGCTGGCTGGCCTGGGAACCTGGGCGCTGGCGGCCTATGTGATCGATGTCAGCGGCTCCCAGCGTGAGCTGTTGGAAGGCGCCACGGCGCTGTTCGCCAGCGTCATGGTGTTGTGGCTCGGGGTGTGGATGCACGACCGTCGGCACGCGGCGGCCTGGCAGGATTACATCAAGCAGAGTCTGGTTGGCGGAGGCGGGCGTTTCGGGTTTGCGATCCTGGCATTCTTCTCGGTGTACCGCGAACTGTTCGAAGTGATCCTGTTCTACGAAACCCTGTGGCTGCAGGCCGGTCCCGCCGGGCATAACGCGGTACTTGCTGGTGGTGCGACGGCATTGGTGTTGCTGTTCGGTCTGGCGTGGGTGATCCTGCGCGGCTCGGCGAAACTGCCGCTGGCGCTGTTCTTCAGCATCAACGCAGCGCTGCTGTGCGCGTTGTCGGTGGTGTTTGCCGGCCACGGCGTGAAGGCGCTGCAGGAAGCCGGGATCTTCGGTACCCGGCCGGTGGCGTTCTTCGATTTCGACTGGCTGGGGATTCACGCCGATGCGTATTCGCTGACGGCGCAGGCCGTGGCGATCGCGGCGATCATCGTGCTGTACGGTCGCAGTCGGGTGGCTGAAAAGCGCCGAGTGGCGGCTTGAGATGATGCGCGTATGGATCGATGCCGACGCTTGCCCGAAGATGGCCAAGGAGTTGGTGGTCAAGTTCGCCCTCAAGCGCCGCTTCGAAGTGGTGCTGGTGGCGGGGCAGCCGCAGAGCAAGCCGGCGCTGGCGCTCGTCAAGCTGATCGTGGTGCCGAGCGGCCCGGATGCGGCGGACGATTATCTGGTGGAACACGCGGTGCCGGGCGAACTGGTGATCTGCAGCGACATCCCGCTGGCCGACCGACTGGTGAAGAAGGGTGTGGCGGCGCTGGACCCGCGAGGCAAGGAGTTCGACGCGCAGAACATGGGTGAACGGCTGGCGACTCGCAATCTGTTCACCGACCTGCGCGAGCAGGGCCAGGTCAGCGGCGGCCCGGCACCGTTCGGTGACCGGGAAAAGCAGGCGTTCGCTAATGCGCTGGACCGGATACTGACGCGGCTGGCGCGCCAATCCTGAGTCTTTGATCGTTCCCACGCTCTGCGCGGAAACGATCACCGCCGCCAATCAGGCGTCGTTTTCGTGGGTCAGTTCCAACACCCGATCCACCAGTTTGTTGATCCCCGAAGCCGCCTCACTGATCGACTGCGCCAGCATGTAGGCCGGGGTGGTCACCAGTTTGCGCGCCTTGTCTTCGATGATGTCGGTCACCGCGCAGTCTTCGTGGGTGGCGCCCATCTTGTTCATGACGGCGGCCGTGTCGGCGTCGTTGCCGATGGTGCAGGTCACGCCCGGGCCATAGATCTTCGCGGCCAGCGCCGGCGAGATGCAGATCAGACCCACCGGTTTGCCCGCTTCGGCAAAGGCTTCGGCCAGCGCCAGCACTTGCGGCTGCACGGTGCAGCCGGCGCCTTCGATGGCGAAGTTCGACAGGTTCTTCGCCGCACCGAAACCACCGGGCACGATCAGCGCATCGAAATCCTCGACATCGGCCTCGCGCAGATCCTTGACGTCGCCCCGGGCGATGCGTGCCGATTCCACCAGCACGTTGCGCGATTCGGGCATCTCTTCACCGGTCAGGTGGTTGATTACATGCAATTGCGCGATGTTCGGGGCGAAGCACTGCACCTGAGCGCCGCGCTGGTCGAGGCGCAAAAGGGTGATAACGCTCTCGTAGATCTCGGCGCCGTCGTACACGCCGCAACCGGACAGGATCACTGCAACTTTTTTGCTCATGGGTTTCTCTCCAGATTCATGGCGTTAAATGTCCTCTAATTTGTCGTTCGTTGCCATAGGATCAAGCCGCGGCTACACCTAGGATCTGTGCTACAGATTCCGACCAGGGCGCGTCATGAACTTCATCCTGTATGCGGTACCGTTTTTCTTCGTATTGATTGCGGTGGAGCTCATCGCCGACCGTTGGCGCGGGGTGAGCAACTATCGCCTGGCCGATGCGGTGAACAGCATCAGCACCGGGGTGTTGTCGACCACCACCGGCCTGTTGACCAAGGGCGTGGGCCTGGTGACCTATGGGTTTGCCCAGGAGCATCTGGCGCTGTTCAGCTTGCCTGCGGACAGCGTCTGGGTCTGGGTGTTTGCCTTTGTCCTCTATGACTTCTGCTATTACTGGCTGCACCGCATGGGCCATGAGCGCAACATCCTCTGGGCCGCGCATTCGGTGCATCATCAGAGCGAGGACTACAATCTTTCCACGGCCTTGCGTCAGACCAGCACCGGGTTTCTGCTGAGCTGGATCTTCTACCTGCCGATGGCCGTGTTCGGGGTGCCGTTGCTGGTGTTCGTCAGCGTTGCGGCGCTGAATCTGCTCTATCAGTTCTGGGTCCATACCCGGCACATTCCCAAGCTCGGCTGGTTCGAGTGGTGCTTCGTCACGCCGTCCAATCATCGGGCCCACCATGCACAGAACGCTCTCTACATGGATCGCAACTACGGCGGGGTGTTCATTATTTGGGACCGTCTGTTCCGCTCGTTCCAGGAAGAGGACGACAACGAGCCGGTGATTTTCGGCGTGACCACGCCGCTGGCGAGCTGGAATCCGTTGTGGGCCAACCTGCAGTTTTACGCGCAGCTGTGGGACGACGCGCGTCGGGCCGAGCGTACGTGGGACAAGCTCCGGATCTGGTTCATGCGCACTGGCTGGCGTCCGGCGGACGTCGCGGCGAAGTACCCGATGAGCAAGCCGGACCTGAGTCAGTTCCGCAAATTCGAGGTGCCGCTGAACAGCCGTCAGCAGTGGTACGTGGGGTTGCAGTTTGGCGTCTATGTGGCGCTGGGCAGTTATCTGATGAATCTGGAACACAGTCTGCCCACCCGTGCATTGGTACTCGGCTGGGGCGCGGTGGCGTTCGGTTTGTTCGTGTTGGGCGTGGCCCTGGAGAATCGCCCGTGGGCGGGTAAGCTGGAAGTGCTGCGGCTGGCATCGAACCTGCCGCTGGTGTGGCTGGCGCCGCTGGTCGGGCTGTGGCCGGCCAGCCCGGGGATGTGGGTCGGCCTGCTCAGTTACAGCGTGCTCAGCGGCATCGGGCTGTATGGCTGTCGCCAGCGACTTACTCGGCTGGCGTCTTAGGATCGGCGGCGTTGGTCATTTCGGTTTTGTGTCGTTCGGCCTTGGCCAGCAGCTCGGCCTGTTCTTCCTCGTAAACCTTTTTCGCCAGCCGGGCATTCTTGAACCGGCGGCGCAGCCACAGGCCCAGGCCGAGTACCAGCAGCGCGCCCAGCACCCACAACTCATACTTCTTGATGCTGCCGAGCATGCCTTCGAGCACGGCGCCGAAATGGTAAGCGGCGGCGGCCAGGGCGGTGGCCCAGATCGCGGCGCCGATACCGTTCAGCAGCAGATAGCGTCCCGGCGGATAGCCCGAGAGGCCGATTGCCACCGGCATCACCGTGCGCAGTCCGTACACGAAGCGAAAGCTCAGGACCCAGATGTCCGGGTGCTTGCGGATGTGTTCCAGCGCGCGGTCGCCCATCATCTGCCAGCGCGGTTTGCGCGCCAGCAACTTGCGCCCGTGCTTGCGGCCCAGGAAGTACCACAGCTGATCGCCGGCATAACTGCCGAAGAACGCCACGACCACCACCAGTTTGATGTCCATGTATTCACGGAACGCGAGGAAGCCCGCGAGCACCAGGATGGTTTCGCCTTCGAAAAACGTCCCGAGAAACAGGGCAAAGTAGCCGAAGTCATGCAGAAATTGTTGGAGCATTGTCTGGGTGCTGGCGAAATGAACGCGCAGCCTAACCCTTCGGACACATTCAGGAAAGTGTCGAAATGTGTCTCGACGTGAACATTTCCTACACGGACAATGGAAAGCGACTACCTGTCGCAGGGGTGCACATAACTGTCATACGACCGTCATAATGGCCATCTATAACTGTCACGCTCGCCCGTTTGCGCGGGCTCAGGAGTCTGCCGTGAGCTTTACCCCAGCCAACCGTCTGTTCCCTGCCACCCGCCTGCGTCGCAATCGCCGTGATGATTTTTCCCGGCGGCTGGTGCGTGAGAATGTGTTGACGGTCGATGACCTGATCCTGCCAGTGTTCGTGCTCGACGGTGAAAATCGCCGCGAAGCTGTGGCTTCGATGCCGGGTGTCGAGCGCCTGACTATCGATCTGCTGCTTGAAGAAGCCGCCAAATGGGTCGAGCTGGGAATTCCGGCGCTGGCGCTGTTCCCGGTCACCCCGCCTGAACTCAAATCCCTCGATGCCGCCGAAGCGTGGAATCCCGAAGGTATCGCTCAGCGCGCCACCCGTGCGCTGCGTGACCGATTCCCCGAGCTGGGCGTGATCACCGACGTCGCCCTCGACCCGTTCACCACTCACGGTCAGGACGGCATTCTCGATGAAGAAGGCTATGTGCAGAACGACATCACCGTCGACGCACTGGTCAAACAAGCCTTGTCCCACGCCGCTGCGGGCGCCCAGGTGGTTGCCCCGTCGGACATGATGGACGGCCGCATCCAGGCGATCCGCGAAGCGCTGGAGCTGGCCGGTCACGTCAACGTGCGGATCATGGCCTACTCGGCCAAATACGCCAGCGCCTATTACGGCCCGTTCCGCGATGCCGTGGGTTCGGCGGCGAACCTGGGCAAGGCGAACAAGGCCTCCTATCAGATGGACCCGGCCAACAGCGACGAAGCCCTGCACGAAGTGGGCGCGGACTTGTCTGAAGGCGCGGACATGGTCATGGTCAAGCCCGGCATGCCGTACCTGGATATTTTGTTCCGGGTAAAAGATGCCTTCAAAGTGCCGACCTTCGTCTATCAGGTCAGCGGCGAATACGCCATGCACATGGCGGCGATCCAGAATGGCTGGTTGAGCGAAGGCGTGATCCTCGAATCCCTGACCGCCTTTAAACGTGCCGGCGCTGATGGCATCCTGACTTACTTTGCTGTCCGTGCCGCTCAATTGTTACGAGAGCAGAAATAGCCCTCCCAGGAACATTCGATGAATACCGAAGGACTCACTGAAGTTGCCGTAAAAGACGCTCAACCCGTGGTCGAGCAGATTACCGAAACCCCGCCGGAACTCGAGCCTGCGCCACCCGCGCAGGCGGCAGAGCCCGTCGTGGCGGTTCCGGCGATCGCGATTCCCGGTCTGGATGACAGCAGCCTGTACATCCACCGGGAATTGTCGCAACTGCAGTTCAACATCCGCGTGCTGGAACAGGCGCTGGACGAGTCCTACCCGTTGCTGGAGCGGCTGAAGTTCCTGCTGATCTTCTCCAGCAACCTCGACGAATTCTTTGAAATCCGCGTCGCCGGCCTCAAGAAACAAATCACCTTCGCCCGTGAACAGGCCGGCGCCGATGGCCTGCAACCGCATCAGGCCCTGGCCCGCATCAGCGAGCTGGTGCACGGTCATGTAGACCGCCAGTACGCGATCCTCAACGACATCCTGCTGCCGGAGCTGGAAAAGCATCAGGTGCGCTTCATCCGCCGGCGCAACTGGACAACCAAGCTCAAGACCTGGGTGCGCCGCTATTTCCGCGACGAGATCGCGCCGATCATCACCCCGATCGGCCTCGACCCGACGCACCCGTTCCCGTTGCTGGTGAACAAGAGCCTGAACTTCATCGTCGAGCTCGAGGGCATCGACGCCTTCGGTCGCGATTCCGGTCTGGCGATCATCCCGGCACCGCGTCTGCTGCCGCGGATCATCAAGGTGCCGGAAGAAGTCGGCGGCCCTGGTGACAACTATGTGTTCCTGTCGTCGATGATCCACGCCCACGCCGATGACCTGTTCCAGGGCATGAAGGTCAAGGGCTGCTACCAGTTCCGCCTGACCCGAAACGCTGACCTGGCGCTTGATTCCGAAGACGTCGAAGACCTGGCCCGCGCCCTGCGTGGCGAGTTGTTCTCCCGCCGTTACGGTGATGCCGTGCGTCTGGAAGTCGCCGACACCTGCCCGAAACACCTGTCGGACTACCTGCTCAAGCAGTTCAACCTGAGCGAGACCGAGCTGTATCAGGTCAACGGTCCGGTGAACCTGACGCGTCTGTTCAGCATCACCGGCCTGGACAGCCATCCGGAGCTGCAATACACGCCGTTCACGCCGCAGATCCCGAAACTGCTGCAAAACAGCGAGAACATTTTCAGCGTGATCAGCAAGCAGGACATCCTGCTGCTGCACCCGTTCGAGTCGTTCACCCCGGTGGTCGATCTGCTGCGCCAGGCCGCCAAGGACCCGCACGTTCTGGCCGTGCGCCAGACTCTGTATCGCTCCGGCGCCAACTCGGAAATTGTCGATGCGCTGGTGGACGCCGCGCGTAACGGCAAGGAAGTGACGGCGGTCATCGAGCTGCGTGCGCGCTTCGACGAAGAATCCAACCTGCAACTGGCCAGCCGTCTGCAAGCGGCCGGGGCGGTGGTGATCTACGGCGTGGTCGGCTTCAAGACCCACGCCAAGATGATGCTGATCCTGCGCCGCGAGCAGGGCGAGATCGTGCGTTACGCGCACCTCGGCACCGGTAACTACCACGCCGGCAACGCCCGCCTGTACACCGACTACAGCCTGCTGACTTCCGACGACGCCTTGTGCGAAGACGTCGGCAAACTGTTCAGCCAATTGATCGGCATGGGCAAGACGCTGCGGATGAAGAAGCTGCTGCATGCGCCGTTCACCCTGAAGAAGGGCATGCTCGACATGATCACCCGCGAGACGCAATTCGCGCTCGACGGCAAACCGGCGCACATCATCGCCAAGTTCAACTCGCTGACCGATCCGAAGATCATCCGCGCGCTGTACAAGGCCAGCCAGTCCGGCGTGCGCATCGATCTGGTGGTGCGCGGCATGTGCTGTCTGCGTCCGGGCATCGCCGGGGTTTCGCACAACATTCACGTGCGCTCGATCATCGGCCGCTTCCTTGAGCACACCCGAGTGTTCTACTTCCTCAACGGTGGCGAGGAGCAGATGTTCCTGTCCAGCGCCGACTGGATGGAGCGCAACCTCGACAAGCGCGTCGAGACCTGCTTCCCGGTGGAAGGCAAGAAGCTGCTGACCCGGGTCAAGAAAGAGCTGGAGCTGTACCTGACCGACAACACCCACAGCTGGAGCCTGCAATCGGACGGCCGCTACATTCGCAACACGCCAACCGGCAACCAGAACCCGCGCAGTGCGCAGGCGACGTTGCTGGAGCGATTGGGCAGCCCGATTCTGCCGGTGAGCAGCTGACCGCAGGTTTCATAGCCATAAAAAAGGCGATCCATCCGGATCGCCTTTTTTGTGCCTGCCCGTTACTCAATGCACGGTCAGGACAATCCCCACCCGCGTCAGCCATTCGGCCTCAAGCCCGAAATCCGCCTGGGTCAGCTGATTCTCATCCAGCCAGTTCTCAGGGAATTCCACGTCGAGGTGGTTGCCGTTGGCATGCAGCGTCACTTGCGGCATCGCCTGGGTGCCACGAATGTGGTGGAACAGGATGGCGAAACGCAGCAGCACACACAGACGGATCAGCTTGTCGCCGTCGTCTCCGAACTCGGCGAACTTGTCTTTGGGGATGTTGCGACGGTGGCCACGCACCAGCAGCGCAAGCATCTGCTGGTCTTCGCGGGAGAACCCGGCGAGGTCCGAGTGTTCGATCAGGTAGGCACCGTGCTTATGGTAGTGATAGTGAGCGATGTCGAGCCCGACTTCGTGCACTTTCGCCGCCCAGCCCAGCAGTTCGCGCCAGATACCGTCGTCCAGCTCCCAGTCCACGGCCACTTGATCGAACGCGTGCAGGGCTTTGCGCTCGACCCGCGCGGCCTGTTCGAGGTCGACGTGGTAGCGCTCCATCAGCGAGGTCAGAGTACGTTCGCGCACGTCTTCGTGGTGATGGCGGCCGAGCAGGTCGTAAAGTACGCCTTCACGCAGCGCGCCTTCGCAGTGATCCATGCGTTGCAGTTCGAGGGCGTCGAAGATCGCTTCGAGAATCGCCAGACCGGCCGGGAAGATCGCCCGACGATCCGGCTTGATGCCTTCGAAATCGATCTTGTCGACATCGCCGAGCTTGAACAGGCGACGCTTGAGCCACGCCAGACCTTCGGCATTCACTTCGCCGGTGCCGTGACCGCCGGCCTTCAGCGCCAGGCCGATGGCGCGGATGGTGCCCGAGGAGCCGATGGCTTCATCCCAGGTCAGGCGATGCAAGGCGTGTTCGATGCTCATGATTTCCAGCCGCGCCGCCGTGTAGGCCTGGGCGTAGCGGGCCGGGGTGATTTTGCCGTCCTTGAAATAGCGCTGGGTGAAGCTCACGCAGCCCATTTGCAGGCTTTCGCGCAGCAGCGGTTCGAAACGCTGGCCGATGATGAATTCGGTACTGCCGCCGCCGATGTCGGCGACCAGGCGTTTGCCCGGGGTGTCGGCGAGGGTGTGGGACACGCCGAGGTAGATCAGGCGGGCCTCTTCACGGCCGGAGATGACTTCCACCGGATGGCCGAGGATTTCTTCGGCACGGCGGATGAATTCGCCACGGTTGCGCGCCTCGCGCAGGGCGTTGGTACCGACGATCCGCACGGCGCCCAGCGGCATGCCGTTGATCAGTTGGGCAAAGCGCTTGAGGCAGTCGAGGCCGCGCTGCATGGATTCTTCGTTGAGCTGGCGCTCATCGTCGATGCCGGCGGCCAGCTGAACCTTTTCCCCGAGCCGTTCGAGAATACGGATTTCGCCGTTCTGGGCCTTGGCCACGACCATATGGAAGCTGTTGGAGCCCAGGTCGATCGCGGCGATCAGGGACAGATTCTTGGCTTGGGATTGCGGCATGGTCAGGGGGTCTCGGTCGATAACCCCGACATCGTGCCACGATCAAACGCTGCCGCCAACGCGCATGGTTCAAACCCTTGATTCAGCGCATAAAGTCTCAAGACCGCGGCGCGGCCATTCGCGGGCTTGGTCCGGGCGGCGATCCGACGATGAGGCCAGAAAAGTCTCTGAGAATCCTTCAGGCAGTCGCTTCCACGGTGCCAATGAAATTCGCCAGTTCCGGCGTCTGCGGATCGGCAAACAGCACTTTCGGATCGCCCACCTCGTGCACCTTGCCCTGATGCATGAACACCAGTTTGTCCCCGACCTCCCGGGCGAAGCGCATTTCGTGGGTGACCATGATCAGCGTCATGCCTTCCTTCGCGAGCTGGCGGACCACGCTGAGCACTTCGTTGACCAGCTCCGGATCCAGCGCCGAGGTGATCTCGTCGCACAGCAGCACCTTCGGCGACATCGCCAGCGCCCGGGCAATCGCCACGCGCTGTTGCTGACCGCCGGAGAGACGCTCAGGGAAGGCATCGAACTTCTCACCCAGACCCACACGTTCCAGCATCCGCCGCGCGAGTTCCTGCGCTTTGGCCTTGGGCACTTTCTGCACCACTTGCGGCGCGAGCATCACGTTTTCGCCCACCGTCAGGTGCGGGAACAGGTTGAACTGTTGGAACACCATCCCGACCTTTTGTCGCAGGCTGCGCAGGTCGGCGCGGGCGGCATCCAGGTATTCGCCGTCGACTTCGATCACGCCGTCGTTGATCGATTCCAGACCGTTGAGGGTGCGCAGCAGGGTGGACTTGCCCGAGCCGCTGCGGCCGATGATCGCCACCACTTGGCCTTCCTCGACGCTCAGGTCGATGCCTTTGAGCACGTGGTGATCGCCGTAATATTTATGCAGGGCGGAAATTCTAAGCAGAGGCATGCAGTCTCCTTTCCAGGTAGCGCGCACTGAGGGACAGGGGGTAGCAGAGCAGGAAGTAGCCCAGGGCGACGAGGCCGTAGACCATGAACGGTTCGAAAGTGGCGTTGGCGAGCATGCCGCCGGTCTTGGTCAGTTCGGTGAAGCCGATGATCGAGGTCACCGCGGTTCCCTTGACCACTTGCACCGAAAAACCCACGGTTGGCGCTACGGCGATGCGCAGCGCCTGCGGCAGGATCACGTAGCGCAGTTGCTCCAGCGGATTCAGCGCCAGGCTCGACGAAGCTTCCCACTGACCGTGGGGAATCGCCTCGACGCAGCCGCGCCAGATCTCCGCCAGATAAGCACTGGTGAACAGCGTCAGGGCAATCGCCGCCGCCATCCACGGCGAAATCTCCACCCCGGCCAGCGCCACGCCGAAAAACACCAGAAACAGCTGCATCAACAGCGGTGTGCCCTGAAACAGTTCGATCCAGGTGCGGGCGATGCTGCTGGGCAGCGGGTTTTTCGAGATGCGCATGATCAGGATCAGCAACCCGACGATCCCGCCGCCGATGAATGCCACCAGCGACAGCGCCAGCGTCCATTGCAGGCCGGTGAGCAGGTTGCGCAGGATGTCCCAGAACGTGAAGTCGCTCATTGGCTGCTCCTTGCGCTGCTTTTCGAGAGGTAGCGCCGACCGAGCCAGTTCAGCAACTGCCGGATCAGCAGCGCCATGCACAGATAAATGAGGGTGGTCAGAGCGTAGGTTTCAAAGGCGCGGAAGTTGCGCGACTGAATGAAGTTGGCAGCGAAGCTCAACTCCTCGGTGGCGATCTGCGAACACACCGCCGAACCGAGCATGACGATGATGATCTGGCTGCTCAGCGCCGGCCACACTTTGCCCAGTGCCGGCAGCAGCACCACGTGGCGGAACGCTTCGAAACGGCTCATCGCCAATGCCGCCGCTGCTTCCAGCTGACCGCGCGGAATCGCCTGGATGCCGGCGCGGATGATCTCGGTCGAGTACGCACCGAGGTTGATCACCATCGCCAGCACCGCCGCCTGCCACTCGGAAATCTGCACGCCGAGGGACGGCAGGCCGAAGAAGATGAAGAACAGCTGCACCAGGAACGGCGTGTTGCGGATCAACTCCACGTACACGCCGAAGATCGTCGAGAACGGGCGGATCTCCCACGCCCGCACCAACGCCCCGACGATGCCCACGCCAACCCCGAACAGCGCGCCGATGGCCGTCAGCTCAAGGGTGAACAACGCCCCGCGCAGCAGCAGGTCGGTGTTTTCCACCACCGGCAAGAAATCGAACTGATAGGCCATGAAAGTCTCCCGCGGCGCCGATCAGAGGTCGGCCGGCAGCGGCTCTTTGAGCCAGGTCTGCGCGTTCTTTTCCAGCGCGCCGTCAGCCTTGGCGGTAGCCAGGATCTCGTTGACCTTGCCCAGCAGCGCCGGCTCGTTCTTGTTCACGCCGACGTAGACCGGAGAATCCTTGAGCTTCACTTTCAGCGCGGGCACGCGTTTCGGGTTCTTTTCGCTGATCGCGACCATCACCACGTTGCCGCTGGCGATCAGGTCGACCTGGCCTGCGAGGTAGGCGGCGATGGTCGAGTTGTTGTCTTCGAAGCGCTTGATGGTCACGCCTTCGGGGGCGACCTTGGTCAGCTCGATGTCTTCGATGGCACCACGGGTGACGCTGATGGTTTTGCCCTTGAGATCGTCGAGGGTGCTGACGGCTGCGTCCGGCGGGCCGAACACGGCGAGGTAGAACGGCGCGTAGGCGCGGGAGAAGTCGATGACCTTCTCCCGCTCGGGGTTCTTGCCGAGGCTGGAAATCACCAGATCGACCTTGCCGGTGGTGAGGAACGGGATGCGGTTGGTGCTGTTGACCGGGGTGAGTTCGAGTTTGACCTTGAGCTGTTCGGCCAGCAGTTTCGCGGTGTCGATATCGAGGCCGCGCGGCTTCATGTCCGGGCCGACCGAACCGAACGGCGGAAAGTCCTGAGGCACGGCGACTTTCAAGGTGCCGCGTTTGACCACGTCATCCAGACCGTCGGCATGGGCGGGGGCCTGGCTCAGCATCAGACCGGCAAACAGGGCGGCGAGGAGGGCGCTGTAACGCTTCGTCATGGACAATCTCCGGATCGGCGGGAAGTGAATTCTGCGATCGGACAGAGCACGGGGCGTGCCAAAACGCCGATTTCGCTATGCAAAGCCACGGGTTTAGCGGGTTTGTTCGGTCTTACTGGTCTGAACAGTCAGGTCGGGTTTCGCACTGCGATAGCGCATCGGCTTGCGCCGCCGAACCCCGCTGGGGCACGACTTGCCTGATCCTTCGAATAGCATTACAACTGGCCGCACCTTGGCCTGGTCCGTCTGGAAAACCATGAACTCGATCTCCCGCGCCGTACCCGAAGTGGCGCTGCAAGCGATCCGCAAACTGATTACCGAGCAGGGCTTCGGCCCCGGCGATGCGTTGCCCTCGCAACGGGATCTGGCGGTTCAGCTGGGCGTCAGCCGCGCTTCGTTGCGTGAGGCGTTGTCGTCATTGAGCGCGCTGGGTGTGGTCAGCATCCAGCCGGGCAAAGGCGTGTTCGTGCAGGCACCGGTGGAGCTGCCGCGTGGCGAGGGCGCGCCGGCCTGGCCGTTTGCCGCCCAGGCTTCGCCGCTGGAAATCTTTCAGTTGCGCTATGCGCTGGAAGGGTTTGCGGCCGGTCTGGCGGCGGTGACGCTGAGCACGTTTGATCTGGACGAACTGGAAGACAACGTTGCCGCCATGCGCGAGCAACTGCGCGTCGGTGACTTCGAGGCAGCGGCGAAACTGGATTTCGAATTCCACCGGCGGATCCTGCTGGCCAGCGGCAATCAGGCGATGCTGAGCATCCTCACCGCCAGCGCCGACATCTTTCTGGAGAGCCAGAAACTACCGTTCATCCGCGCCGAGCGGGCCATGGAAACCTGGCAGGAACACCGCAAGATCCTTCGCGCACTGGCCCGTCGGGCGTCAGCCGCTGCACAGAAAGCCATGCAGGAGCACGTGCGCAACGCGGCCCTGCGTACCGGAATTTCCTTCATCGCCCCCGCCAGCGCGTGACTTGAGCTATACCCAAACTCATCGAGTGCCATAGCAAGACTCAATCATCTGCGGCTTCCTGAACAAGGGAAGGGCGGCTATGATGGGCCACGTTTTTTTGCTTACAACCTGGAGAATTCCATGAGCAGCGATCTGATCAAACACGTTAGCGACGCTAGCTTCGAAGCCGACGTACTCAAGGCCGAAGGCGCTGTCCTGGTCGACTACTGGGCTGAATGGTGCGGCCCTTGCAAAATGATCGCTCCGGTTCTGGACGAGATTGCAGAGACTTACAAAGGCAAGCTGACCGTCGCCAAGCTGAACATCGACGAAAACCAGGAAACCCCTGCCAAGCACGGCGTACGTGGTATTCCGACCCTGATGCTGTTCAAGAACGGCAACGTGGAAGCGACCAAGGTCGGCGCTCTGTCGAAGTCGCAACTGGCTGCTTTCCTCGACGCCAACATCTAAGCGTCGCGGTAAAGATTGTCCGCAAAAAGCCCCGCAAATTGCGGGGCTTTTTGCGTATTCAGGGCTAGACGCTCCGAAACTCAGGTGGTACATTCGGCCCCGCACTGGTTTCTCCACTGCCCCCTGCTAGCCGTCGCCGACGCACTCCTTTTCGAATAAGTACGCGATCCTGTCGCCTTCTCCGCGGCGCGGCCTCATTAAGCCAAAAGCTTAATTTCCCCCCCTCCATAAATGATTACGTCATTCCTATATGAATCTGACTGAACTCAAGCAAAAGCCGATTACCGAACTGCTCGAATTGGCCGAACAGATGGGCATAGAAAATATGGCCCGTTCGCGCAAGCAGGACGTGATTTTCTCCCTGCTGAAAAAGCACGCTAAAAGCGGTGAGGAAATCTCCGGTGATGGCGTGCTGGAGATTCTCCAGGACGGCTTCGGCTTCCTGCGCTCCGCTGACGCTTCCTACCTCGCCGGCCCTGACGACATCTACGTCTCGCCGAGCCAGATCCGCCGTTTCAACTTGCGTACCGGTGACACCATCGTTGGCAAGATCCGCCCTCCTAAGGAAGGCGAGCGTTATTTCGCCCTGCTCAAGGTTGACACGATCAACTTCGATCGTCCTGAGAACGCGAAGAACAAGATTCTTTTCGAGAACCTGACCCCGCTGTTCCCGAACGTGCGCATGAAGATGGAGGCCGGCAACGGTTCCACCGAAGACCTGACCGGTCGTGTGATCGACCTGTGCGCTCCGATCGGCAAAGGCCAGCGTGGTCTGATCGTTGCACCGCCGAAAGCCGGTAAGACGATCATGCTGCAAAACATTGCAGCGAACATCGCCCGTAACAATCCTGAAGTTCACCTGATCGTGCTGTTGATCGACGAGCGTCCGGAAGAAGTGACCGAAATGCAGCGCACCGTGCGTGGCGAAGTGGTTGCCTCGACCTTCGACGAGCCGCCGACCCGTCACGTGCAAGTGGCTGAAATGGTGATCGAGAAGGCCAAGCGCCTGGTCGAACACAAAAAGGACGTGGTGATCCTGCTCGACTCCATCACCCGTCTGGCCCGTGCCTACAACACCGTGATCCCGAGCTCCGGCAAGGTGCTGACCGGTGGTGTCGATGCCCACGCCCTGGAGAAACCGAAGCGTTTCTTCGGCGCCGCGCGCAACATCGAAGAAGGCGGCTCGCTGACCATCATCGCCACCGCGCTGGTTGAAACCGGCTCGAAGATGGACGAAGTGATCTACGAAGAGTTCAAGGGCACCGGCAACATGGAGCTGCCACTGGACCGTCGTATCGCCGAGAAGCGTGTGTTCCCGGCCATCAACATCAACAAGTCCGGTACCCGTCGCGAAGAGCTGCTGACCGCCGACGACGAACTGCAGCGTATGTGGATCCTGCGCAAACTGCTGCACCCGATGGACGAAGTGGCGGCCATCGAGTTCCTGGTCGACAAGCTGAAAACGACCAAGACCAACGACGAATTCTTCCTGTCGATGAAGCGCAAGTAACATCGCCGGTTGATTCAGAAAATGGCGCCCCTTTGGGGGCGCCATTTTTTTGCCTGTTTTTTGTCCGGCCGGCAGGAGGTTTGCGATCTGGTAAGGTCAGTGACTTGGCAAAACAACAAGCAGCGTTCGATGCTGTACAAAAAACAACCATCTGATTGGCATTAGAGATTTATGAGCACACTCGCTTATCGAAGGGATATCGACGGCTTGCGGGCAGTCGCGGTGATTGCCGTGGTGCTGTTCCATTTTGGCGTCCCGGGTTTCACCGGCGGTTTTGTCGGTGTGGACGTGTTTTTCGTGATTTCCGGTTACCTCATCACCTCGATCATCTGGAACCAGCGCCAGACCGGCCGTTTCAGTTTCGTCGAGTTCTGGTCGCGGCGTGCGCGGCGGATTCTGCCTGCGCTGTTTGCGATGATCATCGCGGTGCTGGCGGTGGGCTGGTTTCTCATGGCGCCCAAGGACTACGAAGAGCTCGGGCGCTCGGTGCGTTATCAGGTGATGTTCGTCTCGAACATCCTGTTCATGCGCCAGGACGGCTATTTCGATGTCGCCTCGGACCTCAAACCGCTGCTGCACACCTGGTCGCTGGCGGTGGAGGAACAGTTCTATATCGTCTTCCCGCTGTTGCTGACGCTGATGTCGAGTCGCTTGAAACACTGGCGGCTGGCGTTGTTCGGCGTACTGCTCGTGTCGTTCGGGCTGAGCGTCTGGGCGGTCCATCAGCACCCGGAAAAAGCCTTCTTTCTGTTACCGATGCGAGCGTGGGAGCTGCTGGCCGGAGCGATGCTGGCGATCGCGCCGATGCATGGCTGGCGCCTCAAGCCGATGGCGGCGCAATTCTTGAGCTTGCTCGGCATGGGCCTGATTCTGTTGGCGGTGTTCGGTTTCGACAAGCGCACGCCGTTTCCCGGTGCGGCTGCATTGCTGCCGGTGCTTGGCGTTGTGCTGCTGATTCTGGCCAACGGTCATCGCCAGACCTGGGTGGGTCAATTCTTGAGCAGTCGGGCCATGGTCGGCCTGGGCCTGATTTCCTATTCCTGGTATTTGTGGCACTGGCCGGTGTTCGTGTTTTCCAGCTACGCCAGCGTCGAGGAACCGGGCGCCTTCGACAGCGCCGGGATGATCCTGCTGACGCTGGTGCTGGGTTATCTGTCATGGAAACTCATCGAGACGCCATTTCGCGAGCGTCGCGTCTTGGCCGGGCGTCGGCAGATTCTCCTGGCCGGTGCCTGCGGCGTGCTGGTGCTTGGGTTGGCCGGACAAACCCTGCGCTGGACCGATGGGTTGCCATGGCGGTTGTCCGATCAGGCGCTGCAATACGCCAAGGGCCGTGAATGGCGGCCGGAGTTGATGGCATGCCTGGCCGACGACAAGACTCCCGATGACAAGCTGTTTTGCCATTACGGATTGCAAAACCGTGCTTCGCGGGCGCTGGTCTGGGGCGACAGTCATGCCACGGCGTTGATCCCGGTCTTTGATGACGGGGCAAAAGCCCATGGCGTCAGCGTGATGCTCGCCAGTTCGCCGGGCTGCATACCGGTGGAAGGTCTTGAGCATGACGCCCGCTGCGCGCGGTTCAACCAACGAGTGGTGCAGGCAATCAAACCGCAAGCCGTCAGTGATGTGGTGCTGGTTGCGCGCTGGAGTCTGTATCTCTATGGCGATGCCAAAGGTGATCTGGGCCATGTCTTGAGAACGCCTGACGGGCAATACGACCGTGCCGTCGCCGAGCAACGCCTGACTGATGGTCTGCGCGCGCGGGTGGCGCAGTTGCGGGCCGGTGGGCATCGGGTCTGGCTGGTAAAAGAGGCGCCGTTGCAGGACTTCAGCCCGCCATACCGTCTGACGCGGCTGGCGATGCTCGATCGTCCTGTGGACGACGTCGGGTTGAACGTCGCTGAACACCACAAACGCCAGGCTTTCATCAGTCAGCTGTTCGCTGATCTGGCGAAGGATCCGGCGGTACGCGTCATCGATCCGGCGCCGAAGCTGTGCGATGAGAGCGGTCTTTGCCGTGCAGAGCTCGGTGGTTACTCGCTGTACACCGATGACAATCACCTGTCGGAGGTCGGCGCACGTTTCGTGGCACCGATCCTCGAACCCTTGTTTGTTAGCCTGCAGGCCAGGACAAATCTTGGAAAAGGTCAGGCGAATGCAGCCAAGTAAGCAGTGACGGGCTGCCAGCGACCGGCATAGCAGGTAGGATGTACGCCTATTTTGAGGGTGCCATCGTCAATGAAATTCAAGGATCTTCGGGATTTCGTGCAGCAGCTTGAGCAGCGCGGAGAGTTGAAACGCATCCAGATTCCCGTCTCGCCGGTGCTGGAAATGACCGAGGTGTGCGACCGCACGTTGCGGGCCAAGGGCCCGGCGTTGCTGTTCGAAAAACCGACCGGCTATGACATTCCGGTGCTTGGCAACCTGTTCGGCACGCCCGAGCGGGTCGCCATGGGCATGGGTGCCGAGTCGGTCAGCGAGCTGCGCGAAATCGGCAAGCTGCTGGCGTTCCTCAAGGAACCTGAGCCGCCGAAGGGCTTGAAAGACGCGTGGTCGAAGCTGCCGATCTTCCGCAAGATCATCGCGATGGCGCCGAAAGTCATCAAAGACGCACCGTGCCAGGAAGTGGTCATCGAAGGCGACGACGTCGATCTGGCGATGCTGCCGGTGCAGACCTGCTGGCCGGGCGACGTGGCGCCGCTGATCACCTGGGGCCTGACCGTCACCAAAGGTCCGAACAAGGATCGGCAGAACCTCGGCATCTACCGTCAGCAAGTGATCGGCCGCAACAAGGTCATCATGCGCTGGCTCAGCCACCGTGGCGGTGCGCTGGATTTCCGTGAGTGGTGCGAGAAGCATCCGGGCCAGCCGTTCCCGGTGTCCGTGGCTCTTGGCGCGGATCCTGCGACCATTCTTGGCGCGGTGACGCCGGTACCGGACAGCCTCTCCGAATATGCCTTCGCCGGTCTGCTGCGCGACAGCCGCACGGAGCTGGTGAAGTGCCGTGGCAACGACCTGCAAGTGCCGGCGACTGCCGAAATCATTCTCGAAGGCGTGATTCATCCGGGTGAAATGGCCGATGAAGGCCCGTACGGCGATCACACCGGTTACTACAACGAAGTCGACAGCTTCCCGGTGTTCACCGTCGAGCGCATCACCCACCGGATCAAGCCGATCTACCACAGCACCTACACCGGCCGTCCGCCGGATGAGCCGGCGATTCTCGGTGTGGCACTGAATGAAGTGTTCGTGCCGATCCTGCAGAAGCAGTTCCCGGAGATCACCGACTTCTACCTGCCGCCGGAAGGCTGCTCGTACCGCATGGCCGTGGTGACGATGAAGAAGTCGTATCCGGGCCACGCCAAGCGCGTGATGCTGGGTGTCTGGTCGTTTTTGCGACAGTTCATGTACACCAAGTTCGTTATTGTCACCGACGACGACATCAACGCGCGGGACTGGAACGACGTGATCTGGGCCATCACCACGCGCATGGACCCCAAGCGCGACACGGTGATGATCGACAATACGCCGATCGACTACCTCGACTTCGCTTCGCCGGTGTCGGGGCTCGGCTCGAAGATGGGCCTGGACGCCACCCACAAGTGGCCGGGCGAAACCACTCGCGAGTGGGGCCGCGTCATCGTCAAGGATGACGCCGTCACCCAACGGATCGATGCCATCTGGAATCAGTTAGGAATAGATTGATGCGTGTAACCCTGCAGCCCTCCGGAGCGGTGCTCGAGATACAGCCCGGAGAGCGGATTCTCGATGGCGCGCGGCGCCTGGGCTACGAATGCCCGCGAAGCTGCCGCAATGGCAATTGCCATGTGTGTGCGGCACTGCTGGTGGAAGGCCGGGTCGAACAGGCCGGCAAGGTGCACGACCACGGCGAGTTCTACACTTGCATAGCGGAGCCGCTGGAAGACTGCATCGTGCTGTGGGATGGCGTGCTCGCGCTGGGAGAACTGCCCGTGCGCAGCGTGTCGTGTCAGGTCATCGAATGCCGGGACGTCGGTGGCGATACCTTTCGTGTGCGCCTGCGGGCACCGGCCGGCAAGCCGCCGCGCTATCACGCCGGTCAGTATTTGATGATCGAGCGCGAGAATGGCGAGAAATCGGCGTTCTCCATGGCTTCGGCGCCTCACGGCGGGCGCGATCTGGAAATCCATGTGCTGGCGCGCGAATCCAGTGCGCTGAGCCTGATCGATCAGCTCAGGCGCAACTCGATGGTGCGGGTCGAACTGCCGTTCGGCGATACCCACCTGGCGGAACTGCCGGACGGGCCGCTGGTGCTGATCGCCGCTGGTACTGGCATGGGCCAGATCCACAGCCTGATCGAGCATTGCCGGGCCACGGGCTTCAAACACCCGGTGCATCTGTATTGGGGCGTGCGTCGTCCGGAAGATTTTTATGAAATCGAGCATTGGGACGAATGGCTGAAGTTGCCCAATCTGTTCCTGCACAAAGTGGTCAGTGACCAGTGCGGCTGGGAGGGGCGCTGCGGCATGTTGCACGAAGCGGTATGTGAGGATTTCCCTGATCTGAAATCGCTGCACGTCTATGCCAGTGGCTCTCCGGCCATGGTCTACGGCACGCTGGATGCGCTGGTCGAAGCCGGGATGGATGCCCATCAGATGCGTGCGGATGTATTTGCTTACGCACCCCGCTCCTGAGTTCTTTATAACTCTCCATATAACCTACCGGTATTTATGTAATTACATAAATACCGGTAGGTTATATATCCATCAGGCAATCAATTAAGAACTGTGCCATGGCACTCAAATTGCCTTAAAACATATGTGCCTTATTGTTACAGCGGTGCGTTCTATTAAGTAATTCTTCACCCGCGGGGAGCTGAACGCTATTCGCCATGAGCGCCATTGAAAACGCTTTTCTGAACCTGGCTTACCCTCCGCGGCTCGATCTTGGGCCGCAGCTGACGCACGAACAACTTCTCGCTTCCATGCAATCGACCATGGCACGCCACAAGGGCGGGCCGGTGTGGCTGTTCGCCTACGGTTCGCTGATCTGGCGGCCGGAATGCACAGCCGTCGAGCGGGTGCGTGGGCGCGTGCATGGCTATCACCGTGGCTTGTACTTGTGGTCTCACGAGCATCGCGGCACGCCGGAAATGCCGGGTCTGGTCTTTGGTCTGGACCGTGGCGGTTCGTGCAGCGGCTTCGCCTATCGGTTGCCGGAAGAGAACCTGGACCGCGCGCTGTATGCATTGTGGAAACGCGAAATGCCGTTCCCGTCCTATCGGCCACACTGGCTCAACTGCCGACTCGAAGATGGCAGCCAGGTTCAGGCCTTGGGATTCGTATTGGAGCGACACCTGCCCAGCTATGCCGGCAACTTGCCGGATCATGTGCTGAGCCAGGTGTTCGAAAGCGCTTGCGGACGTTACGGCACTAC
Source organism: Pseudomonas sp. B7 (assembly GCF_016735645.1). Classification (NCBI taxonomy): domain Bacteria; kingdom Pseudomonadati; phylum Pseudomonadota; class Gammaproteobacteria; order Pseudomonadales; family Pseudomonadaceae; genus Pseudomonas; species Pseudomonas sp. B7. The sequence goes on from NZ_JAERRE010000007.1 coordinate 301,389, forward strand.
TCGCGATTATGTCGAGCAGACCGCTCACGCCCTGCGCAGCCACGCCATGCCAGACCGGAATCTGGAGGCGCGGCTCAAGCGCTGTAAGTCAAAGGCCGATCAGGCGACCGCTTCACGGCTCTGACTGGCGACTTGCTTGTGCCACAGGGTCGGGGCCAGGAAGGCCATCGACAGCAGGCAAGCGCCCACCAGCAGCACGAAACCACCATCCCAGCCGAAATGGTCCACGGTGTAGCCCATCGCTGCACTGGCCGCGACCGAACCACCCAGATACCCGAACAGACCGGTGAAGCCTGCGGCAGTGCCGGCGGCTTTCTTCGGCGCCAGTTCCAGCGCTTGCAGGCCGATCAGCATCACCGGGCCGTAGATCAGGAAGCCGATTGAGAACAGCGCGATCATGTCGATGGTCGGGTTGCCGGCCGGGTTCAGCCAGTACACCAGCGTCGCGACGGTCACCAGGGCCATGAACACCATGCCGGTCAGGCCACGGTTGCCACGGAAGATCTTGTCCGACATCCAGCCGCACAGCAGCGTGCCCGGAATCCCCGCCCATTCGTAGAAGAAATAGGCCCACGAGGTTTTATCCACGGTGAAACCCTTGGCTTCTTTCAGGTAGGTCGGCGCCCAGTCCAGCACGCCGTAACGCAGCAGGTAGACGAAGACGTTGGCCATGGCGATGTACCAGAGCATTTTGTTGCGCAGCACGTATTTGACGAAGATTTCCTTGGCGCTGAATTCGTCTTCGTGGCTGGCGTCGTAGCCTTCCGGGTAGTCGTTCTTGTACTTCTCGATCGGCGGCAGGCCGACCGATTGCGGGGTGTCACGCATGGTCACGAAAGCGAACACCGCTACTGCCAGAGCCACGGCGGCCGGGACGTAGAACGCTGCGTGCCAGTCGTTGAACAGGCCCATGCCGATCAGGAACAGCGGGCCGATCAGACCGCCACCGACGTTATGCGCCACGTTCCACACCGACACCACGCCGCCACGTTCCTTCTGCGACCACCAGTGCACCATCGTGCGTCCGCTCGGCGGCCAGCCCATGCCCTGGGCCCAACCGTTGATGAACAGCAGGATGAACATCATGGTCACGCTGGAGGTTGCCCAAGGCGCGAAACCGAAAATGAACATCACCCCGGCCGATACCAGCAGGCCGAACGGCAGGAAGTAACGCGGGTTGGAGCGGTCGGAAACCAGGCCCATGAGGAACTTGGACAGACCGTAGGCGATGGCGATGGCCGACATTGCCAGGCCCAGATCGCCACGGCTGTAGCCTTCGTCGATCAGGTACGGCATGGCCAGCGAGAAGTTCTTGCGCAGCAGGTAGTAACCCGCGTAACCAAAGAAGATGCCGGCGAAGATCTGCCAACGCAGGCGTCGGTAGGTGCTGTCGATTTTTTCTTCAGGCAATGGAGCCTGATGTGCGGCAGGACGAAAGAAAGCAAACATTCAAGAGCTCCAGATTTCTTGTTTTGACTGCGGATGCGAATGTTACAGTTTCGTTACCGAAAATAGCACCGCTTACCATCGGCAAAACAGTGGAAAATGTTGGAAGTCGCACGTTCTTTTACGAACCTGTCGCTCTGCTGTAAGAACAGGGCGTTTTCACTACTTGTGAAGGTGGGCTGGCTTAGACTCGCGATCCGTCGACCGATCGATCAGCAGAGATGAATGATGGCTTTGAAGGTTCGCATGCTCATGCGTCGATTATTGGCGGCGGCGGTTATCGCCGTTGCGGTGCTGGGATTGATTTACGCCGATCACCCGGCCCAGTCCGGTTTGCGTAATGCCACGGTGCTGATCATCCGTCATGCGGGAAAACCGCAAGTTCAGGAGCGCTTGTTGCTGGGAAATGCCGGGACGGCAGCCAGAGAGAGTGGTCTGTCAGAAAAATTACCTGCGAACGTTTACGCAGCGTTTTCGATCAATTTCCCGTCGCAGCTTAGGCAATGTCCTGCATCCAAAGCAGAAGCTGCGCCATTCAGTTGAAAGCCATTGCTCCGTAGTCTTTGTGCTGTTGCCGGTTCGGCATTTCAGCTTGAAGGGGTGGGTCATGCGGTGGTTTTTTGCTCTGGTTCTACTGGCGTTGATGGGGATTGCAGGAGCAGCAGAGGTGGTGTTGATCCCCGATAATAATCCGGGTCCGGTTTATCCTCGCGAACTTGCCAAGGCGGGGGTCATGGGTGAGGTTCGTGTGCGTTTCACCGCCAATGCAGATGGCTCGGTGAGTGACATCGCTATTCTGGAAAGTGAGCATCCTGATTTTTCCGCAGCGGTCACTGATGCCCTGCGGCAATGGCGATTCAGGTCATGGACGGTAGAGGCGGGCAAACCCGCAGAAATGGAAGTCATCGCCCCCATGTTTTTTCGACTGGATATTGACTCTCCGATTCATGCAAACCAATGGCTGCGCAGAGTGCGATGTGTCGATCTCCACCAATACGCCATTCGCCGTCCGGTTTCTTCCTGGGTTCACTTGCCGGTCTTTCATTACACGCGGGCGTATTTATCCAGCGTGGTTTATACAAGTCAGCTTTCGAACGAACGTCGACTGGGCTTGATTGCCAAGCTCAATGAGCGTGCCCGCTACATTATTGATCGCTGTGGAAAAAGCCCGAATAGTCGGTATGTGAATTTGTTGCCGGAGGATATTCGCGAATTGCTTTAGTAAAAAGCCAGACAGTGTCGCTGTAGGTGTGACACTGTCTGATTTATGAATTATTCAGCCTTGAATCCGGGCTTGCCGTTTGCCTGGCGCCATTTTTTGATTTCTTCTACTACTCCAGCGGCACTGTCCTCACGGTCGGGTGTCGGTCGGAAAATTACCGCGCGCTTTCTCGGGTGCTCGGTTATTTTCTCAAAATGAAGTGCGAGATTACTTGTGTATGCGCTTAGTGCGTCGCCGGTCAGGCTGTTTGTATTCTCGAAAAACTCCGTTACGAAAAGCAGAAATTCAGTTTCGGTATAATCTTCGATTTTGTCTTTTAATTTCATGGTTCTATACCATTCTTGTGTAGTTCTATATGTGCGCGAGGGGTGATTATGGTTAAGTTGTCAATATTGTAAACTTCGCCACCATCTTTGATGTGATGTATATGGTGGATTTCGTATTTGTCCCTTCGGCCAACAGAGTCTACCTCGTCCGTGCTAGGAGCTGCTCCATTCGTTAATAACTTTAGGTCAGCCTTACCGAACTGTTTTGAAAGTTCCGAGTCAGCAGCGACTGCACGCCAGAACCCTTCCCTGAATCTGTCGAAATTCCTGAAGTCCTTACCACGCAACTTATCTGCGATCTGCGCGGGAATCGGGGCGCCACCTGATTCTGCCGCGCTACCCAACCAATTACCCCCGACCTCCTTACCCCTGCCGATTACCGTACCCGGTTCGTTACGCGGGCCGCCGCGGGTGGCCATCATGTAGATGGATTCGATTCCCGACTCGATGGGAAACGTCAGGATGTAGTCATCAGGGTCGTCTATTTCACAGGCAGGGTGCTCGTCTAGCCGGCCTTCAATCTGGGTAACGCGGGCTCCGGAATAAATTCTGGTTCCAGAGTCGGTTGCGGGCAATTCAGTGGTGGCGGGAATGTCGTCTCCAGGAGGCGTCTTGGGCGTCCAGGTCAACGTGATTGGGAACAAACCCTCGGTCGTGAAGGTGTAGAGATTGTCCGAGCGATTAAACTTTGCTTGCCTGACTCTGACCGTTTGACCTGGATCGGCTGAGCGTAAATAGAGCTGCGTGTGCTCTCTCTTAACCGACGATACTGCGCGGGCAGGGAGCCAGTTGGCCTCGGCCGGTCCAGGAAGTGCTACACGCCCATCGTTCTGGGCGAGTTGTGATAAAGGGATCGTAAGAATCAACGGGTTGCGCTGCAGTTCGCCATTGCCGAGTGTCGGCGTATAAAAAAACTGAAGCTAGAAACGTACTGACTGGCCCAGCGGAAATTGCCCCGCGTAGGGCGCCGAGGGTGTCGAGCGCCTTGCCTAAGGTGAAAGGCGAGCCTTCAAGTCCCGTAATTAGTCCGTCAGAGCTGATTACCAAGGGGTAAACAGATGTAACAGTACCGTCAACAGTAGGCAGTTTTATCCTTGTGCTGTTTTTTATCTGTCCTGTTAGCTCACTGATTTCTTTTTGTGAGTCCCTAATCGTTTTCCAGCGTCTTTTCCGTCTTTGAAAATTGTAGAAATTTTTGAATGCGCGCTCGGCTTTTGATGCTTCGACATGCGCGGCATACAGCTTTTGATGGGTTTCCTTTAATCGTTGAAGTTTTTCACTTGAGGCTTCTGGCCGATTTACCGTCAGCTGCTTAAGCACTGCATCGAACCGGTCTGCAGCTTCAGAAGCGGCCCTTTGTGCTCTCTGTTCTTCAATCTGCTTCTCCGCTTCGCGTTGCCTGGCTTGCTCCTGTGCTGCGTGTTCGGCAGCAGCACGCGCTGCCTCTGCTCTTGCCGCTTGTTCAGCAGCCGCTCGTGCCGCTGTGGCCTGTTGAACTGCCGCTTGGTGTGCCGCATGTTGTCGAGCCAGCGCAGCCGCGTGAGCAGCGTCAAGCTGTTGAAAACGGTGTGTGAGAATGCGGATAGACTCGGTATACAGCCAGACCGAATAGCCCGCCATATATGATTTTTTCCACTGCCGATGGACTTCTCCAGGCGCCCTCTCATTTCCGATTAAGTGGGTATTGAAAGTATTTATATACTCCTGCGTTGACTTGTGGTGGGGATCACTGCCATAGAAGCTGTTGGCCTGAATCAGGCTACGTTGCCGGCTCTCGTTTTTTAGCTGAATCATCCGAGCTATGGTGTTTTTTTCACGTTCAATAGTGGGGAGGTCAGATGGCAGGCTGGATTCGGTGCTCGTCACTCCATTGTTGATAAGCTCGGAGTTGATTGCGGCTGGTGTTTCAAGAAGTTTTTGACGATATTCACCATCTAACGTATTTCGAACGCTAAGTGTTTGCTGTGCGGTTGCAGCATTTAATCTATATCCCGGCCTCGGGCCACCATAGCCACCACCTTCCAAGCCTTTAAAGTCTTGCTCTTTGTCAGAAATGACGATTGGTGTGTGTATCGTTAGTTTGCCAGGTGTCCAGTCTTGATTGCTCATACAGTTACTCCTTGTGTCTGTATGGCAGAAAACTATCGTGGTTTTTTACAAAGATTGCGGTACATATCTACCGCCAAGTCGTTGAATAAATGTGTGGCTACTTTCCATTGATATAAAAAAGGCCAGAACCGCTAGTTCCGCGATTCTGGCCTTGGGAGAGTTCAGGCTCAGCGCACTTGCACCACGACTTTTCCGACAGCCTTGCGCTGCCCGAGATCATTGATCGCCTGCGCGGCATTGCCCAGCGGATACACCTGTGACACCAGCGGCTTCAGCTTGCCCTCAGCGAACCAGCCGAACAGTTGCTGGAAGTTCGCCGCGTTGTCCTGTGGCTGGCGTTGGGCGAAGGAGCCCCAGAACACGCCGAGTACCGCCGCGCCCTTGAGCAGAGCGAGGTTGACCGGCAGTTCGGGAATGCGTCCGCTGGCGAAACCGACTACCAGCAGGCGGCCGTTCCAGGCGATGGCGCGGATGGCCTGGTCGAACAGGTCGCCGCCGACCGGGTCGTAGATCACGTCGGCGCCCTGGCCGTCGGTCAGGCGCTTGATTTCGTCCTTGAGGCTGGTTTCGCTGTAGTTGATCAGTTCGTCGGCACCGGCAGCCTTGGCCACGGCAAGTTTTTCCGCGCTGCTGGCGGCGGCAATCACCCGGGCGCCCATGGCTTTGCCGATTTCCACGGCGGCCAGGCCAACACCACCGGAAGCACCAAGCACCAACAGGGTTTCGCCCGGTTGCAGGTTGCCGCGCTGCTTGAGGGCGTGCATCGACGTGCCGTAGGTCATGCTGAACGCGGCGGCGGTGTTGAAATCCATCGAGGGCGGGATTGGCAGCACGTTATAGCCCGGCACTGCGACCTGCTCGGCGAAGCTGCCCCAGCCGGTCAGGGCCATGACCCGGTCGCCGACTTTCAGGTGACTGACCTTTTCACCCACTTCGCTGACCACGCCGGCGGCCTCGCCACCGGGCGAGAACGGGAAGGGCGGCTTGAACTGGTATTTGCCCTCGATGATCAGCGTGTCCGGGAAGTTGACCCCGGCGGCGTGCACGTCCAGCAGGATTTCGTTCTTCTTGGCGACAGGACTGGCGACGTCTTCCAGCACCAGCGATTCGGCAGGGCCGAAGGCTTTGCACAGCACGGCTTTCATCAGGGCTATTCCTTTGGGAGTGATGGCCGATAAGTGTAGGTGTGGCAGTCAACGGGTCAACGAGCATGCCCGGCCCTGATAGTCCGCCATAAGCTTGTGCTTGCGCGGCGGGTCGTTATGCTAGGCCGCAAACCGGATAAGGAGCGAATTGTGAAAGCGTGGATCATGTTGTTGCTGGCCCTGTCTCTGCCTGTGGCAGCGCTGGCCGAAGAAGCCAAAGAGGGCGAGGCGCCGAAGGTCAACTACATCACCCTGAGCCCGCCGTTCGTGGGCAACTACGGGCTGGATGGCACTCCGAAGCTCAAGGTCTACAAGGCCGACGTGGCACTGCGGGTGACCGGCGAAGAGGCGACCAAACTGGTCAAGGCCAACGAGCCGCTGATCCGTAATCAACTGGTGGCGCTGTTCACTCAGCAGACCACCGATGCGATGGGCAGCATCGAGGGCAAGGAAAAACTGCGTCAGGAAGCCTTGAAGCAGACCCAGCAAGTGATGAATGACGAGACCGGCAAGCCGGTGGTCGAGGATCTGTTGTTCAACAACCTGATCATTCAGTAAACGTCGTCGCGGTTGTTCACGACGCCAGGCTCTTGCGAAACCGTGCCAGGGCGATGAAAAAGAACAGTAAACCGATCACGACCAGCGCCAGCAAATCAGGCCACACTACGCTCAGTCCGGCGTCGCGAAACAGGATCGCGGTGCCGAGGCTGACGAAGTGGGTGGACGGTGACCCTTGCATGACCCATTGCAACCACTGCGGCATGCTGTCCAGCGGTGTGCTGCCGCCCGACAACAGCAGCATCGGGATAATCACCGGGATGGCCAGCAGGCCGAACTGCGGTGTCGAACGCGCCAGCGTTGCCAGGAAGATACCCAGCGCGGTGCTGGCGAACAGATAAACGGCCGTGACCAGCAAAAACAGGCTCAATGAGCCGGATAAAGGTACGCCCAACGCTCCTTTGACAATCACTTCCAGTGACAGCCAGGTGCATAGCACCACCACCAGCAGATTGCTCCAGACTTTCGCCAGCATGATTTCCAGTGCGGTCAGCGGCAGCACCAGCAAATGATCCAGGGTGCCGTGTTCGCGCTCGCGCAGGAGCGCGGTGCCGGTCAGAATGATCGCCAGAATGGTGATGTTGTTGACGATCTGAATCACGGCCAGAAACCAGCCGCCCTCAAGATTGGTATTGAACAGGGCTCGAGTCGTCAGTTGTACCGCAGACCCGGTCTGCACATCACCCTGGCCTGAATATGCCAATAATTCACGCTGAAATATTCGGCTGATGTAGCCGGCGCCCATGAACGCCTGGCTCATGGCGGTGGCGTCGACGTTGACTTGCAGGGCTGGCTGGCGACCCGCGAGCAGGTCGGTCTGAAAACCGGCGGGGATGTTGATGACGAACGTGTATCGGCCGCTGTCCATGACTTCATCCAGTTGCTCGTAGGGCAGCGTTACCGGCGTCTGGAATTCCGGAGGCTGCAGCGCCTCGGCCAATTGGCGCGAAAGGGCGCTGTGATCCTCGTCGACAATCGCCACGCTGGCGTTATGCACGCCGATCACTGAACCGGCGGCTGGCATATAGATGGCCACGGTGAAGGCGTAGAACAGGAACAGCAGTAACACGCTGTCATGGCGCAGGCTCGTCAGTTCCTTGAGACCCAATCGCAGGATGTGTACGAGTTTGTGCATCAGGCCTCCTGCTTCTTCAGCATGATCAGGCTCAAGCCGGTGAACCCGATAAAAAAGCCGCCCAGCGCCAGACATTGTGGCCAGAGTTGACGCAGGTCCAGAGCTTTGGTGAACGTTCCTACGGCGATGTCGAGGAAGTGACCGGCCGGAAACAGCAAGCCCATCACGGCGGCGGCTCCTTCCAGCGAAGAACGCGGCACGATCAGACCCGAGAACTGGATGGTCGGCAGGCTGGTGATGATCATGGTGCCGAGGATCGCCGCGATCTGCGTTCGGGTGAACGCTGAAATCAGCAGGCCCATGCTGGTAGTGGCCAGTACATACAGCAGCCCGCCGAACGCAAGGGTCGGCAGGCTGCCCTTGAAGGGCACGCCGAACAGCCAGCGATTCATCGCCACGAGCACGGCGAGGTTGACCAGGCTGACCAGCAGATAGGGTAGTTGTTTGCCCAGCAGAAATTCGAGGCGGGTCAGGGGCGTGGCGTAGAAATTGGTGATCGAGCCCAGCTCTTTCTCGCGCACGATGCCGAGCGCAGTCAGCATCGCCGGAATGAAGGCCAGAATCAGCGCCATCACGCCGGGGCCGATGGCATTGACGCTGACCACATCCTGGTTATAGCGAAAGCGGGTCTGCAGCGTGGCTGGGGCTGACAGGGTCAATGCCGGGCTGCTTTGTTCGGCAAGTTGCTCAAGATTGGCCAGATGGACGGCCTCGACGTAGTTGCGACTGGTCTCGGCGCGAAAGGGCATGCCGCCATCCAGCCACGCCGCGACTTCCGGCCGATGTCCGGCGTACAGGTCGCGGCCGAATCCGGGCGGGATCTCCAGCGCCAGTTTGATTTCCGAACGTTGCAGCCGGCGGTGCAGAGCCTGTGCATCTTCGATGGGCGGCTGTTCGGCGAAATAGCGGGAGCCGCGGAAGGCCTCCAGATAGGCGCGGCTTTGTGGCGTTTGATCCTGGTCATACACGGCGAAGGCCAGGTTCTCTACATCCAGGGAAATCCCGAAGCCAAAAATCACCATCATGAAAATGGCACCCAGCAGTGCAAACGCCATGCGCACTTTGTCGCGGATCAGTTCTTTGCCTTCGCGGCGAGCCACTGCCGTCAGACGACCGAAACTGAAAACCCGCTCCCTGACGGAGCTGGCCGGCGCCTTCGGGGCCGGTGACGGCGCGGGAGGCGGGGCGGTTTCGGCACTACCCTGAGCCTGTTCAAGGCAGGTCACGAACGCCGCCTCCAGGGACTTGCCGCCAAACTGTTGTTGCAGTGCCGTCGGCGTGTCACAGGCCAGCACTTTGCCCGCGTGCATCAGGGAAATGCGGTCGCAACGCTGAGCTTCGTTCATGAAATGGGTGGAAAGGAAAATGGTCACGCCTTGATCACGGGACAGTTCGATCAACAGGCGCCAGAAATCGTCTCGCGCCGCGGGATCAACTCCAGAGGTCGGCTCATCCAGAATCAGCACTTCCGGGCTGTGCAAGACCGCGACCGCCAGTGACAGGCGCTGGCGTATTCCCAGAGGCAAGGCCCCGGACGATTGATTGGCGACACCGTGCAGATCGAAGCGTTGAATCAGCGCGTCGATGCGCTGGGCGCTCTCGGTTTTCGGCAAATCGAACAGGCGTGCGTGCAGTTCAAGGTTTTGCCGCACGCTGAGTTCGCCATACAGCGAAAAGCTCTGAGACATGAATCCGACCCGTTTGCGCGTGGCCAGATCCTTCGCATCCACCGGATTGCCCAGCAGCGTTGCGTTACCTTCGCTGGCGGGCATCAGTCCGGTCAGGACTTTCATTGTGGTGGTCTTGCCGCAGCCATTGGAGCCAAGGAAACCGAAAATCTCGCCTCGCCCGATGGCGAAGCTGACGCGATCCACAGCCGTAAAGTTGCCGAAACGCAACGTCAGGTCGTGAGCCTCGATGGCAATATCGGTGTTGCCGGTGTAAGGCGGGATGTGCAGCGGTTGAGTGGCGTGACGGCTTTCACCCTGAAAATGAGTGAAGGCGTCATCAAGCTTGCCGCTGGGCGTGACAGCAGCCAGTTCGCGGCTCAGACCGGTGGCGATCATCCGGCCGCCGTCGAGCATCAGGCAATGCTCGAATTGTTCAGCTTCCTCCATGTAGGCCGTGGCGACCAGCAGGGTCAGCTGCGGTCGTTGGCGCCGAACATCGTCGATCAATTCCCAGAACTTGCGGCGCGAGAGCGGATCGACGCCGGTGGTCGGCTCGTCGAGGATCAACAGATCCGGTTCGTGAATCAGTGCGCAACACAGTCCGAGTTTCTGTTTCATGCCACCGGAGAGTTTGCCGGCCGGTCGATCGGCGAACCTCAGCAGATCAGTGGCGAGCAACAGGTTGTGCAGGCGCTGCGCGCTTTCGTCGGCGGAGAGGCCGAACAAGGTGGCGAAAAAATGCACGTTCTCGCGGATCGACAGTTCCGGGTACAGGTTGCCGCCCAATCCCTGCGGCATGAAAGCGATACGCGCGTACAGCGTGTTGCGGTGGCTGCGATCCTGGATCGGACCGCCAAGCACTTCCAGTTGCCCTTGCTGGAGGGCTTTCACGCCCGCAATCAGCCCCAACAGACTGGATTTGCCCGCTCCGTCAGGGCCAATCAAGCCGCAGCGGGTACCGGCCGGCAGGCCGAACGCGATGCCATCCAGCGCTTGCCGCTCGCCATAGCGGTGAGTGATGGCGTTCGCGTGAACCGCGACGCTGTTCATTGCAGATGCGCCGGCCAGTCGATCGGCGCGGTGCGCACATAGCCCGTGCCGGGCATGCCGGGCTTGGCCTGGGGGACGTCGCCAGGTCGAGTCAGTCGCAGCTTGACGCGAAAGACCAGTTTTTGCCGCTCGTCGCGGGTTTCAACCTCTTTGGGTGTGAATTGCGATTTGGCCGCCACGAAACTGACTTTCGCCGGCAATGCCTGGTCGGGCAGGGCGTCGAGCAGGATCCGCGCTTCATCGCCGACCGCCAGACGCCCGGCGACGGAGGCCGGCAAGTAAAGATTCATGTATTGGTCGCCGGGATCGATCAGCAGCAGGACTCGGCCGCCGGCACCCAGCACTTCGCCGGGTTCGGCCATGCGCAGCTGGATCAGCCCGTCGATCGGCGCGCGCAGACGGCTGTCATCGATCTCGCTGGCCAGTTGCGCAACCTGGGCCTGGGCTGCACCGATGGCCGCGCTGACTGCAGCGACCTGTGCCCGGGCAGCAGTCACAGCAGCGCTAGCGGTGCCGATCCGTGATTGCAGTTGATCGATAACCTGCGCGCTGACAAAACCATGCTTGAACAACGACTGTGAGCGGCCAAGTTCTTGCTGGGCCAGCAGTTGCTCGCTCAGGCGCAACTGTACGTTGGCCTGGGCGGCGGCGAGGTTCTCGCGGGCGCGGATAACCTCGGCTTCGGCCTGATTGCGCTGGGCCTCGAGGGTTCGGGTGTCCATTCGAGCAAGCAGTTGCCCTTTGCTGACCTTGTCGCCTTCATCGACCAAGACCTCGGCAAGACGTCCCGGGGTCTTGCTGGCGATCTGCACTTGCGTGGCCTCGAGTCGCCCGTTTGCGCTGTGAAGCCCCTCGGGAAGGCGGTTGCTCATGGACTTCCAGTAGCCGAAGCCTCCGGCCGCCATCAACAACAGGATGAGGGCGCCGGCGTATAACAGAGAGGAGCGTCGGTACGTTGACATGAGGGCATCCTGCGGCTTGGGCGTTCAGTCTGACGGGTAAAGCGATGGCATCGCTTGATGTCTGTCAAATGATCGGCGACGCAGGCAGCGCTGAGTCATGTCAGCCGCAAGGGGCAACGCCTCTCAGCGCAAACCGAGTACTGCCGCCCACTGCTCGGCCGTCACCGGCATCACCGACAGTCGCGAGCCTCTCTGCACCAGCGGCATCTCGGCCAACGCGGTCTGCTGTTTCAGATAATCCAGCGTCAAGACCCGGCTGAAAGTTTCGACGTGGGCGACATCAATCGCGCTCCAGGGGTTTTTATCCGGGGTGGCTTTCGGGTCGTAGTAATGGCTTTGCGGTTCCAGTGCGGTGGGATCCGGGTACGCGGCTTCGATTATTTTGCCGATTCCGGCAATTCCCGGCTCCGGGCAGCTGGAGTGGTAGAAAAAGAATTCGTCCCCCACCGCCATGGCCCGCAGGAAATTGCGTGCCTGATAGTTGCGAACCCCGTCCCAGCGCGCCTTGCCGAGCTTTTCCAGGCCCTTGATCGAGAGCTCGTCGGGCTCGGATTTCATCAGCCAGTAGGCCATGGTGTGTGCTCCTCAAGCGGTCATTGGGCAGGTTGTCCGGCAATTTTATGACAAACCGACGGTCGGTTGACGTCAGCATTTGCGCAGAGGTTCACGTTGTCGCAAAATGCCGGCCTTTAAAGCTTGACGCTGCTGCACGGCCTACGAATGGAAACCGCTGCTGTCATCGTGATGATGTGCCTTGAGGGGGGCAATCGATGAAACGCAAACCGGATTTGCTGTGGACTTTGGTAATTTTGTTCGGTCTGGGCGTCGTGACCACCGGTTATGCGCAAAGTCTGTGGGCCAACAAGGCCGATGCACCGATTGAAGTAGCGCAACAAGTACAACAGTCGACAGCCTTCAAACGCTGACACTGCCTTTTCGACGCTGCTGATCCGCGCGGCGTCTATCCTGCGAAATACCACGCCTTGTCTGTCACCGTTCCCTGCAACGGTACATCCCAGCTCGCTTGCGCGAGACGTTCGACTTTCTGACATTCATGGGCCAGGCCCAGCAGCGTCGGCTTGCGCCAGTTCTGTCGTCGGGCCAGATACGCCAGGCTGCGATCGTAGAAACCGCCGCCCATACCCAGGCGTCCGCCGACATCGTCAAACCCCACCAGGGGCAACAACACCAGATCCAGCGCCCAGACCTTGCGCTGACGCGCCAGATTGGCGCGCGGTTCAAGAATGCGGAAACGGTTGGGTTTGAGTTTTTCGCCGGGGCGGATTTGCTGAAAGACCATTTTGGTCCGCGGCCAGGCACTGAGCACCGGCAGGTAGGTTTTCTTGCCCCGACGCTGGGCGGCGCGCAGCAACAGGCGCGGGTCGATTTCACCGTCGGTGGGCAGGTACAGGGAAATGTGTTTGGCCCGGCGAAAGTGCGGGTCTTGTGCCAGTTGCCTGTACAGGCCTTCGGCGGCCTGGCGTTGCTGACTCGGTGTCAGCGAGCGGCGGGCCTTGCGCAGCAGGCGGCGCAGTTGAGGACGGGGCAGCAGCGCGGGTTCGGTCATGGTTCGGCTTCGGCAGGGTGGGACGAAAACGTACGCATAAAAAATCCGATGCCGGCATGCACCGGCATCGGATTCGAATCAGGCTCCCCGGATGAGCCGCTGTCGACTTAGCCCTTGAACCCGAGAGTTCAAGGTGGAGGATGCAGTAGGCTTTAAGGCTTTCCGTCTGGCGGACATGCACACCAGCCCAACGTGCAACCCCCAGGGTAGTGCAAATCGGCTCAGGGACATCGTCAACTGGCAAGCACCCCAGGGAGTGCGGCGAGTATAACTCAAGCGGCCTGGCGAATCAGCCCTTGCTGATGTCCGGATCGTCGGCCAGCACCAGATCGACACGATCGAGCAAGTCACGCACCTGTTCACGGGTCGAGCCGCTGGCCTGGATGTCCGGGCGCTCTTCTTTGTGCAAGAGATCGTGGGTGATGTTCAGCGCGGCCATCACGGCGATGCGGTCGGCGCCGATGACTTTGCCGCTGCTGCGGATCTCGCGCATCTTGCCGTCCAGGTAGCGGGCGGCGCTGATCAGATTGCTGCGCTCTTCCTGGGGACAGATGATCGAATACTCTTTGTCGAGGATCTGCACGGTAACGCTATTGCTTGAACTCATGAGTCTTGCTCCAGGGCCTTGAGGCGCGAAATCATCGATTCGACCTTACGCCGGGCGATTTCGTTTTTTTCAATGAGGTGCGCGCGTTCCTCGCGCCAGGTCTTTTCCTGAGCAAGTAAGAGTGCATTTTGACTCTTTAGTTGCTCGACTCGGGTAATCAGCAGTTCGAGTCTGGCCATCAGCGCTTGCAGGTCGGTGTCTTCCATTGTGTCCACTGATTCGGTCTGATGGGTTTGGCTGGCGGACAGCCTTTAATGGTCTTGGCGAGTCTGTCGATGTAGGATACAAGGCCTTCATTCTAGACATAGCGCCGTCTGGCGCCTAGCTGCCCATGCCCATTCAGAATTCCCCGTACCAAGGCTTCGCCACCCTGCTGAACTCCAGCGGTCACTCCGTTTCGCCTGCCGAACTGCACGGCCTGTTGCTCGGTCGCAGTTGTGCCGGCGCCGGCTTCAATGCCGAAGAATGGCTGATCGATGCCGCCGAGCTGCTTGAAAGCGAGCCGCAGGACAACGTCCGCAACGCGCTGATCGGTCTGCAGGAGATGGTCAAGAGCGAACTCACTGGCGACGACGTCACCGTGGTTCTGCTGCTGCCGAACGATGACGCACCTCTGGCCGAACGCGCCGCCGCGCTGGGCGAATGGTGCCAGGGCTTCCTCACCGGTTTCGGCCTGAACTGCCGCGACAGCAGCATGCTGAGCACCGAAGCTACCGAAGTGTTGCAGGATTTGGCAGCGATCTCCCAGGTGCAAGACGCCCTGGAAGAATCCGAAGACGGCGAAAGCGATTACATGGAAGTCATGGAGTACCTGCGTGTCGCGCCGCTGCTGTTGTTCTCCGAAACCAAAAAGGCCGACGTGCCGCCAGCGGCCAAGCCGTCGCTGCACTGATCGCGTGCCAGGGAAAGCCATCTGCCCATGATCCATATCCCGAAAGCGGAATACGCCCGGCGCCGCAAGGCGCTGATGGCGCAGATGGAACCCAACAGCATCGCGATCCTGCCTGCCGCCGCGGTCGCCATTCGCAACCGCGACGTCGAGCATGTCTATCGCCAGGACAGCGACTTCCAGTACCTCAGCGGTTTCCCCGAGCCACAGGCGGTCATCGTCCTGATGCCCGGTCGCGAACACGGCGAGTACGTGCTGTTCTGCCGTGAACGCAACGCCGACCGCGAACTCTGGGACGGCCTGCGCGCCGGCCAGGAAGGTGCGATCCGCGATTTCGGCGCCGATGACGCTTTCCCCATCACCGACATCGACGACATTCTGCCGGGCCTGATCGAAGGCCGCGACCGGGTGTATTCGGCCATGGGCAGCAACCCGGAATTCGACCGCCACCTGATGGACTGGATCAACGTGATCCGCTCCAAGGCGCACCTCGGCGCCCAGCCGCCGAACGAATTCGTTGCCCTGGATCACCTGCTGCACGACATGCGCCTGTATAAATCGGCGGCAGAAGTGAAGGTGATGCGCGAAGCGGCGCGGATTTCCGCCCAGGCCCACATCCGGGCGATGCAGGCCAGTCGTGCCGGGTTGTACGAGTACAGCCTCGAAGCCGAACTGGATTACGAGTTTCGCAAGGGTGGGGCGAAGATGCCGGCCTATGGCTCGATCGTCGCTGCCGGGCGCAACAGCTGCATCCTGCATTACCAGCAAAATGACGCACTGCTCAAGGACGGCGATCTGGTGCTGATCGACGCCGGTTGCGAAATCGACTGCTACGCCAGCGACATCACCCGCACCTGGCCGGTCAACGGCAAGTTCTCCGCCGAGCAGAAAGCGATCTACGAATTGGTGTTGGCCTCGCAGGAAGCGGCATTCGCCGAAATTGCTCCGAACAAGCACTGGAACCAGGCGCACGAAGCCACGGTTCGGGTCATCACCGCCGGGCTGGTGAAGCTGGGGTTGTTGCAGGGCGAAGTCGACGAATTGATCGCTACCGAGGCCTACAAGGCGTTTTATATGCACCGCGCCGGTCACTGGCTGGGCATGGATGTGCATGACGTCGGCGAATACAAGGTCGGCGGCGAATGGCGGGTGCTGGAAGTCGGCATGGCGCTGACCGTGGAGCCGGGCATCTACATCGCCCCGGACAATCAGAACGTAGCGAAGAAATGGCGCGGCATTGGCGTGCGCATCGAGGATGACGTGGTAGTGACCAAGAGCGGTTGTGAAATCCTGACCGGCGGCGTGCCGAAAACCGTCGCCGAGATCGAAGCCCTGATGGCGCAAGCACGGACCTGCGCGGCATGAGTCGGGTCAATCTGGCAATCATCGGTGGCGGTCTGGTCGGCGCCAGTCTGGCGTTGGCCTTGCAGGCCGGGGCCAAGGCCCGTGGCTGGAAGATCGTGCTGATCGAACCGTTCGCCCCCGGTGACACCTGGCAGCCAAGCTACGACGCGCGTTCTTCGGCGCTGTCCTTCGGCTCGCGGCAGATTTATCAGCGGCTGGGCGTGTGGCAGGAAATCTCCCGTCGCGCCGAGCCGATCAAGCAGATTCACGTGTCCGACCGTGGACGCTTTTCCACCGCTCGCCTGTCGGCGATGGAAGAGGGCGTCCCGGCGCTCGGTTACGTGGTGGAAAACGCCTGGCTCGGCCAGTGCCTGTGGCAGCACCTCGACAAAGACGTGATCAGCTGGCGCTGCCCGGCGGAAGTCAGCCGCATGGAACCGTTGCCCGACGGCTATCGCCTGACCCTCAATGACGAGACCACGGTCGAGTGCGATCTGGCGGTGCTCGCCGATGGCGGTCGTTCCGGTCTGCGCGAGCAACTGGGCATCAACGTACGCAAGCGTCCGTATAACCAGAGCGCGCTGATCGCCAACATCACGCCGAGCGAAGCGCACAACGGCATGGCCTTCGAGCGCTTCACCGACGAAGGTCCGATGGCGCTGCTGCCGCTGCCGGAAAACCGCTGCGCGCTGGTCTGGACCCGTCTGGGCATGGACGCGCAACGGCTGGCCGACCTGAGCGAACGAGATTTCCTCAGCGAGCTACAAGGCGTGTTCGGTTACCGTCTTGGCACTCTGAAGCAGGTCGGCGCGCGGCATCTGTATCCGCTGTCGCTGGTGGAAGCCGAAGAGCAGGTGCGCTCGCATCTGGCCGTGCTCGGCAACGCCGCCCACAGCTTGCACCCGATTGCCGGGCAGGGTTTCAACCTGTCCCTGCGCGATGCCGATGCGTTGGCCGCCGCGTTGCTGGCCAGCGACAAACCGCTGGGGGATTTTGCGACCTTGCAGGCCTATCGCGAGCGTCAGCGTCTCGATCAGGACCTCACCGTCGGTTTCTCCGATCAGGTTACGCGCCTGTTCGGCAGCACCCAGCCGCTGGTGTCGCTGGGGCGCAACATCGGCCTGCTCGGCCTCGATCTGCTGCCGCCGGCCAAACGCTGGTTCGCCCGTCAGGCCATGGGGCTGGGGACGCGGCCGGATGCGTGAGTGGCTGATCAGACGGTTTGGCAAGGCGCGGCTGATGCGCTGGATCATGACGCTCTACCCGCCGTACTTCGGCGCCGGTGTCCGGGTGCAGCACATCAGCGATGACTTTCGTGACATCCAGGTCTCGATGGGCCTGGGCTGGTACAACCGCAATTACGTCGGCACCCAGTTCGGCGGCAGTCTGTATTCGATGGTCGATCCGTTCTTCATGTTGATGCTTATGGAAAACCTCGGCTCGAAGTACATCGTCTGGGACAAGGCCGCCGACATTGATTTCCTATCGCCGGGCAAAGGCCCGGTGTTTGCCAGGTTCAACATCGACGACACCCTGCTCGACGAGATTCGTCGGCAGACCGCCAGTGGCGAGAAATACCTGCCGCAGTTGCAGGTCGACATTCATGACGGCGCCGGCAACCTGGTGGCGCGCGTCGGTAAAACCCTTTACGTGCGGCTCAAGCCGCCAGCGAGACAGGCTTAAAGCATGGAAATGCGCGCGGATGTGCTGATTGTCGGAGCCGGAATGGTCGGCAGTGCCCTGGCGCTGGCGTTGCAGGGCAGCGGGCTGGAAGTCCTGCTGCTCGACGGCAGCCCGTTGAGCGTCAAACCCTTCAAGGGCGACGCACCGTTCGAGCCACGGGTGAGCGCACTGTCGGCGGCCAGCCAGCGAATCCTCGATCGCCTCGGCGTGTGGGACGGCATCGTCAATCGACGCACCAGCCCTTACACCGACATGCACGTCTGGGACGGCAGCGGCACCGGGCAGATCCACTTCTCGGCCAGCAGTGTGCACGCCGATGTGCTTGGGCATATTGTTGAAAACCGCGTGGTCCAGGATGCCTTGCTCGAGCGTCTGCACGATTGCGACCTGGGCCTGCTGGCCAACGCGCGGCTGGAGCAGATGCGTCGTTCCGGTGACGACTGGCTGCTGACCCTGGCCGATGGTCGCACCTTGCGCGCGCCGCTGGTGATTGCGGCGGACGGCGCCAACTCTGCCGTGCGCCGTCTGACCGGTGTCGCCACTCGCGAGTGGGATTACCTGCATCACGCCATCGTCACCAGCGTGCGCAGCAGCAAACCGCACCGCATGACCGCGTGGCAGCGTTTCACCGATCACGGGCCGCTGGCGTTTCTGCCGCTGGAGCGTGACGGTCAGCAGGACTGGTGCTCGATCGTCTGGTCTACCACGCCGAGCGAAGCCGAACGACTGATGGCGCTGGAGGAAGCGGACTTCTGCCGTGAGCTGGAGCGCGCGTTCGAAGGTTGCCTCGGCGAGGTCATCAGCGCCGACCCGCGCCTGTGTGTGCCGCTGCGTCAGCGTCACGCCAAGCGCTACGTGGCCGAAGGCCTGGCGCTGATCGGTGATGCCGCACACACCATTCACCCATTGGCGGGGCAGGGTGTGAACCTGGGTTTCCTCGACGCCGCGGTGCTGGCCGAAGTGTTGTTGCAGGCCAACGAACGCGGCGAACGCCTGGCTGACGTGAAAGTCCTGAGCCGCTACGAGCGTCGGCGTATGCCGCACAACCTGGCACTGATGGCGGCGATGGAAGGCTTCGAGCGGTTGTTCCAGGCTGACCCGCTGCCGCTGCGCTGGCTGCGCAACACCGGGCTGAAAATCGTCGAGCAGATGCCCGAGGCCAAGGCGCTGTTCGTGCGTGAAGCATTGGGGCTGACCGGGGACTTGCCGGCCCTGGCCAAGGCCTGACGACTGTCGTGCAACATCTGGTAACTCCTTGGGAAAGTGATCGATTGAGCTGGTAAATGTGAGTCCTTATCATTTGGGCCACTTTTCCCGACCGAGAGACCGCTCCCATGTTGGCATCCAAGCGTGTTCTGATCGCACTGGCCCTGACCCTGATCGGCAGCACTGCCGCCCAGGCCGCCGACGAGGTGGTGGTCTACTCCTCGCGTATCGATGAACTGATCAAACCGGTGTTCGATGCCTACACCGCCAAGACCGGGGTGAAGATCAAGTTCATCACCGACAAGGAAGCGCCGCTGATGCAGCGGATCAAGGCCGAAGGCGAGAACGCCACCGCCGACCTGCTGCTGACCGTCGATGCCGGTAACCTCTGGCAGGCCGAGCAGATGGGCATTCTCCAGCCGTTCACTTCGAAAACCATCGACGCCAACATTCCCCTGCAATATCGCTCGTCCAGCCACGCCTGGACCGGACTGAGCCTGCGCGCACGGACCATCGCCTATTCCACCGAACGGGTGAAGCCGGGCGAGCTGACGACCTACGAAGCATTGGCCGACAAGAACTGGGAAGGCCGCCTGTGCCTGCGCACGGCGAAGAAGGTCTACAACCAGTCGCTGACCGCCACCATGATCGAAGTGCATGGCGCCGAGAAGACCGAGCAGATCCTCAAGGGCTGGGTCAACAACCTGTCCACCGACGTGTTCTCCGACGACGTCGCGGTGCTGGAAGCGATCAACGCCGGCCAGTGCGATGTCGGCATCGTCAACACTTATTACTACGGCCGCCTGCACAAGCAGAAGCCGGACCTGCCGGTAAAACTGTTCTGGCCGAATCAGGCGGATCGTGGTGTACACGTCAACCTGTCGGGCATCGGCCTGACCAAACATGCGCCGCACCCGGAAGCGGCCAAGGCGCTGGTGGAGTGGATGACCACGCCTGAAGCGCAGAAGATCTTTGCCGATGTGAACCAGGAGTTCCCGGCGAATCCAGCGGTGAAGCCTTCGGAAGAAGTGGCGGCGTGGGGGCAGTTCGTAGCCGATACATTGCCGGTTGAAGTGGCGGGCAAGCGTCAGGCTGAAGCGATCCGGATGATGGATCGGGCGGGTTGGAATTGAGTCTTTCCTGACAGCAATGTTTGATCGTTCCCACGTCGAGGCGTCGAACCGTCTGCGTGGGAATGCAGTCCCCGACGCTCTGCGTCGCATCATCGACAGCGTGACGCGGAGCGTCACAGAATGTGTGCCCACGCAAAACGTGGGCACAATCATTTGAACGAGACTGTTTCCTTGGCCCACCCCGCCCAACGCCGCTGGTACCCCATCGTCTTCGCCATCGCCGCGTTGGTGCTGCTCCCCCTCAGCGTGCTCCTGCTCTCATGGCAAACCATCGACCACCAGATCTGGTCGCACCTGTGGGAAACCCAGATGCCACGCCTGCTGGGCAACACACTGACGCTGGTTTTCGGCGTCGGCGTCGGTGTGACACTGATCGGCGTAAGCCTCGCCTGGCTCACCAGCCTCTGCGAATTCCCCGGCCGCCGCTGGCTCGACTGGGCGCTGATGCTGCCGTTCGCAATCCCGGCCTACGTGCTGGCGTTCGTGTTCGTCGGCCTGCTGGATTTCGCAGGCCCGGTACAAACCCTGCTGCGAGAATGGTTCGGCACCGGCCTACGCCTGCCGCGAGTGCGCTCCACCGGTGGCGTGATTCTGGTGTTGGTGCTGGTGTTTTATCCCTATGTCTACCTGTTGGCGCGTACTGCGTTCCTGGCTCAGGGCAAGGGCCTGATGGAAGCCGCGCGAGTGCTCGGCCAGTCACCGTGGCAGGCGTTCTGGCGTGTGGCATTGCCGATGGCGCGGCCCGCCATCGGTGCCGGCGTGGCGCTGGCGTTGATGGAAACCCTGGCGGATTTCGGTGCGGTGTCGGTGTTCAACTTCGACACCTTCACCACCGCGATCTACAAGACCTGGTACGGCTTCTTCAGCCTGCCAAGCGCCGCGCAACTGGCCAGCCTGTTGCTGCTGGTGGTGATGCTGGTGCTGTACGGCGAACGTCGCGCGCGCGGCGCCAATCGGGCAAGTAATGAACGGCCACGGGTCAAGGCGCTGTATCACCTGCGCGGGCCCAAGGCCTGGGCAGCGACAGGTTGGTGCGGTCTGGTGTTCGCCTGTGCGTTTGTCATTCCGGTGCTGCAACTGATGGTGTGGTTCTGGCAGCGCGGGCGATTCGATCTGGATGAACGCTATGCGGGGCTGATTCTCCATACGCTCTATCTGGGCGGCATGGCGGCGCTGATCACGGTCAGCGTGGCGATGTTGCTGGCATTCGCCCGGCGTCTGGCGCCCACCCGGGCGATCAACTCCGCAGTTGGTCTGGCCAATCTCGGTTATGCCTTGCCGGGTTCGGTGCTGGCGGTGTCGATCATGCTCGCGTTCAGTTATCTGGACCGGGAGCTGGTGATTCCGCTGTCCGGCTGGCTCGGCGGTGCGGGCAAACCGTTGCTGCTGGGCAGTCTGGCGGCGCTGCTGCTGGCGTATCTGGTGCGTTTCGTGGCGGTGGCCTATGGGCCGCTGGAAAGCAGTCTGGCGCGTATACGGCCCTCTTTGCCTGAAGCGGCACGTAGCCTGGGTGTCAGTGGGCCGCGACTGTTTTTCAAAGTGTATCTGCCGTTGCTGCTGCCCGGCACGCTCAGCGCCGCCTTGCTGGTGTTCGTCGATGTGCTCAAGGAAATGCCCGCGACCTTGCTGATGCGCCCGTTTGGCTGGGACACACTGGCGGTGCGGATCTTCGAAATGACCAGCGAAGGCGAATGGGCGAGGGCGTCGTTGCCGGCGTTGACCCTGGTGCTGGTCGGTCTGTTGCCGGTCATCGGACTTATTCGCCGTTCGGCGCATCGAAACACTTAGTCGTCAGTCCTGAATCATGCGGCTACAATGCGCGGCATTCGGTGCGGTCCGTCTGACAGACCCTGTCGCTGAAATCGGCTGAAAGCCCTTTTTTACAGGGTTTTCCGAACCGTGCAGCAGCGCTCCGCACCTTCGCCACGCCCGGAAGGAGAAACCCATGGGACAGCGTACGCCTCTGTATGACCTGCATCTCGCCCTCGGCGCGAAGATGGTCGATTTTGGCGGTTGGGACATGCCCCTGCATTACGGCTCGCAGGTCGAGGAGCACCACGAGGTGCGTCGCGATTGCGGGGTGTTCGATGTTTCCCACATGACCGTGATCGATGTCACCGGCCCCCAGGCCAAGGCCTGGCTTCAGCATTTGCTGGCCAATGACGTCGAACGCCTGCACAGCCCCGGCCGTGCGTTGTACAGCACCATGCTCAACGAGCGCGGCGGTATCGTCGACGACATGATCGTCTACCGCCTTGAGGACGGTTATCGTCTGGTGGTCAACGCCTCCACCCGCGATCAGGACCTGGCCTGGATGCAGGCACAATTGGGCAGCTTCGATGTTCAGATGACCGAACGCTCCGAGCTGGCGATGCTCGCCATTCAAGGTCCCCATGCCCGGCACAGGATTGCCGAGCTGGTGACCCAGTCCCGCGCCAACCTGATCCAGATGCTCAAGCCTTTCGAAGGCCACGTCGACGGCGACTGGTTCATTGCGCGCACCGGCTACACCGGTGAGGACGGTCTGGAAATCGCCCTGCCGGCCGATCAGGCCCCCGGATTCTTCAACGATCTGGTGGGCGCCGGCATTTCCCCCATCGGCCTCGGTGCCCGCGACACGCTGCGGGTCGAGGCCGGCATGAATCTCTACGGTCAGGACATCCACCAGGACGTTTCGCCTCTGGCCTCGAACATGGCCTGGAGCATCGCCTGGGAGCCGGCCACGCGTCGGTTCATCGGTCGCGATGCGCTGGAGGCGGAAAAAACCGCCGGCGTGCAGCACAAACTGGTCGGCCTGGTGCTTGAAGAGCGCGGGGTTTTGCGGGCCCATCAGGTGGTTCGTATCGCTGATGTTGGCGAAGGGGAGATCACCAGTGGTAGTTTCTCTCCTACGCTTAGCAAGTCGATTGCCCTGGCGCGTGTACCGATGGCGACTGCCGACCGCGCCGAAGTGGAAATCCGTGGCAAGTGGTATCCGGTACGCGTGGTCAAACCGACCTTTGTCCGTCACGGCAAAACCTTGATCTAAACCTTTTCCGGCGGGCACGACCGCTGACAATTTCTTGAGGACACCGAGCATGAGCAACATCCCAGCTGAACTGCGTTTTGCCGAAAGTCATGAATGGGCGCGTCTGGAAGCCGACGGCACCGTCACCGTGGGCATCAGCGATCACGCCCAGGAAGCGTTGGGTGATGTGGTGTTTGTCGAGCTGGCAGAAGTGGGCAAGGTGTTCGCCGCCGGTGATGCCGCCGGTGTCGTCGAGTCGGTCAAGGCCGCTTCCGACATCTACTCCCCGGTCGGTGGCGAAGTGATCGCCGTCAACGAAGACCTGGCCGGTTCGCCGGAAGAACTGAACAACGATCCGTACGCCGCATGGATCTTCAAGCTCAAGCCAAGCGACAAGGCCGAGCTGGACAAGCTGCTCGACGCTGCCGCCTACAAGGCTGCCATCGGCGAATAAGCTGCAGGCGAGCCCCCAAAGCCCCGACCCGTCGGGGCTTTTTTCTGCCCGGGACTTTTGCCGTCGGGGTGGCTGCTATGCTGGTTTGACCGTGTTGCATTGACGCCGAGCCGCCAGCCAAGAGAGAGCCCGTCATGTCCCAGTTGCCATCCCTGAGCCAGTTACGCGATCCCCATGCCTTTCTGCGCCGCCACCTCGGGCCCGATGCCGCCGAGCAGCAGGCGATGCTCGACAGCCTCGGCCTCGGCAGCCGGGTCGAGCTGATCGAACAGACCGTGCCGCCGGGCATTCGCCTCAACCGCGAGCTGGACCTGCCGCCGGCGCTGGACGAACAGGCAGCGCTGGCCAGACTGCGCGGTTATGCCGAACAGAACCAGGTCTGGACCAGCCTGATCGGCATGGGCTACCACGGCACCCTGACGCCGACCGTCATCCTGCGCAACGTGCTGGAAAATCCCGGCTGGTACACCGCCTACACGCCTTACCAACCGGAAATCGCCCAAGGCCGGCTCGAAGCGTTGCTCAACTTTCAGCAACTGACCATCGACCTCACCGGCCTTGAACTGGCCAACGCTTCGCTGCTCGATGAAGCCACCGCCGCGGCGGAAGCCATGGCCTTGGCCAAACGTGTGGCAAAGTCGAAAAGCAATCTGTTCTTCGTCGACGAAAACTGTCATCCACAAACCATTTCCGTGGTGCAGACCCGCGCCGAAGGCTTCGGCTTCGAGCTGATCGTCGACGCTGTGGATAACTTGAAGCAGCACCAGGTGTTCGGCGCGCTGCTGCAATACCCCGACACCCACGGCGAGATCCGCGACCTGCGGCCGCTGATCGATCACCTGCACGCGCAACAGGCGCTGGCCTGCGTGGCGGCCGATCTGCTCAGTCTGTTGCTGCTGACCCCGCCGGGCGAACTGGGTGCCGACGTGGTGTTCGGTTCATCCCAGCGCTTCGGTGTACCGATGGGTTACGGCGGCCCGCACGCGGCGTTTTTCGCCAGTCGCGAGGAGTACAAACGGGCGATTCCCGGGCGGATCATCGGCGTGTCGAAAGATGCTCGCGGCAACGTCGCGCTGCGCATGGCCCTGCAAACTCGCGAGCAGCACATTCGTCGGGAGAAGGCCAATTCGAACATCTGCACAGCTCAAGTGTTGCTGGCCAATATCGCCAGTTTCTATGCGGTCTATCACGGCCCGGAAGGGCTGAAACGAATCGCCCAGCGGGTGCACCGGTTGACCTGCATTCTCGCCGCCGGGCTCGAACGCCATGGCATCCAGCGCCTCAACCAACACTTCTTCGACACCCTCACGCTGGACGTGGGCGGGGCACAAACCGCGATCATCGAAAGCGCCCAGGCCGCGCAGATCAACCTGCGCATCCTCGGTCGTGGCCAACTGGGTCTGAGCCTCGACGAGGCCTGTGATGAAAACACCGTGGCCAGACTGTTCGATGTGCTGCTGGGCGCCGATCACGGGTTGAGCATCGATGATCTCGACGCCGAAACGCTGGCCTCCGGCATTCCCGAAATGCTGCAACGCAGCACGTCGTACCTGCGCCACCCGGTGTTCAACGCCCACCACAGCGAAACCGAGATGCTGCGCTACCTCAAGCAACTGGAGAACAAGGATCTGGCGCTCAACCAGTCGATGATCCCTCTGGGCTCCTGCACCATGAAACTCAACGCCACCAGCGAGATGATCCCGATCACCTGGCCGCAATTCGCCAATCTGCACCCGTTCGTACCCCGGGAGCAGGCCGTCGGTTACACGCTGATGATCGAGGAGCTGGAGCGCTGGCTGTGCGCAATCACCGGGTTCGATGCGATCTGCATGCAGCCCAACTCCGGCGCCCAGGGCGAGTACGCCGGGCTGCTGGCGATCCGCAAATACCACGAGAGTCGCCAGCAGGGCGGGCGGGATATCTGCCTGATCCCTTCTTCGGCCCACGGCACCAACCCGGCCTCGGCACAGATGGCCGGGATGCGCGTGGTGATTGTCGAGTGTGACGACGCTGGCAATGTCGATCTGGAGGACTTGAAAGCCAAGGCATCCGAGGCCGGGGCCAAGCTGTCGTGCCTGATGGCGACCTACCCGTCGACCCACGGCGTGTACGAGGAAGGCATCAGCGAAATCTGCGAAGTTATCCACAAGCACGGCGGCCAGGTGTACATGGACGGCGCCAACCTCAATGCCCAGGTCGGGCTGGCGCGGCCGGCGGACATCGGCGCCGACGTGTCACACATGAACCTGCACAAGACCTTCTGCATTCCCCACGGCGGAGGCGGGCCGGGCATGGGGCCGATTGGCGTGCGTGCGCATCTGGCGCCGTTCGTTGCCAACCATCCGGTGGTCCCGATCGACGGGCCGCAACCGCAGAACGGAGCGGTCAGCGCCGCGCCATGGGGCAGTGCGAGCATTTTGCCGATCAGCTGGATGTACATCGCGATGATGGGGCCGCAACTGGCGGATGCCAGTGAAGTGGCGATCCTCGCGGCGAATTACCTGGCGCAGCACCTGTCCGGTGCTTTCCCCGTTCTGTATACCGGTCGCAATGAGCGGGTCGCCCACGAATGCATTCTGGATCTGCGCCCGCTCAAGGCTGCCACTGGTATCAGCGAGGAGGACGTCGCCAAGCGCCTGATGGATTACGGCTTCCACGCGCCGACCATGTCGTTCCCGGTGCCGGGCACCTTGATGGTCGAGCCGACCGAGAGCGAGTCCAAGGCCGAACTCGATCGCTTCATCGGCGCGATGCTAAGCATCCGCGCAGAAATCACCGAGGTGCAGAACGGCAACTGGCCGGCCGAGGACAACCCGCTCAAACGGGCACCGCATACCCTGGCCGATATCACCGGCGTGTGGGAGCGGCCGTACAGCATCGAGCAGGGCATCACGCCGGATGCGCACACCAAGGCGCACAAATATTGGCCGGCAGTGAATCGGGTCGATAACGTCTATGGCGACCGCAACCTGTTCTGCGCCTGTGTGCCGGTGGACGATTACCGTTGATCAGCGGACAAAAAAATGCCGCTCGTGTGAGCGGCATTTTTGTCTGTCCGGAAGGTTATTCCGACGCCACGGCGTTCTTCGCCAGAATCGCGTTCGCCAGTTCCATGTCGGTGGCCTGCAGGCCGGGGTTGTCGGCGCGGACTTTCTGCATCGCGGCTTCCAGGTACGGGCCACGGATACCGCCGTCGCTGGCGACGAAGCTGCCGGCATCGTCCTGGGCGGCAACGATCAGTTTGTGATCCTTGAAGGTCAGGTAGGTCGAGCCGGTGGTGGCACCGGACGAAATGACGTTACGCCAAAAGCTGTCGGCCATTGCCGAACCGACGGGCAGAGACAGCAGGGCAAGGGTGGCGACAGCAAGTTTGAGACGCATGTTGGGTGACTCCACTGGTGTTGAATAACCGGTTGGATCGCCGTTTCCCCGATCCGGTTCCGTGAGCACTTATTTCTGCTCGCTCTGTGGTGTCACCCGCAGCACTTCCTCAAGCGTCGTCAGCCCGGCCGCGACTTTCTGCGCGCCGGACAAGCGCAGGCTGCGCATGCCTTCCTTGAACGCCTGCCGGCGGATCGCGGTGAGATCGGTGTCGGGGCTGATCAAGGCCTTGAGGCTGTCGCTCAGTTGCATGATTTCGTAGACCCCGGCACGCCCGTGATAACCGGTGTCGCGGCACTCCAGGCAACCGATGGCCCGTTGCGCATTGCCCGGCAGCGGCGCCTGCCACGGCCGGGTCAGGGTTTGCCAGTCTTCTTCGTCCAGCGTCAGCGGCGCCTTGCAGTGCGGGCAAAGGGTTCGCACCAGTCGTTGCGCCATCACACCGAGCACGGTGGCCTTGATCAGGTAATGCGGCACGCCGAGTTCCAGCAGGCGGCTGATGGCGCTCGGCGCGTCGTTGGTGTGCAGGGTCGAGAGCACCAGGTGCCCGGTCAGCGCCGCCTGGATCGCCATTTCGGCCGTTTCCAGATCGCGGATTTCGCCGATCATGATGATGTCCGGGTCCTGCCGCATCAGCGCACGCACGCCGGCGGCGAAGGTCAGGTCGATGTTGTGCTGGACCTGCATCTGGTTGAAGGCCGGCTCGACCATCTCGATCGGGTCCTCAATGGTGCAGAGGTTGACCTCCGGGGTCGCCAGTTTTTTCAGCGTGGTGTACAGCGTGGTGGTCTTGCCGGAACCGGTCGGCCCGGTGACCAGGATGATACCGTTGGGCTGGCGGGTCATGTCCTGCCAGCGCCGCAGGTCGTCGGTGGAAAACCCCAGTTGATCGAAATCCTTGAGCAGGACTTCCGGGTCGAAGATCCGCATCACCATTTTTTCGCCGAATGCGGTGGGCAGGGTCGACAGCCGCAACTCGACTTCACCGCCGTCCGGGGTCTTGGTCTTGACCCGGCCGTCCTGGGGTTTGCGTTTCTCGGCGACGTTCATCCGGCCAAGGCTTTTCAGGCGGCTGACGATGGCCATCGTCACCTGCGGCGGGAATTGATAGACGTTGTGCAGCACGCCGTCGATGCGAAAACGCACCGTGCCTTGCTCGCGCCGGGGTTCGATGTGGATATCGCTGGCCCGTTGCTGGAAGGCGTACTGGAACAGCCAGTCGACGATGTTGACGATGTGCGCGTCGTTGGCGTCGGGCTCCTGATCGCTGGCGCCGAGGTTGAGCAACTGTTCGAAGTTGCCGAGGTTGCCGCTCTGCGCATCGGCATTGCTGGCGCCGCTGACCGATTTGGCGAGACGGAAGAATTCGACGCTGAAACGCTGAATGTCCGCCGGGTTGGCCACCACCCGTTTGATCGGCAGTTTCAGGACGTGAGTCAGATCGGCCTCCCAGCCGCTGACGTAGGGCTGAGCGCTGGCCACGGTTACTGCATCGCGATCGACCGACACCGCGAGAATCTTGTGGCGCTGGGCGAAGGCATAGGACATCAGCGGCGTGATGGCGGCGACGTTGATCTTCAGCGGATCGATCCGAAGGTATGGCTGGCCGGCCTGCTGCGCCAGCCAGAGGGTCAGGCTTTCCAGGTCGAGGTGTTTGCCCGGACGGCTGAGATCCTCCAGTTGCTGGCTGGCGATGAATTCCAGCGGATGCTTCTGGCCATGGGCGGCATGCCGACGCCGGGCATTCAGCGCCTGCTCGGCCGAGTCCTGGCAGATGAAGCCTTGGGCGACCAGTTCACGCAGTACCTCATTGAGATCCAGCCAGCGATCCTGAGTGGCGAGTTGAACGGACATGCGGGCTCCTTTTGAACGACAGTGCGCAAAGGATAGTCGTGGCCCTGCCGACCGTTGGGCCACTACCCGACGAAGACGTTTCGGTTCTTGTCAGCCGGCCGCCTGCGCCGGTGCATCCCACGCCGCGTCGGGGTTTTGCAGGTCCACCGAGCAGACGCTGATCAGGTTACGAAGTTTTTCCGCGATCACCTGGGCGCGGTGCCAGCTCAGGCCACCCATGACGATGTCGATCGACAGCAGATCGTCCAGCCGCTGGACATTGACCTGCTCCGGCGTGAGGCACTGCAAGGCGAACAGGTTCAGCACCCGCACCAGCAAATCCGGCTCGGCCTCGGCCAGGATCTGGTACTGCGCGAGGCAATGCGCGTTGCTGGCGTTCCACACATCGGCACGGGGCGCAGGGGTGTTGACGGCTTCGAGGTGTGGCATGACAGGTCTCCGGAATCAGTGGAGGAATTTTTACATTCGATGCCGGGCATTTCTTGTCTAAGATGAGCCGAACAGGCGATTGAATAGGTATATCAATTCGCCGCTTGATGAATTTGAGGATTATTTATGCACAGCGATCTGGACGGCTACGACCGGCGCATTCTCGCCCTGCTGCAAGAGGACGCTTCCTTGTCCAGCGCACAGATCGCCGAGCAGGTGGGGCTGTCGCAATCGCCGTGCTGGCGGCGGATTCAGCGGATGAAGGAGGAGGGAATCATTCGGGGTCAGGTAACTTTGCTCGATCGCAAGAAAATCGGCCTGAACACGCAGATTTTCGCCGAGATCAAACTCAACGCCCATGGGCGCTCGAACTTCACTGAGTTCACCGAGGCGATTCGCGGCTTTCCCGAAGTGCTGGAGTGTTACGTGCTGATGGGGGCGGTGGATTTCCTGCTGCGGATCGTCGCGGCGGACATCGAGGCGTATGAGCGGTTCTTCTTCGAGAAGCTGTCGCTGGTGCCGGGGATTCAGGAGGTGAACTCGATTGTGGCGCTGTCGGAGATCAAGTCCACGACGAGCCTGCCGGTACTGCGCTGATGATCGTTCCCACGGATGGGAACGATCATCATGCGGGGATTACATGCGCAGCAGCATTTTCCAGGCACGGTTCTGGTACACCGCAATCGCCTGATGCTTGCGCGCATCGAGCAGTTCGTCGGTGATGGTCGGCTCGTTGGCCAGTTGCGCCAGTTTGTTCAGCTCGCCGTACAGTCGATCCATTTCCGGGATTTCCAGCACGTTGCGCGCGTGGTGCAACCAGACCTGGATGCGCTCGATGCGCGGCAGTTGCTCGGCCAGATCTTCCGGCTGCTGCTGATAGCGCTGCAATTGCAGCGAAGTGGCTTCTTCGCCCAGCAGGCGCGGCAGCCAGCTTTGCAACTGCGCGGCACCCTGGCGATTGCCACGGGTGTTGCGGTCGGCAGCCCAGGTGCGGGCCAGCAACCAGCGCGAAGCGTTCAGCGAGAACAGGCCCCAGCGCGGGTCTTCCAGCTCTTCGAGGAACTGTTCCGGCGCGGCTTTGCGCACGTCTTCGTCTTCGATGCCGACCTGTACCAGCGGACGCCAGTCTTCCAGCAGGGCGTCCAGGGCAACGCGCAGGTCGTGGGTCGACGGACGCGGTGCGGCCTGGCCGAGGCTGCTGAGCAGGGCACGCATTTCCGCGAGGTTCTCGACCCAGTCCTGCAGCAGGCGCCAGTGGCCGTTGAAGCGATACTGTTCGGCCAGACGCTGGCTGCTGCCGAGCAAGTGCCAGGCCAGGGCGGCGAAGGCGTCGTCCAGCGGGGTTTCGGCGGTGATGGCCGGCGCCGGCAGGCTCAGCGAGTAGCTGTTGGCGTCGTATAGACGATAGCCGCGCTCGGCCTTGCTGATGTCGCACGGCATCAGGGCCAGGGTTTCGGCCAGTTCGGCGGCCAGTTCCAGCAGCGCGGCAGGCTCGCCTTCGCGCAGTTCCAGTTCCAGCTCGCAGATTTCTTCTTTCTGTTTGCCGACTACCACGTGGCCCAGATCCAGCGCGGCTTCGATGACCACTTTGGTCTTGCCACGGCCCCACGCGATTTCGGCGCGTTCGCGGACGAAATCGGTGGTGAAGATCGGCTTCAGGGTTTTCTTGTCCAGCTCGGCGAGGGACTCGGGCCAGCATTCGCCGTCGAGTTTCTTCACGTCGAGCTTGGCTTTGGGCAGGTTCCAGTCGTACTCGTTACGCTCGGACAGACCGGCGACGCTCTGGCCACGGGTCTTGAGGGTCTGAATCACCTCTTCGCCGTCCTTGCGCAGGCGCAGGGCAACCTTGGCCCGGGCCAGGTCACGCTCAGGCGTGTCGAAGTACTGATTCATCAACTCACGGCGTTCCCAGCCACTTTTGTTGCGTTTTTTCAGGAGAGGGTGCTCGCGCAGGGCGGCGAGGGTTTCGCGGCTGACGCGGAGTTTGATTTCGGTTTCTTTCTGCATGGCCGGAAAATCCAGGATCGGGAGCGCAGCCGGGGGAATGTGTGGCTGCCAAGGCCGTGCAGTGTACAGGACTGAGCCTTCCTACGCTTTGCGGCGGTTTATTCTCGGCGCCGGATGGTTCTATGATGAACCTCAATCCGGGAGTTGGAGTCAGCGATGCCATTGCCGTCCATGCAAGACCAGTTCGCTGCACTGATCGCAGCGCCGTCGGTCAGCTGCACCCAGCCGGGTCTCGACCAGTCCAACCGGGCGGTGATCGATCTGCTTGCGGGCTGGCTCGGCGACCTCGGCTTCAGCTGCGACATCCAGCAGGTCAGTCCCGGCAAATTCAATCTGCTCGCCAGTTTCGGCAGTGGCCCCGGCGGGCTGGTGCTGGCCGGGCACAGCGACACGGTGCCCTACGACGATGCGTTGTGGAAAACCGATCCGTTGAAACTCACCGAAGTCGATGGCCGCTGGGTCGGTCTCGGCAGTTGCGACATGAAGGGCTTCTTCGCCCTGATCATCGAAGCCGTGCAACCGCTGCTCGCTCAACCGTTCAAGCAGCCGCTGCTGATCCTCGCCACCTGCGATGAAGAAAGCTCGATGTCCGGTGCCCGGGCGCTGGCCGAAGCGGGGCGCCCGCTGGGCCGGGCGGCCGTGATCGGCGAGCCGACCGGGCTCAAGCCGATCCGCATGCACAAGGGCATCATGATGGAGCGCATCGATATCCTCGGGCAGAGCGGCCATTCGTCGGATCCGCGCCTGGGGCACAGCGCCCTCGAAGCGATGCACGATGCCATCGGCGAACTGCGCGGCCTGCGCCTGTTGTGGCAGCGTGAATTCAACAACCCGCAGTTCAGCGTGTCGCAGCCGACCATGAACTTCGGCTGTATCCACGGTGGCGACAACCCCAACCGCATCTGCGGCCAGTGTTCGCTGGAGTTCGACCTGCGGCCGTTGCCGGGGATGGACCCGAAAATCTTGCGCAGCGAGATTCTGCGCAAGCTCAACCCGGTCGCCGAACGGCATAAAGTGAAGATCGATTACGCGCCGTTGTTTCCCGAAGTGCCGCCGTTCGAGCAGGCCGAAGACGCGGAGCTGGTGCGAATTGCCGAAAAACTCACCGGCCACACGGCCGAAGCGGTAGCGTTCGGCACCGAAGCGCCTTATCTTCAGCGCCTTGGCTGCGAAACCATCGTGCTCGGCCCCGGCGACATCGCCTGTGCGCACCAGCCGGACGAGTACCTCGAAATGTCACGTTTGCAGCCTACCGTGCATCTATTGCGGCAGTTGATCGAACATTACTGTCTCAAAACTGTATAAATTGCCCATACACCCACCCGTATTCATGAGGAGAGCGCGCGTGTCGCCAAGCCTGTTCCGACGATAACCATCAGCCCGCTGTGCGTTTTCCGTTTCGCCCCTTTTCCGGCTGCTATTTATTACAGGCCCAGGTTCATGCCCGAATACGTCAATTGGCTTCGCCACGCGTCTCCTTATATCAATGCTCACCGCGATTGCACCTTCGTCGTCATGCTTCCGGGCGACGGCGTGGAGCATCCGAATTTCGGCAACATCGTCCATGACATCGTATTGCTGCACAGCCTCGGCGTGCGGCTGGTGCTGGTTCACGGTTCCCGTCCTCAGATCGAAACTCGCCTCGCCGCCCGTGGCCTGACCCCGCATTACCACCACGGCATGCGCATCACCGATGCCGCGACGCTGGAGTGCGTGATCGATGCGGTCGGCCAGTTGCGCATCGCCATCGAAGCGCGGCTGTCGATGGACATGGCCTCGTCGCCGATGCAGGGCTCGCGTCTGCGGGTGGCCAGCGGCAACCTCGTGACGGCCCGGCCGATCGGCGTGCTGGAAGGTGTCGACTATCACCACACCGGCGAAGTGCGTCGGGTCGACCGCAAGGGCATCAACCGTCTGCTCGACGAGCGCTCCATCGTGCTGTTGTCGCCGCTGGGTTATTCGCCGACCGGCGAGATCTTCAACCTCGCCTGCGAAGACGTCGCCACCCGCGCCGCCATCGATCTGGGCGCCGACAAGCTGCTGCTGTTCGGCGCCGACCTCGGTCTGATCGACGAAAACGGCAAACTGGTGCGCGAACTGCGTCCGCAACAGGTGCCGGCACATCTGCAGCGTCTGGGCAGCAACTATCAGGCGGAACTGCTGGATGCCGCCGCCGAAGCCTGTCGTGGCGGCGTGGCACGCAGCCATATCGTCAGTTATGCCGAGGATGGTGCGCTGCTGACCGAACTGTTCACCCGTGACGGTGGCGGTACGCTGGTGGCCCAGGAGCAATTCGAACTGGTGCGCGAGGCGGCGATTGAAGACGTCGGCGGCTTGCTCGACCTGATCAGTCCGCTGGAAGAGCAGGGGATTCTGGTGCGTCGCTCGCGCGAAGTGCTGGAGCGTGAGATCGAGCAGTTCAGTGTGGTCGAGCGTGAAGGGATGATCATCGCCTGTGCGGCGCTGTATCAGATTGCCGATTCGGATGCCGGCGAGCTGGCGTGCCTGGCGGTGAATCCCGAGTATCGCCATGGCGGTCGCGGCGACGAATTGCTCGAGCGCATCGAGACCCGTGCCCGGGCGCAGGGCCTGAAGACTTTGTTCGTCCTCACCACCCGCACTGCCCACTGGTTCCGCGAGCGCGGTTTCGAGCCGAGCAGCGTTGAACGCCTGCCGGCGGCGCGGGCTTCTCTCTATAACTATCAGCGCAATTCGAAGATCTTCGAAAAGTCTCTGTGATATGCGATTGCCCCCACGGGATGCGTGGGGGCAATTTGTTTACTCCGCTACAAACTTCGCACTGACGTACGGCGAGTAGTCAGGCAAAACGCTTTCGACCTTGCCCTGTTCCTTCAAAAATTTTGCCGTCTCACCAATTGCCTTCGCCGTGCCGCCGTCCAGCAGCGCCGTGGTCTGTTGCGCCTGGGCGTCCGGGAAGGCCGAACCCGCGAGCAGTTCCGGTACGTCGGCAGCATTGGCACCGGTCAGTTTGGCGATTTTTTGTACAGGCACCGAGTCGGCTGTCCAGCTGTCTTTATGGGCGGCGTAATCCGCGAACGAGTCCAGAGTCACCTTGGCGAACTTGGCCACGACTTCAGGATGCTTCTCGGCAAAGTCCTTGCGCGCGACCCAGACTTCGAAGGTCGGCGCGCCCCACTGGCCGACCTGCGCGGCATCGGTCAGGGTCTTGCCGGTCTTGCGGATCTCACCCAGCGCCGGCGACCAGACAAAGGCGCCGTCGATGTCGCCACGTTTCCAGGCGGCCGCGATTTCTGCGGGTTGCAGATTCACCACTTTGACTTTCGAGGTGTCCAGGCCCCAGTGCTTGAGCGCGCCGAGCAGGCTGTAGTGGGAAGTGGAAACGAACGGGGTGGCGATGGTCTTGCCGATCAGGTCTTCGGGTTTGTTGATACCGCTGCCGTTACGCACCACCAGTGCTTCGGCGGCATTGATCTGCGCCGAGACGATGAAGGCAACGATCGGCAGATTGCGCGAGGCGGCGGCTGCCAGCGGGCTGGAGCCGAGGTTGCCGATCTGCACATCGCCGGAGGCAATGGCTGTCACAACTTCCGGGCCGCTGTTGAACCGGCGCCAGTCAATTTTCTCGCCAATGGTTTTCTCGTAGACGCCGTCGGCCTGGGGGACTTTGCTCGGGTCGATACCGGTCTGGTAGCCCACAGTGAGGTTGGCGGCATGGGCTGAAAAAGAAATCAGCGCTGATACACAAACTGTAACAAATTGACTAGATAGTGCGCGTTTGGCCATCATGGCGTCGCCTTTTTGATAGGGATTGACGAATCGGGGTTGCGTCAAAGCTAATCGATCTAAAAAAAGGCTAATAAATACCATTTAGTAATGAGCTTAGTCGCCGATACCTTGTATCCCGGGGAAGATGGCAATTGGCTGGCTATATAGCCGAATGGTATGAAAAAGAATGAATAAATTCTTTTTGGGATTATCAGGAAGTCTTTACCCTGCAGGGACCAAATAACTGCGATTAGACCTTGGTCGTAGACACACAAGGTTACGATTGACTTGTCAGTCACGGTCTGGCGCTAATCGCGCATCTTAGGATCCAGGGGCATCAGACCCCGGACCAGGAACACAAGAATTAGAAACGAGAGGAGCGAAACATGAACAAGTCCACCTTGGCCCTGGCCGTGGCCGTAGGGGTTTTGGCGCAGCAGGCAGGCGCCGCCGGTTTCATCGAAGACAGCAAGGCCACCTTGGGGCTGCGTAACTTCTACATCAACACCGACAACCGCGATGGCGCTGGCGCCAACAAGAACGAAGAGTGGGGCCAAGGCTTCGATCTGCGTTTCATCTCCGGTTACACCCAAGGCACTGTGGGCTTCGGTATCGACGCCATCGGCTTGCTGGGCGTGCGTCTGGATTCGGGCGGCGGCACCAACGGCAACAGCGGCACCGCTTACGGCGGCACTGTGTTCCCGAGCGAGTCCAACGGCAAAGCAGTGGACAACTTCTCCAGCCTGGGTCTGACTGCCAAAGCCAAGATCTCCCAGACCGAACTGAAGCTGGGCACCCTGCAGCCGAAGAACCCGGTCATCGTGACCAACGACGGCCGCCTGCTGCCACAAACCTGGCAGGGTGGTCAGATCACCTCCGGCGAAATCAAGGACCTGACTCTGGTCGGTGGTCAGATCGAAGCCGTGAAAGGCCGTAACTCCAGCAACAACGAAAACCTGTCCATCAGCGGCGCAAACAGCCGTGGCACTGGCTTCCGTGACAGCAACAAGTTCATCTACGCCGGTGGTGAC
Organism: Pseudomonas sp. B7; assembly: GCF_016735645.1. Lineage (NCBI taxonomy): Bacteria > Pseudomonadati > Pseudomonadota > Gammaproteobacteria > Pseudomonadales > Pseudomonadaceae > Pseudomonas > Pseudomonas sp. B7. The sequence continues at coordinate 337,351 of NZ_JAERRE010000007.1, forward strand.
TACAAGATCACCAAAGACCTGACTGCCCAGTACTACTACGGCAACCTGGAAGACTTCTACAAGCAGCACTTCCTGGGTCTGGTACACAACTGGGCCATCGGCCCGGGCGTATTGAAGTCTGACTTCCGTTACTTCAACAGCTCCGACGACGGCAAGAACGGCACTGATCCTGCGTACTTCAGCACCGGTAACTACACCGGCGTGCGTAACGGTCGTGGCGAAGTCGACAACAACCTGTACAGCGGCCTGTTCCTGTACACCGTTGAAGGTCACACCTTCGGTGGCGGTTACCAGGTTTCCAACGGCAGCTCTGACTTCCCTTGGCTGAACCAGGGCGACGGTTCGTCGAACTACACCATCACCGACATGCAGATCCAGAAGTTCGGCCGTGCCGGCGAGAAAACCTGGCAGGCTCGCTACTCGTATGACTTCGCTAAAGTCGGCGTACCTGGCCTGACCGCTGGTGTGGTTTACCTGAAAGGCGATTCGATCGACACCGTTGGCACCAACGGTCGCGAAAGCGCTTCGAACCGTTCCGAGTGGGAGCGCGACTTCACCATCGGTTACGTCGTACCGGAAGGTCCGTTCAAGAACGTCGGCCTGATGTGGAAAAACGCTGTATGGCGCACCGACCTGCCGAACACCCGTTCGCAGGACGAAAACCGCCTGATCGTCAGCTACTCGATCCCGCTGTTGTAATAGCGCGCTCCTGCACTGATGTAAAAAGCCTGATGTAAAAAAAGCCCCGTCCGGCATCGCGCCGGACGGGGCTTTTGTGTTTCCGGGTCCGGCTCACCCCCGTAAGCCTTTCCCGATGTTCCCCTCTTTACAGCAACTCAAGGCCTTCTCGAACCTTGAGGGTGATGTTCGTCGCGATGCTGTCGGGCGTCCAGTGAACAGATGTTTAATATTCAATAAAGATATAAATATCTAGTTATTTATTCTTTTTCAGAAGAACGAATCACGAGCTACAGTTGAGGTCTCCAACCACTCATCAGGAGCCGCACCATGAGCCTCAGACTTGGCGATATCGCCCCCGATTTCGAACAGGATTCCAGCGCCGGCAAGATTCGTTTCCACGAATGGCTGGGCGATAGCTGGGGCGTGCTGTTTTCCCACCCGGCGGACTTCACCCCGGTATGCACCACCGAGCTGGGCTTCACTGCCAAGCTCAAGGACGAGTTCACCAAACGTGGCGTGAAAGCCATTGCACTGTCGGTCGACCCGGTGGACTCGCACCACAAGTGGATCGAGGACATCAACGAAACCCAGAACACCATCGTCAATTTTCCGATCCTGGCCGATGCCGATCGCAAGGTGTCCGATCTGTACGATCTGATCCACCCGAACGCCAACGACACCCTGACCGTGCGTTCGCTGTTCGTGATCGATCCGAACAAGAAGATCCGCCTGACCATCACTTACCCGGCGAGCACCGGCCGCAACTTCCACGAGATTCTGCGGGTGATCGATTCGCTGCAGCTCACCGACAACTACAAGGTGGCCACCCCGGCCAACTGGCAGGACGGTGAAGAGGTGGTAATCGTGCCGTCACTCAAGGACGAAGACGAAATCAAACAACGCTTTCCGAAGGGCTACCGCGCGGTGAAGCCGTACCTGCGCCTTACACCACAGCCGAACAAATAACCTACCTCGGATCGTTCCCAGGCTCTGCATGGGGCGATCAGCAAAAACCACGATGCAGGGTTTCAGGCCGTCTTTACGGCCTGTTTTTTTGCCCGCAGGAAAGTGAAATGCATATCTCTATAAAGAATAACCAAATGAATAAATATGATTTATGGATATATGAATCAGCTGGTAAGGTCACTGACATTGAAGCGAGATCGCAACCTGCGAATCGCCTGTAACGCGCAAGGAATCGTCTGAATGCTGGTCGTCTCACTCGGTGGCAGTCCCAGTCAACGTTCCCGCTCCGGGGTGTTGCTGGAGCGCTCGCAACGCTGGTTGCAGCAGCAAGGGGTGGAAGTGGTGAGTTATCAGGTGCGGGACTTCCCGGCCGAAGACCTGCTCCACGCCCGCTTCGACAGCCCGAAGGTGCTCGACCTGCTGCAACAGATTGAAAACGCCGACGGCCTGCTGATCGCCACGCCGGTGTACAAGGCGTCGTTTTCCGGCGCCCTGAAGACCGTGCTGGATCTGCTGCCCGAACGTGCGCTGAACCACAAGATTGTTCTGCCGATGGCCACCGGCGGCAGCATCGCCCACATGCTGGTGGTCGATTACGCCCTCAAGCCTGTGCTGTCGGCGTTGAAGGCCCAGGAAATGCTGCAAGGGATTTTTGCCGAGGACAGCCAGATCGCCTACGGCGAAGGCAGTGCCCAGGCGCAGTTGGCACCGGCGCTGGAGCAGCGACTGCATGAAGCGCTGGACCAGTTTGTCAGCGCCATGGCCCGCCGGCCCAAGCCGCTGGAGCCGGGATTGTTGAACGAACGTTTGTTGAGTGCTCGCTGGAGCATTTGAGCCACACCGAAACTTGAAGTACTCACCTTACTCAGCCGCCAACGGCCAAGCAGGTGCAGCCAAAACCCAACAGCAAAAAGGAGAGCGCTATGCGCACTGTATTTTTGCGTCGTGGTCTGGTCGCTCTGTTTGCTGCGGCTGTGTCCTTCGGCGCCATCACTCAAGCTCAAGCCGAGACGCTACGAATCGGTTATCAGAAATACGGCACGCTGGTGCTGCTCAAAGCCAAGGGCACCCTGGAAAAACGTCTCGCCGCCCAAGGCGTCGACGTGCAATGGACTGAATTCCCCGGCGGCCCGCAACTGCTCGAAGGCTTGAACGTCGGCTCGATCGACTTCGGCGTCACCGGCGAAACCCCGCCGGTCTTCGCTCAGGCGGCCGGTGCCGATCTGCTCTACGTGGCTTACGAGCCGCCAGCGCCGAACAGCGAAGCGATCCTGGTACCGAAAGATTCGCCGATCAAATCGGTGGCGGATCTCAAGGGCAAGAAAGTCGCCCTGAACAAAGGCTCCAACGTTCACTACCTGCTGGTGCGTGCGCTGGAAGATGCCGGTCTCAAGTACAGCGACATTCAAACCGTATTCCTGCCGCCGGCCGATGCCCGCGCCGCGTTCGAGCGCGGCAGCGTCGACGCCTGGGTCATCTGGGACCCGTACCAGGCGGCCGCCGAGAAACAGCTGCAAGCGCACACCCTGCGTGACGGCAAAGGCATCGTCGACAACCACCAGTTCTACCTGGCAACCAAGCCCTACGCACAGAAAAATCCCGAGGTGATCAAGACCCTCGTGGAAGAAGTGCGCGCTGTCGGTGAATGGTCCAAGGCCAACCCGGAAGACGTGACCCAACAGGTGTCGCCGCTGCTCGGCCTGCCGGCAGACATCACCCTGACCTCGGTGAAACGCCAGGGCTACGGCGCGCTGTTCCTGACCCCGGAAGTGGTCGCCGCACAACAGAAAATCGCCGACACCTTCTACCAGCTCAAGCTGATTCCCAAGCCGTTGAGCATCAAGGACGTGATCTGGACCCCGCCGGCCGCTGTGGCCCAAAGCTCGGTCACCCAAGCCCAGTAAATCGAATCCCCAAGGAGACCACTCCATGAGCCTCAACATCTTCTGGTTCCTGCCGACCCACGGCGACGGCCATTACCTTGGCACCGCCGAAGGCGCCCGCGCCGTCGACCATGGCTATCTGCAACAGGTCGCGCAAGCGGCGGATCGACTGGGTTTCGGCGGCGTGCTGATTCCCACTGGCCGTTCGTGCGAGGACTCGTGGCTGGTGGCAGCATCGCTGATCCCGGTGACCCAGCGTCTGAAATTCCTTGTCGCCCTGCGCCCCGGGATCATTTCCCCGACGGTGGCGGCGCGTCAGGCGGCAACGCTGGATCGTCTGTCCGGCGGTCGTGCGCTGTTCAACCTGGTGACCGGTGGCGATCCGGAAGAGTTGGCCGGCGACGGTCTGTTCCTCGATCACGAAGCGCGCTATCAGGCCTCGGTGGAATTCACCCGGATCTGGCGCCGCGTGCTGGAAGGTGAAACCGTGGATTACGATGGCGAGCACATCAGCGTGAAGGGCGCCAAATTGCTCTATCCGCCGATCCAGCAACCGCGTCCGCCGCTGTATTTCGGTGGCTCGTCGGAAGCGGCGCAGGATCTGGCCGCCGAACAAGTGGAAATGGTCCTGACCTGGGGCGAGCCGCCCGCAGCCGTGGCCGAGAAGATTGAACAGGTGCGCGCCAAAGCCGCCAAGCTCGGCCGCACCGTGCGCTTCGGCATTCGCCTGCATGTGATCGTGCGGGAAACCAACGCTGAAGCCTGGCAAGCGGCAGATCGCCTGATCTCGCATCTGGACGACGACACCATCAAACGTGCCCAGGCTTCGCTGGCGCGGTTCGATTCGGTCGGCCAGCAACGCATGGCCGCGTTGCACGGTGGCAGCCGCGATAACCTCGAAGTCAGCCCGAACCTGTGGGCCGGCGTCGGTCTGGTACGCGGGGGGGCCGGGACGGCGCTGGTCGGCGACGGCCCGACCGTGGCGGCGCGGGTGAAGGAGTACGCGGATCTGGGCATCGATACCTTCATTTTCTCCGGTTATCCACACCTCGAAGAATCGTATCGGGTGGCTGAACTGCTGTTCCCGCACCTCGACGTCGAGCGTCCGGAATTGCCAAAAAGCGCCGGTTACGTCAGCCCGTTCGGCGAGATGGTGGCCAACGACATTCTTCCCAAAGCCGCGTCCCAGAGCTGAGGCGCCGCCATGAAGAAATTTATCCACAGCCTCGCGCCCTGGGCGTTGCCGGTGCTGTTGCTGGCGGTGTGGCAGTTGTCGGTGTCGGCCGGTTGGCTGTCGACACGGATTCTGCCGGCGCCGGTGGCGGTGATCGAAGCCGGCGTGAGTCTGGTGCGCAGCGGCGAAATCTGGACGCACTTGGCAATCAGCGGCTGGCGCGCCGCGCTGGGCTTCACCATCGGTGGCAGCATCGGCCTGGTGCTGGGCTTCATCACCGGCCTGTCGAAGTGGGGCGAACGCCTGCTCGACAGCTCGGTGCAGATGATCCGCAACGTGCCGCACCTGGCGCTGATTCCGCTGGTGATCCTGTGGTTCGGCATCGACGAGTCGGCAAAGATTTTCCTGGTGGCATTGGGCACATTGTTCCCGATCTACCTCAACACCTATCACGGCATCCGCAACGTCGATCCGGCGCTGGTGGAAATGGCCCGCAGTTATGGCCTGTCCGGTTTCAGCCTGTTCTGGCAGGTGATTCTGCCGGGTGCGCTGCCTTCGATTCTGGTCGGCGTGCGCTTCGCCCTGGGCTTCATGTGGCTGACGCTGATCGTCGCGGAAACCATTTCTGCCAGCTCCGGCATCGGTTATCTGGCGATGAACGCCCGCGAGTTCTTGCAGACCGACGTGGTGGTGCTGGCGATTCTGCTGTACGCGGTGCTCGGCAAACTGGCCGACCTCGCGGCCCGTGGCCTTGAACGTGTGTGGCTGCGCTGGCATCCGGCGTATCAAGTGGCGAAAGGAGGTGCGGCATGACCGCTCAACAACCTCCACGCCTGCTGCGCGGGATTCCGCTGGCGGTGCGCAATCTGCAAAAGACCTTCGGCTCGCGGCAAGTGCTGCGCGGTATCGACTTGCATATTCCGGCGGGGCAGTTTGTCGCCGTGGTCGGGCGCAGTGGCTGCGGCAAAAGCACGTTGCTGCGCTTGCTCGCCGGCCTCGATCAACCTACCGGCGGCGATTTGCTCGCCGGGGCTGCACCGCTCAGCGATGCGCGGGATGACACCCGGTTAATGTTCCAGGAAGCACGGCTGCTGCCGTGGAAAAAGATCATCGACAACGTCGGTCTCGGTCTCAAGGGCAACTGGCGTGCGCAAGCCTTGCAGGCGCTGGATGCAGTCGGCCTCGCCGATCGCGCCAACGAATGGCCGGCGGCTCTGTCCGGCGGGCAAAAGCAGCGTGTGGCGCTGGCCCGGGCGCTGATCCATCAACCGCGTCTGCTGCTGCTCGACGAGCCGCTGGGCGCGCTGGATGCGCTGACCCGGATCGAGATGCAGCAACTGATTGAACGTCTCTGGCAACAGCATGGTTTCACCGTGTTGCTGGTGACCCACGACGTCAGCGAAGCGGTGGCGATTGCCGACCGGGTGATTCTGATCGAGGACGGCGAAGTCGGCCTCGACCTGCAAGTGGAGCTGCCGCGCCCTCGGGTCCGCGGCTCCCATCGCTTGGCCGCGCTGGAAACCGAAGTGCTCAACCGTGTGTTGTCCCTGCCCGGCGAGCCGCCGGCGCCGGAACCCGTTTCACCCTTGCCTACGCAACTGCGTTGGGCTCAATAACTCAAGCAAACGACAGGAATCAATGCCATGACTATCAAAGCCATCAACGTACGCAACCAGTTCAAAGGCGCGATCAAGGAGATCGTTCTCGGCGACGTGCTGTCGGAAATCGACGTGCAGACCGCTTCCGGCATCGTCACGTCGGTGATCACCACCCGTTCGGTCAAGGAGCTGGAACTGGAGGTCGGCAGCGAAGTGATCGCCTTCGTGAAATCCACCGAGGTGTCCATCGCCAAGTTGTAAGGGCGTGGGACAAAAACAACCCCGAAGGGTGTGAGCCCTTCGGGGTTTTTTGTTGTTCGCTGATCGCTGATGTTGATCGTTCCCACGCAGAGCGTGGGAACGATCATGTCTCAGCGCTTGGGCAGATACGGCGGCAGATACAGCCCGATATAGGCATCGAACACCCGCATGCCTTCCTCGGCCATGCGCGGGGTGATCTGGCCGTGCTGCTGCACCGAGCGGGCGTAGACGCGGTCGCCCAGTTCCATGGCCAGCGCGAACACGTCGACGTCATCCGGCAGTCGCGGCAGTTCGAAGTGATGGTCGAACAGCTTGTGCATCAGGTCGCCCAGCTCAAGATCGTGCTGACGGTCGGCCTGGGTGACTTCGGTCAGGCCGTGCTGCGCGAGAATGAGCTGGCGAGCGGCGGCATCCTCGCCGTAGATTTCCAGCATCCGCTCTTCGACCAGCCGTGACAGGTCGCGCCAGTCGCGCAGGGCATCGTGATCGATCGGTGCTTGCAGGCAGGCACGGAAGGCCGCGTGCACATCTGCGGTCAGCGCTTCGAGCAGCGCCGGGACGCTGGCGAAGAAGTGGTAGACCGAAGAGGGCGGAATCTGCGCGCGCTCGGCCACGCTGTAGATCGACAGGCTCGCCACGCCCTCGGCGGCCAGCAGCGTGCGCGCGGCGTCGAGTATCGAATCGATCCGCGCCTGACTGCGGGCACGGGGTTTGCGGACGGGGGCGGGACGCGTCATGAAAGTCTCCTGCGGGGCAGCGGGCATTGTACGCAGAGCTTGAATGTCTGCCACAGAGGCCAATAAAAAAACGCCGCTGGCTGAGAAGCCAACGGCGTTTTCCTTTGCTGCAGTCCGCTTAAACGGTGTGCAGGTACCAGTTGTACTCGAGGTCGGAGATGGAGTGTTCGAACTCCTCCAGTTCGCTCTCTTTGCAGGCGACGAAGATATCGATGTATTTCGGATCGATGTACTTGGCCATCACCTCGCTGTCGTCCAGCTCGCGCAGGGCATCGCGCAAGTTGTTCGGCAGGCTCTGCTCGTTCTGCTCGTAGCTGTTGCCTTCGGTCGGAGCCGGTGGCTCGATCTTGTTGGTCAGACCGTGGTGCACGCCCGCCAGCACCGAAGCCATCAGCAGGTACGGGTTGGCGTCGGCGCCGGCAACGCGGTGTTCCAGACGGACCGCGTCGGCGGAGCCGGTCGGTACGCGCAGGGCCACGGTGCGGTTGTCCAGGCCCCAGCTCGGCGAGTTCGGCACGTAGAACTGTGCGCCGAAACGACGGTAGGAGTTGACGTTCGGGCAGAGGAAAGCCATCTGCGCGGGCAGGGTCTCGAGCACACCGCCGATCGCGTGACGCAGCGCGGCGTTCTGCTCGGGATCCTCGCTGGCAAAAATGTTTTTGCCTTCTTTGTCGAGAACCGAAATGTGGACGTGCAGACCGTTGCCTGCCTGGCCCGGGTACGGCTTGGCCATGAAAGTGGTGTCCATTTCATGGTCGTAGGCGATGTTCTTGATCAGACGCTTGAGCAGGACCGCGTAGTCGCATGCCTTGATCGGGTCGGCGACGTGGTGCAGGTTCACTTCGAACTGCGCCGGGGCACTTTCCTTGACGATGGCGTCGGCCGGAATACCTTGCTCTTTGGCGCCTTCCAGAATGTCCTGGAGGCAGTCGACGTATTCGTCGAGGTCGTCGATCAGGTAAACCTGAGTCGAATGCGGGCGTTTGCCGGAGATCGGCGAGCGTGGCGGCTGAGGGCGGCCGTTCACGTTTTCCTGGTCGATCAGGTAAAACTCGAGTTCGAACGCGGCGCAGATGGTCAGGCCGAGCTCGTCAAACTTTGCAACAACTTGACGGAGCACTTCGCGCGGGTCGGCGAAGAAAGGGTCACCTTCGAGTTCGTGCATGGTCATCAACAGTTGCGCGGTCGGGCGCTTCTGCCATGGCTCGTTGCACAGGGTATCGGGGATTGGATAGCAGATACGGTCGGCGTCGCCGATGTCCAGGCCCAAGCCGGTGCTTTCCACCGTGGAGCCATTGATATCCAGAGCAAATAGAGAGGCCGGCAGGTTGATGCCTTTCTCGTAAACCTTGTGGAGGCTGGTGCGTTCGATGCGCTTGCCGCGCACCACACCATTCATATCCGCAATCAGAAGGTCAACGTACAGAACCTCAGGATGTTCCTTAAGGAACGCGTTCGCTTCGTTAAGCTGAACGGCACGCGGGGGTACCGACATGATGCAACACCTTTGTTGTTAAAAATATCAATCATTGATCTTTTCTGGTTTCAGTCAACCCGAACGGCCTGCCGAAGTCAAGCGAGGCCTTTTGTGCCCTGAAAAAGCGCTGCGAGGGCATTTATGGGGCACTTTGGGGCATTTTTTTATCCGTGAAAGACGCGCCACCCGCAGGCTTGAGCAGGCCGTGTTGTATTTTTTACGGGGGTGTTGTGTAAAAAAATGAACAAGGCTAAGCTCCGATCAAACCCATAACAGCAATAATACCGGGGTGCTTCATGTCTCGCCTGCCGTTAATCGGCGTCACCGACTGCTCTTTGCAGTCAGGTCTGCATGCTTATCACATCAGTGGCGACACGTCCGTCCGCAGCGCGGCCAGCAAGGCCTGCAACGTGTCAGCGATCTCCCAGCCCGTGGCAGATCGAGCGACAGCGTCCGATATTCTGGACGTGTGCGAGGGCATCCTCTTTAGCGGTTCTCCTTTCAATATAGATCTCTTTCCCTCTCCCGGCCTGCACCGCGTCCGTCGTCGTGCCCGTGATTCTGCACGCCCGGGATGTGCACAGGAAATGCAACGCCAGCGTAAAGGGCAGGTAAGCTCCTCCTTCATTGTCTATGCGCGGTGCCGGGCGTAAGCCGGCACTGCGCGCAAGCAAGGCCCTTTAACGCGACGCTTGGTGCGTCAAACATTGCCTGACATCTGTCAGGAGACTCAGCCCAGAGGCATTTATGAGTAACAACCTCGACCAGCTCACCGATTGGTTGAAAGACCACAAGATCACAGAAGTCGAATGCATGATCGGCGACTTGACCGGCATCACCCGGGGCAAGATCTCGCCGACCAACAAGTTCATCGCCGAAAAAGGCATGCGCCTGCCAGAGAGCGTTCTGTTGCAGACCGTGACCGGCGACTACGTCGAAGACGACATCTATTACGAACTGCTCGACCCGGCCGACATCGACATGATCTGCCGTCCCGACCAGAACGCCGTGTACCTGGTGCCCTGGGCCATCGAGCCGACCGCCCAGGTGATCCACGACACCTACGACAAGCAAGGCAACCCGATCGAGCTGTCGCCGCGCAACGTCCTCAAGAAAGTCCTGAAGCTCTATGCCGACAAGGGCTGGCAGCCGATCGTGGCGCCGGAAATGGAGTTCTACCTGACCAAGCGCAGCGACGACCCCGACTATCCGTTGCAGCCGCCGGTCGGCCGTTCCGGGCGCCCGGAAATCGGTCGCCAGTCGTTCTCCATCGAAGCGGCGAACGAATTCGATCCGCTGTTCGAAGACGTCTACGACTGGTGCGAATTGCAGGAGCTGGACCTCGACACGCTGATCCACGAGGACGGCACGGCGCAGATGGAAATCAACTTCCGTCACGGCGATGCCCTGTCGCTGGCCGACCAGATCCTGGTGTTCAAGCGCACCATGCGCGAGGCCGCCCTCAAGCACAACGTGGCCGCGACCTTCATGGCCAAGCCGATGACCGGCGAGCCGGGCAGTGCGATGCACCTGCACCAGAGCATCATCGACATCGAGACTGGCAAAAACGTGTTCTCCAATGACGACGGGACCATGAGCCAGCTGTTCCTGCACCACATCGGTGGCCTGCAGAAACTGATCCCTGAGCTGTTGCCGCTGTTCGCACCGAACGTCAACTCGTTCCGCCGCTTCCTGCCGGACACCTCGGCGCCGGTGAACGTGGAGTGGGGCGAAGAAAACCGCACCGTGGGCCTGCGCGTACCGGATGCCGGCCCGCAGAACCGCCGGGTGGAAAACCGCCTGCCGGGCGCCGACGCCAACCCGTACCTGGCGATTGCCGCGAGCCTGCTCTGCGGCTACATCGGCATGGTCGAAGGCATCAACCCGAGCGCGCCGGTCGTGGGCCGTGGTTACGAGCGCCGCAACCTGCGCCTGCCGCTGACCATCGAGGACGCGCTGGAGCGTATGGAAAACAGCGCGACCATCGAGAAATACCTGGGCAAGACCTTTATCACCGGCTACGTCGCGGTCAAGCGGGCCGAGCATGAAAACTTCAAGCGCGTGATCAGTTCCTGGGAGCGTGAGTACCTGCTCTTCGCCGTCTGATACGCCGGGCGCGGTGGCCAGCCGCCGCGCCTTCACCGATAACAAGGAGAATTGGCATGACCAGCAACAACCCGCAAACCCCTGAGTGGCAAGCCCTCAGCAGCGATCACCACCTGGCTCCGTTCAGCGACTTCAAGCAGCTGAAAGAAAAAGGTCCACGGATCATCACCAACGCCAAGGGCGTGTATCTGTGGGACAGCGAGGGCAACAAGATCCTCGATGGCATGGCGGGTCTGTGGTGTGTGGCGATCGGTTATGGACGCGACGAGCTGGCCGATGCGGCCGCCAAGCAGATGCGCGAACTGCCTTACTACAACCTGTTCTTCCAGACCGCCCACCCGCCAGCACTGGAGTTGGCCAAGGCCATCGCCGACGTGGCGCCAGAAGGCATGAACCACGTGTTCTTCACTGGTTCCGGCTCCGAAGGCAACGACACCATGCTGCGCATGGTTCGCCACTACTGGGCGATCAAGGGTCAGCCGAACAAGAAAGTCATCATCAGCCGCAAGAACGGCTACCACGGCTCCACCGTGGCCGGCGCAAGCCTGGGCGGCATGACTTACATGCACGAACAGGGCGACCTGCCGATTCCGGGCATCGTCCACATCGCCCAGCCGTACTGGTTCGCCGAAGGCGGCGACATGACCCCGGAAGAGTTCGGGATCTGGGCGGCCAATCAGCTGGAGGAAAAGATTCTGGAAGTCGGCGTGGATAACGTCGGTGCCTTTATTGCCGAGCCGATCCAGGGCGCTGGCGGCGTGATCATTCCGCCGGACACCTACTGGCCGCGCATCAAGGAAATCCTCGCCAAGTACGACATTCTGTTCGTGGCCGATGAAGTGATCTGCGGTTTCGGCCGTACCGGCCAATGGTTCGGCAGCGATTTCTACGACCTCAAACCACACATGATGACCATCGCCAAAGGCCTGACGTCCGGCTACATCCCGATGGGTGGCCTGATCGTGCGCGATGAAGTGGTGGCGGTACTCAACGAGGGCGGCGATTTCAACCACGGCTTCACCTACTCCGGTCACCCGGTGGCGGCGGCGGTGGGTCTGGAAAACATCCGGATTCTGCGCGAAGAGAAAATCATCGAACGCGCCCATGAAGAAACGGCACCGTATTTGCAGAAACGTCTGCGCGAACTGAACGATCACCCGTTGGTGGGTGAAGTGCGCGGAGTCGGCCTGCTGGGGGCCATCGAGCTGGTGCAGGACAAGGCCACTCGCAAGCGTTACGAAGGCAAGGGTGTGGGCATGATCTGCCGCCAGTTCTGCTTCGACAACGGGCTGATCATGCGTGCCGTGGGCGACACCATGATCATCGCGCCGCCGCTGGTGATCAGCAAGGCGGAGATCGATGAGCTGGTGACGAAGGCACGCAAGTGCCTGGACCTGACCCTGAGTGCGTTGCAGGGCTAAGTGCTAGGCTCTGAGCGATGGAGCTGTTGCGCTGTCGCTCGGAGCTGTCAGAAAGGCTGGTCTTTTCTTGAAAGACCGCCTCGGATCTTGCCAGACTAGCCGCGGTTCCAGTTGTCCGGGTTCGGCCGCTGAACAAAGTGGTTCAAAAAAGAAAAATTTGGAGCATTAACGCATGAAGGCATTAGGCAAAAAGCTCGCTGGCAAGACTCTGCTCGCCATGTCCCTGATGGGCGTGATGGCGGGTGCGGTTCAGGCGGACGACAAGGTGTTGCACGTTTACAACTGGTCCGACTACATCGCGCCGGACACGGTTGCCAATTTCGAAAAAGAGACGGGCATCAAGGTCGTCTATGACGTTTTCGACAGCAACGAAACCCTGGAAGCCAAGCTGCTGGCCGGCAAATCCGGTTACGACATCGTGGTGCCTTCCAACAACTTCCTGGCCAAGCAGATCAAGGCCGGCGTTTATCAGGAACTGGACAAGTCCAAGCTGACGAACTGGAAGAACCTCGACGAAGACCTGCTCAAGGCCGTTGGCGACGCCAGCGACCCGGGCAACAAACACGCGTTCCCGTACATGTGGGGTTCGATCGGCATCGGCTACAACCCGGCCAAGGTCAAGGCTGCCCTGGGCATCGACAAGATCGATTCCTGGGACATCGTGTTCAAGCCTGAAAACATCGAGAAGCTGAAAAGCTGCGGCGTGAGCTTCCTCGACGCACCGACCGAAATGATTCCGGCGGCTTTGCACTACCTGGGCAAACCGACCAACAGCAAAGACAAGGCTGACCTGAAAGCCGCCGAAGACCTGTTCCTCAAGATTCGTCCTTCGGTGGCTTACTTCCACTCCTCGAAGTACATCTCGGACCTGGCCAACGGCAACATCTGCGTAGCGGTCGGCTACTCGGGTGACCTGGAGCAATCCAAGACCCGCGCCAAGGAAGCCGGTGACAAGGTCAAACTGGCCTACACCATTCCAAAAGAAGGTGCCGGTACTTTCTACGACATGGTCGCCATTCCAAAGGATGCCGAAAACGTCGAAGCCGCCTACAAGTTCATGAACTACCTGCTCGAGCCGAAAGTGATGGCCGAAATCACCAACGCCGTGCGTTTCCCGAACGGCAACAAGGCGGCCACCGCCCTGGTGGACAAGGAAATCACCAGCGATCCGAGCATCTACCCTTCGGCTGAAGTGAAGAAGCAGCTCTATGCGATCAGCGATCTGGACGCAGCCACCCTGCGCCTGATCACTCGCAGCTGGACCAAGATCAAATCCGGTAAATAAGCCGGTTTGAAGCAGCCACCGCTGGCCGTCGCCTTCACCCGGGCGGTCAGCGGTGCAATTAAATGACAGAAAGTTTTGCTGGAACGGTTTTTCGAAGGTAAGTTGCGCGCCGGTTTTGTTGCCGGGCAACCGTGACTGTCATGCAGCACGGGGCAACTTGGGCCCAACTAAATCAGAGGACCTCCACTTGCCTGTTTTTTCTTCTTTGCGCAATGCCCTGCTGGCCGCTGCCGGCCTGACGTTCGCTGTCGGTGCCCAAGCCGCCGGTACTGTGCATATTTATAACTGGTCGGATTACATCGGCGAGACCACCCTGGCCGATTTCCAGAAAGAAACCGGGATCAAACCGGTCTACGACGTGTTCGATTCCAACGAAACCCTGGAAGGCAAGCTGCTCGCCGGGCGTACCGGCTACGACGTGGTCGTGCCGTCGAACCACTTCCTCGGCAAGCAGATCAAGGCGGGCGCGTTCCAGAAGCTCGACAAGGCGCAACTGCCGAACTATTCCAACCTCGATCCGGTGCTGCTCAAGCGCCTGGAACAGAACGATCCGGGCAACCTGTACGCCGTACCGTACCTGTGGGGCACCAACGGCATCGGCTACAACGTCGATAAAGTGAAGGCCGTGCTCGGCGTCGACAAGATCGACTCCTGGAGCGTGCTGTTCGAGCCGGAGAACATCAAGAAGCTGCACAGCTGCGGCGTGGCGTTCCTCGATTCGGCCGATGAAATGATGCCGACCGTGCTCAACTACATGGGCCTGAACGCCAACAGCACCAATCCCAAGGATTACGAGAAGGCCACAGCCAAACTGCTGGCGGTGCGTCCGTACGTGACTTACTTCCACTCCTCGAAATACATCGGCGATCTGGCCAACGGCGACATCTGCGTGGCCATCGGTTTCTCCGGCGACATCTTCCAGGCCAAGAATCGCGCCGAAGAAGCCAAGAAGGGCGTGAACATCGCCTACTCGATCCCGAAAGAGGGCGGCGCGCTGTGGTTCGACATGCTGGCGATTCCGAAGGATTCGGCCAACGTCAAAGAGGCCCACGCCTTCATCAACTATTTGCTGAAACCTGAGGTGATCGCCCAGGTCAGTGATTACGTCGGTTACGCCAACCCCAATCCGGGTTCGGACAAGCTGATGGAGCAGTCCATCCGCACCGACGAGTCGGTTTATCCACCGCAGGCCGTGCTCGACAAGACCTACGTGTCGATCGAGTTGCCGCCGAACATTCAGCGTTTGATGACCCGCAGCTGGACCAAGGTCAAGTCGGGTAAATAGCTTCAACGTACAAACTATCCTGGGTTCGTCTTGCGTGGGCGAACTGCACTCTTTTTTTCTGGGAGTTTTGTAAATGGCAGTTGCCTCCGGCGCCTATAAGAAAGCCCTCGAGGGCGACCAGACACCGAAACAGGTGCTGGTCAAAATCGACCGGGTCACGAAGAAGTTCGACGAGACGGTTGCCGTGGACGATGTGTCCCTGGAAATCAAGAAGGGCGAGATCTTCGCCCTGCTCGGCGGTTCGGGATCGGGCAAATCCACTCTGCTGCGGATGCTGGCAGGGTTCGAACGGCCCACGGAGGGGCGCATTTTCCTCGACGGTGTCGACATCACCGACATGCCGCCGTACGAGCGACCGATCAACATGATGTTCCAGTCCTACGCCCTGTTCCCGCATATGACCGTGGCGCAGAACATCGCGTTCGGTCTGCAACAGGACAAGATTCCCAAGGCCGAGATCGACGCCCGCGTGGCCGAGATGCTCAAGCTGGTGCAGATGAGCCAGTACGCCAAGCGCAAGCCGCACCAGTTGTCCGGCGGTCAGCGTCAGCGTGTGGCATTGGCGCGTTCGCTGGCCAAGCGGCCGAAACTGCTGCTGCTCGATGAACCGATGGGTGCACTGGATAAAAAACTGCGTTCGCAGATGCAGCTTGAGCTGGTTGAGATCATCGAGCGCGTGGGTGTGACCTGCGTGATGGTGACCCACGACCAGGAAGAGGCCATGACCATGGCCGAGCGCATCGCGATCATGCACCTGGGCTGGATCGCCCAGATCGGCAGCCCGATCGACATCTACGAAACCCCGACCAGCCGCCTGGTCTGCGAATTCATCGGTAACGTGAACATCTTCGAAGGCGAAGTGATCGACGACGCCGAAGGCCACGCGACCATTACCTGCAAGGACCTCGACCGGCAGATCTACGTCGGCCACGGCATCAGCACCTCGGTGCAGGACAAGTCCGTGACCTACGCGATCCGTCCGGAAAAACTGCTGGTCACCGCCGATCAGCCGACCTGCGAGTACAACTGGTCGAGCGGCAAGGTGCATGACATCGCCTACCTCGGCGGTCACTCGGTGTTCTACGTCGAATTGCCGAGCGGCAAGCTGGTGCAGTCGTTCGTGGCCAACGCCGAGCGCCGTGGTGCACGTCCGACCTGGGGCGATCAGGTCTATGTGTGGTGGGAAGACGACAGCGGCGTGGTACTTCGCTCATGAACATGCGCAAATTCAAACGCCGGCTCAATCGAATAATTCCCGGTGGCCGCCAGTTGGTCATCGGGGTTCCGTTCATCTGGCTGTTCCTGTTCTTCATGCTGCCGTTCTTCATTGTCCTGAAGATCAGCTTCGCCGAAGCGGACGTGGCCATTCCGCCGTACACCGAGATCTACACTTACGCCGAGCAGAAGCTGCAACTGCTGCTGAACCTGGGCAACTACGCGATGCTCGGCGACGACGAGCTGTACATCGCCGCCTACCTCGGCTCGCTGAAGATGGCATTTTTCAGCACGCTGCTGTGCCTGTTGATCGGTTACCCGATGGCCTACGCCATCGCCAGCGCCCGCAAAGAGCTGCAAACGGTGCTGGTGCTGCTGATCATGATGCCGACCTGGACCGCGATCCTGATCCGCGTCTATGCCTGGATGGGCATCCTCAGCAACAACGGCCTGCTCAACGGTTTCCTGATGAGCATGGGCTTGATCGACGAGCCGCTGCAGATCCTCAACACCAACCTGGCGGTGTACATCGGCGTCGTCTACTCGTACCTGCCGTTCATGATCCTGCCGCTGTACGCCAACTTGGTGAAGCACGACACCAGCCTGCTGGAGGCCGCTTCCGACCTCGGTTCGAGCACCTTCAACAGCTTCTGGAAAATCACCGTGCCGCTGTCCAAGAACGGCATCATCGCCGGCTGCATGCTGGTGTTCATCCCGGTGGTGGGCGAGTTCGTGATCCCGGAACTGCTCGGCGGTCCGGAAACCCTGATGATCGGTAAAGTGCTCTGGCAAGAGTTCTTCAACAACCGTGACTGGCCGGTGGCGTCCGCCCTGGCGGTGGTGATGCTGGCGATCCTGATCGTGCCGATCATCCTGTTCAACCGCAGTCAGGCCAAGGAAATGGAGGGTAAAGAATGAAGCGCTTCCGTTTCTCCAGCCTGATGCTGGTGCTCGGTCTGTTGTTCATCTACCTGCCGATGCTGATCCTGGTGATCTACTCGTTCAACGCCTCGAAACTGGTGACGGTGTGGGGCGGCTGGTCGGTGAAGTGGTACGTCGGCCTGCTCGACAACTCGCAACTGATGGGCTCGGTGGTGCGCTCGCTGGAAATCGCCTGCTACACCGCGATTGCCGCGGTGGCGCTGGGTACGCTGGCAGCCTTCGTGCTGACCCGCATCACTCGCTTCAAGGGCCGCACGCTGTTCGGCGGCCTGGTCACCGCGCCGTTGGTCATGCCTGAGGTGATTACCGGTCTGTCGCTGTTGCTGCTGTTCGTGGCCATGGCGCAGATGATCGGCTGGCCGCAGGAGCGTGGCATCGTCACGATCTGGATCGCTCACACCACGTTCTGTGCGGCCTATGTGGCGGTGGTGGTGTCGGCGCGTCTGCGTGAGCTGGATCTGTCGATCGAAGAAGCGGCGATGGACCTCGGTGCACGTCCGTGGAAGGTGTTCTTCCTGATCACCATCCCGATGATCGCGCCGTCGCTGGCGGCGGGCGGCATGATGTCGTTCGCCCTGTCGCTGGACGACCTGGTATTGGCGAGCTTCGTCTCCGGCCCGGGTTCGACGACCCTGCCGATGGAAGTGTTCTCGGCGGTGCGTCTGGGCGTGAAGCCGGAGATCAACGCCGTGGCCAGCCTGATTCTGCTGGCGGTATCGCTGGTGACCTTCCTGGTCTGGTTCTTCAGCCGCCGTGCCGAAGAAGCCCGCAAGAAAGCGATTCAGCAGGCCATCGAAGAGGGCGCTGCGGATTCGTGGAAGCAACCGGACGTGCGCCGGGCGCCGACGCCGGAAGCGGCTTAAGTCTGCGGATACAAAAAACCTCGCGACCGGTCACGGTCGCGAGGTTTTTTTATGCCGGTCAGGAAACCCAGGGCGACTGGCGAATCACCTCGACGAAATTCATCGGCTTGAAACCCGGTACCTGATCCTTCAGCACATCGGTCTTCACATTGCCGAACGTGGTCTGCGGACGATGACGCAAGCCGTCGGCGAACGCGCAGATGATGCATTCCTTGAAGCCCTCGCCCCGTGGATGCGCATGCACCACCGCCTCACGCTGCACCGTGGTGAATGCCGCGTAGTCCATGCCCAGCACGTCCATCTCGACGCCTGCGGTCACCAGCGCCACGGTCGGACGCAGATGCTTCGGCACCCCCGGCGTGGTGTGCAGGGCAATCGACAGCCACACCTGCTCGATGTCGTCGTCACTCAACCCGTACGGTTTTAGAAACGCGGCGGCTGCGTTGGCGCCATCCACTTCGAAACGCTCGTCATCGCTGCGATGCCCTTCGACCAGACCCAGGTCGTGGAACATCGCGCCGACGTACAGCAGCTCCGGATCGTAGGCCAGTTGCTGACGCTCACCGCTCAAGGCGCCGAACAGAAATACCCGGCGCGAGTGGTGGTAAAGCAGGTCGGATTCGATGTCGCGGATGTACTCGGTGGTGGCCCGGGCGAGGGCGCTGTCGGGGATCCGGATACCGGCGATGGTCGTGGTCATGTTGAGCTTCCTCGTCGAAAACGCCGTCACGGCGCTGATGGAGAAAGTCTGTTCCCGGGGGCCAGACCGGACAATCGATCCATGGCTGCGATCCTTGCCATTCCACCTGCAAATCGTGCCAGCTCGCTTCTGCGGCGAGGATTGGCTAGGGTTGGCGCTGATCCGCCATTCCCCGGGAGCCTTCATTGCCATGAACAGAACCGTCGCCATCGTGGTGTTCCCCGGCGTGCAGGCGCTGGACGTCAGCGGGCCGATGGACGTGTTTGCCGAGGCCAACCGCTTCCTGGCGCCGGAGGATCATTACCGGCTCGACGTGATCGGCGTCGAGCGCGGGCCGATGGCGTGTTCCAACGGGCTGACCCTGAGTGCGCATCGGCACTTCAGCGACGTGCAGGACGCTTACGACCTGCTGCTGGTGGCCGGTGGGCCGCAGTTGCCGTTCCTGGATTTCGGCGAGACGTTCGATGCCTGGCTGCGCGAGGCCTGTGGACGGGCGCGGCGATTCGGCTCGATCTGCAACGGCGCGTTCATGCTCGCCCGTGCCGGGTTGCTGGACGGGCGCACGGTCACCACCCACTGGAACGACGCCGAGGCGCTGGCGCAGTTGTGCCCGTCGAGCCGGGTCGAGGCTGATCGGTTGTATGTCGAGGACGGCCAGCTCTACACCTCGGCGGGGGTGACGGCGGGGATCGATCTGTCGCTGTACCTGCTGGCGCGTGATCACGGGGCCGAGGTCGCGCTGAGCGTGGCCAAGCGGCTGGTGGTGTTCACCCAGCGCTCGGGCGGGCAGTCGCAGTTCAGCCCGTTCCTCACGCCCCATGCCGAGCCGACGTCGGCGGTGGCGATGGTGCAGTTGTACGTGCTGGCCAATCTCACCGGCGACCTGACCATTGCCGACCTGGCAAACGCGGCGAACATGAGTGCGCGGAATTTCTCTCGGGTGTTTGCGAGGGAGGCGAAGGTCACCCCGGCGGAATTCGTCGAGCGAGCGCGGGTGGATGCGGCGCGGGTGATGCTCGAAAGCACCACGGCGCCGCTGAAGACCGTGGCGTATCAGTGCGGGTTTCGCGATGCGCAACATATGCGCAGTGTGTTCAACCGGCGGCTGGGGGTGACGCCGCAGCAGTTCCGGCTGAATTTTGCGGCGATGGTTTGAGCGGCGCTTATTGCGCCGCTCGCGCCGGCAACAGCTTCAAGGTACTGCGCGTATTCGCCGTCACCTCTTCCTCACTGAAATGCGCCTGCACATACATCCCGTCCACATACGCCTCTGCCTGATCGTCATAGTGGCTGTCGAACGGCACGCCGCTCTGGCCCACCGGGTTGATGGTCAGGCTGTGAGCCGGATCAGCGAAGTCCACCAAGCGCCGGGTCGACGGGCCGTAGGTCACCGGCCACGGCGCCGGGCCGATCTTCGCCGAGAGGTTGTTCGGCACTTCATGTGAGCCCGGTGCGGCGAAGGGGCCGACGTTGAAAATGCGATCCAGCGGCTTCTGCTGACCCAGCGGATGACCATGGGTCAGCGTGTGGGCCTTGCCCCATTGCCAGCCGGAAGCGTCGTCGCCGAGGGTCGACTTCAGGTGGGCCATGCTCGCCTGCCACGCGGCGCGCACGGTGTCGACGCGGGTCTCCTTGTTCGGCGTGCTGCGGTTGTCCCACCACGGTGAATCGGCATTCGCCGCGAGCCGGGGCAGTGCCGCATCGATCACCCGGGTCGACAGCAGGGTTTCGAAGAAATCATTGCCCAGCTCATCGCGCATTGCCGCGTCGGCGAGGTTGAACAGGAACTGGTTGAACACCGTCGCACTGACCGAATCCAGCGGATAGTCGCCTTGCCACTGGGCCAGTTGCTCGATCAGCTTCTGCTCGGCGGGATTGCCCGCCACTTCACGCAGCACCGGCAGCAACGGCGCCAGCAGACGCGGACCGTAACCGGTGGTGGTGCCCAGTTGCAGCTTCTGGTTGGCCTCGTTGTCCCATTTCACGTTCTTGTCGGCGAGCTGGCGGTTGAGCTGCTGGCCACGGTCGGCGAGGTTGTAATAACCGGGAATCTCCATGCCGGTCGGCGACACGGGCTGGAAGTTGGCCGAGACGATATAGCCCCGCGCCGGGTTCTCTTCCTGCGGGTTGGCGCTGAACGGGAAGTAGCCGTCCTTGTCCGCCTGATTGCCGCTGCCGTCGAGAATGAACCCAGGCTTCACCCCGGCCGGCCGTTTGGGCAGCAGCGCCGAGGCCCACCACGCGATATCGCCCTTGGCGTTGGCGTAGACGATGTTCAGCCCCGGTGCCTGCACCTTGGCCGCTGCGGCGCGGGCCTTGGCCAGGGTGTCGGCGCGGTTGAGCTGGTAAAAACCTTCGAGGATCGGGTTCGGTGTTTCGAGGAACGCCCACCACATCGCAATCGGGGTTTTCCCGGCGGCGCTGCCGAGAGCATCGTTGATGATCGGGCCGTGGGGCGACTGGCGCAGGGTAATGGTCACCGGCGCCTGGCCTTTCACCGCAATCTGTTGCTCGGTCTTGACCATGTCGGTCCACTGGCCGCGATACCAGACCTGATCCGGGTTGTCCGGATTGACCTTCTCGGCGATCAGGTCGAGGTCATCGTTCTGGAACATGGTCAGGCTCCAGCCGAAATCCAGGTTGTGGCCGAGAAACGCGAACGGCACCAGCGCCTGATGATGACCGTAGAGTTCAAAACCCGGCGCCGACAACTGCGCCTCGTACCACACCGACGGCACCGAAAAACGAATGTGCGGATCGCCCGCCAGCAAAGGCTTGGCGCTCTTGCTGTGGCTGCCGGCGATCACCCAGGCGTTGCTGCCTTCGAACTGCGGCAGGCCGTTGTCGATCAGCGCCTGTTGGCTGACGCGGGCCAGAGTGTTCAGGTCTTTCCAGTCTTCGGCGGCGAGGACCGGTGCGCTGCTGGCGTGGCCCTTGGCGAGCACGCCCTTGGGCTGCCAGTCGAGATCGAAGACATTGAGGTAGTCGGCGCCCAGTTGATCGCGCACGTAGGTCAGCAGCGGTTCGTTGCGGAACGCGGCGGCAAAGCTGTAGGCCATGTAGCCGGCGACGCTGATGCTGTCTTCGGCGGTGAACGGCCGCTTGGGGATGCCCAGCACGTCGAACTCGACGGGGGCGGCGTGCGAGTCCTGATATTGATCGATGCCGTCCAGATAGGCTTGCAGGGCCGTCCACGCCGGCGACTGCTTGTCGAGGCCGGCCACGTAACTGGCGGCCCGCTCGCGGATGCGCAGGCTGCGGAACAACTTGTCGGTGTCGAGCAGTTTCGGCCCGAGCACTTCGGCCAGTTCGCCACGGGCGAGACGGCGCATGGCCTCCATCTGAAACAGGCGATCCTGGGCGTGCACATAACCGAGGGCGCGGTAGAGGTCGGTCTCGTTTTCCGCGCGGATGTGCGGCACACCGCGCTCGTCGTAACGCACGGTCACCGAGCCTTGCAGGTTGCGCAACTCCACCTGGCCCTGACGCGTCGGTTGCTTGCTGTAGAGGTAACCGCCGACCCCGATGGCGGGAATGACGATCAGCAACGCAAGTACGGTCAGGCCTTTTTTCATGAAAAATCTGCTCCCTGTCGTTCATATTTATATGAAGGCATTGATGCTGCTGATCTAGTTGAAGATCGCAACCGGGATTTCATAACACAGTATTTCTTGAATAGGAAGTTTCCTTCAGGTTTTCGGGAAGTGCACTACAAGTTTGTTGTTGCTGCGTTTAACGGGGCGGGCCTATAAAAGACCTCGAGAAAAAGCAGAGGAATAAAACGAATTTTGCGAATTCGATACATGGAATAACTGACATGGAGAAGTCGTATGAGTGATATTGAAAATTATCTTGGACCTCACAAGCAGACCGGGCCGGGCAGATATGAACTGGCGCCAATACCCGTCAAGGGGGTGACGCCAGTTCGATTGGGACAGGGTGGGTTTTTCTCGGGAAGTTGGGGGTTGAATGAAGGGCCGCATAGAGGGACGGGCCAAGGGTCTGGAAAACTTGATCCGTTAACTCCATTCATCTGGAATGATTTGATGCAGGAGCAACAGAATGCTCAGGCATATATTGATCTTGAGTATGCTGGAGTATTCAGCAATATCGGCGCGGCATCAAATAATGAAGTAGAGAGGGCGAGGCAAGCAGCCAGTGCTGGACTTTCTGCGGCTCAGAAGGTCAAGGCTGATCAGGAAATAACCATTCAGGTTATTCATTCAAAGTTGTTGGAGTATCGGGCTCATACCGAGATCGCTTACTCGCTGTATGGACATAATCCATTTTTCCTGATGAAGGATTTGTCCTTCAAGAAGATACGAGACAGTCTGGCATTGCCGGTTCCGGATGTTTCCGTCGCCTATGCGGCCATCGACAGGGCCTATCGCTCGGCAATGGAGCTCCGGCGCCTTTCCTGGGTGATGGCCATTATCGCCAATCAACTTCCGGAACTGGCCGCAAGAAGAAGCCAGGTTGAAGCCGCGACTCAAACCACGAGGGACGCCCAGCAGATTCTTTCTGCCGAAAGGTTATCCGTGGTGAATCTGGAAACGAATATTCGCCTGCATTTCCTGCCGGGTTTTCTGGTTGAAAGAGTCGCCGCTGCAGCGGGCTCAACCGGAGGCAGTCTCTCTCAAACACTCACGAATTATAAAATCGCAGCGGACAACATTCGTGCTGTCGAGCAGGCAGCCGTCCGGCCCTATGCAATCGCCAATCCGGCGATCAACGCCCCGTTGAGCAAGCCTGAGCTCGAAGCGCTGAAGAACCTGGTCGACTTGCAGGCCACTACCGATCTGGGCAAGCGCTGGCAGGACTATCACGCTTCACTCCTGCACTCGGAAAGTGCCCGGCATATGGCAGCGGCGGCGGACGCATTTGCCGGTCTGATTGCCCGCGCCCAAGAGGCGGAGCGTCTGCAGGAGCAGATACGCATTGCCCGGGAGCTAGAGGCCCGGCATTTGCAGGAGCAGGCGCGTATAGCCGCGGAGGTTGAAGCCAGGCGTGTTGCCGAGGAACAGGCACGTATTGCCGCCGAAGCAGAGGCAAGGCGCCTTGCCGAGGAACAAGCGCGCATGGTGGCAGAAGCCATTCGCAACGCCCATACCTTCCGCGCGCCAAGTGCCGCTTCGGCGACAGGGCCGTTGTTCATGACTTCAGCTGGAGTCGTGGCAGTTGCCGAGGCTGCTGCGGCCAGTCTGCAAGCGGCGGTTCGCAGCGCCATCGCCGGGTTGGGCAGTCTTGCGGCCAGTGTCGGGGCTGGCGCGGTCGTCGGTGTTTCAGCGTTGGTCTACTCGTCGAAACTGGGCAACGGCGAATTGCCGGACCGTTACGCCTTCAGCACGCCGCTGTCGGACCTCGCGCCCGACTTCGCGCCAGATCTGCACGCCATCGCGGCGGCTGGCGGTACGGTTGACATGCCTTTCCGCGTCAGTTCAAAGACCGACGCGTACGGGCAGTCAGAGGTTTTTGTCGTCAAGACCGATGGGCGGAATATTCCGTCGGCCGTCAGGGTGGTGGCGGCTTCCTACGACACCGAACGCAACGTCTACACCGCGACCACCTCCGATGTTCCACCACGCACCCTGACGTGGACCCCGATCGTCAATCCGGGAAACAGCTCGACGACCTCACCGGCCGGGCAGCCGGATGTGCCTGCCTATACTGGGGCGACGGTAGTCCCGGTAGAGGGACGCCTCGATTCGTTCCCGGGCGTTTTCGAAGCCGGATTCGATGACTATGTTCTGGTGTTCCCGCAGGACTCCGGGCTGCCACCGAACTACACGATGTTTCGGGATCGGCGGGAGGATCCGGGTGTCGCTTCAGGTGTGGGGCAGGCGGTATCGGGCAACTGGCTCGGAAGCGCATCGCAGGGCGAAGGCGCGCCGGTGCCGGCGCAGATTGCCGATCAGTTGCGAGGGCGGGAGTTCAGGAATTTTCGGGCGTTTCGGGAGGCGTTTTGGAAGGCGGTGGCCGATGATTCTGAGCTAGTAAGTCAATTTAACAATAGTAGTGCTTTTGAAATGAAAAATGGTCGAGCACCGTTCGTTCGAAAAATTGATAGGGTGGGAGGGCAAGTGAAGTTTGAGCTTCATCATTCCGTCTATATATCTAGAGGAGGGGAGGTTATGGATGTAGATAACGTTCGAGTAGTTACTCCTAAACAGCACGGCGCGATACATTCGGAGGGGGATTGATATGAGCGCAAAAGAGTTCGAGGACTACACTGAGGAAGATTTTTTGTTGTTTGTTAAAAAAATCTATAATTCTTCGTATTCGACGGAAGAGCAGCAAATAGAAGCTGTTTTTGAGTTTGAGCGTTTAACTCAGCATCCAGATGGTTCGGATTTGATCTATTATCCTCGCGATGGTAGGGAAGATAGTCCAGAGGGAGTCGTTAAAGAAGTTAAGGAGTGGCGGGCTATCAGCGGTAGGTCAGGATTTAAAACGGAATAGGTTTTTGGCAGTGCCCTTGCTATTCGAGTAATAGTAAGGGCACTTTTTGTGTTTGAGTTTTAATTTGGAGGTATTGTCGTGTCGGTAATGAATAAGCGTGTAAGTGATCTGTTGGAATCAGATTTTTTGAGCTTTGTTACGAGGGTTTATAATAATGACTACGATACTGAGGAACAGCATATTGATGCTGTTTTAGAGTTCAAGGCCTTGAGCGAGCATCCATCCGGCTCGGATCTGATCTTTTATCCGGAGCCAGGAAAAAGTGGGCCAACAGCAGTGGTTGAAGAGGTGAAGGCGTGGCGGGCTGCCAACGGCAAGCCTGGTTTCAAAGTAGTTTAGTTTTGGAGTATGGCGAAATTCTCACTCCCCACTCAACCACGGGCAGTAGCAACCGACCGCCAACGTATGAGTCGCATTGACCGGGCGATCATCACTCAACGCTTGCAGGATCGGTTCGATAAAACTGTTGCTGGAGTTGCACGTCAGGCCTTCGCTGTACGGGCCAAAGTACGCCAGTCTGCCGCTGCGGTCCCAGATCGCCACGGCCGGGCTCGCGGGAATCTGCTCGGAGCCGGGCAGCACCGCGATGGTTTTAAGATTGCTGAGGGTGGCGGGCAACTGGCCGTGGCTGCCGGCCTTCTGCACCGCGAAGAATTCCACGCCCTTGGGGCCGAACTGTTCGACCATCTCGGTCAGGTGCTGCTGGTTGCCGACGTTGCATGGGCAGGCCGGGTCCCAGAAGTGCACCAGACGGATGTTGCCGGGGCCAGCGAGGTCGGCGGGCAGGCGCAGCGGGTCGCCGGAAAACACCGCCGTGTGTTCGCTGAAAGCCCTCAGGTAGCGGCCCTGAAACCAGTCGTATGCGGCCCACAGCACGCCGGCGCAAACGATGGCGAGCAGGCTGGCAAACAGTGCGGTGCGGTAGGGCGAACGCATGGTTTTGATTCCTTGGGAGCGCGCTAGCTTGCCATGCTTGCCGCGACAGATGAATATCGCAGGCCGATAAAGTCCGTTTACCGTTCTGGAATTGCCCATGTCTGTTGCTTTCGATCCCGATCATCTGCGTGCGAGCCTCAAGCCTTTGGCCGAGTGGCAGCCGTTGTCCGAGGAGGCGAAGGCGTATCAGCGGTTCTACAAGACCGACTTTCCGGAGCGCGATGTCTGGCGCGGCATGGGCCGGTTCGACATCGATGGCTATCAACTGGTCAGTCATTGCTGGTGGCCTGCGGAAACGGCCAAGGCCACTCTGTTTCTGGTGCACGGTTTTTATGACCACACCGGCCTGTACCGGCATGTGATCGAGTGGGCGCTGGATCAGGGCTTTGCGGTGATTGCCTGCGATCTGCCGGGGCATGGTCTGTCCAGTGGCGAGCGGGCGAGCATCCGCGACTTCTCCGAGTATCAGGATGCGCTGCAAGGCCTGTTCGCCGAGGCGCGTTCGATTGCACTGCCGCAGCCGTGGCATTTGTGCGGGCAAAGCACCGGCGGGGCGATCATTGTCGATCACGTGCTCAATCATGGCGAAAACAGCCCGGCGCAGGGGCAGTTGATTCTGCTGGCGCCGTTGGTGCGTCCGCGTGCCTGGGGCTGGTCGCAGTTCAGTTATTACCTGCTCAGGCCATTTGTCAGGGGCATCGCCCGGCGTTTCAGCGAGAACTCCAACGACCCGGATTTCCTGCCGTTCCTGCAGGCCGATCCGTTGCAGCCAAAACGCTTGCCGACCGCGTGGGTCGGGGCGTTGTCGCGTTGGATCAACCGGGTGGAATACGCGAAGAAAAGTCCACGCCGGCCACTGATCGTTCAGGGTCAGGCAGACATGACCGTGGACTGGCAGCACAACCTGCAAGTGTTGAAATGGAAGTTCGACCGGCCACAGATTCTGCTGCTGGCCGAGGCGCGCCATCACCTGGCCAATGAAACGGCGGAAATGCGCGAGGAGTATTTCGAGTTCTTGAGCAAACGGATCAAGGGCCGCAACCCCTAGATCACTGGCTGAGGTTCGAGGTGCTCTGGCCCACGGCGAGCCCGGCGCGGATCGCTGCCAGCGCGGCCTGATAGTAGGCCTTGCCTTCGGTGGATTCGGCAAAGGTCGCGAACTCTTCCAGCTCTTCATCCGACAGGTCGCGATAGACGTAGAGCAGCGTGTTGTTCAGGTCGGCGCCGATCTGATCCATCAGGCGCTGGCGTTGACCGTTCAACATGCCCTGGGCCTGACCGCCGCCGAGCAGGCCGGGGATCATCGAGCTCAGGCTGTCCGCCGCCACGCCGGCAATCGCCAGGCTGACTTCGGCACCGGCTTCACGGGCGGGCAGGGCCTGGGCGAGGTGGCCGATGATCAGCAGGCGGCTGTCGCTGGCCGGCATCTTCGGCAGGCCCTTGGCGTTCTTTGCCAATTGATCGCGGCGGGTCGCCAGCAGTTCGGCGGCGACGATCTTCTTGCCCAGCGGTGACTGAAAGAACGACAGGGCCGGTTGCGGATCGGCAAGGTTCTTGCGCAGTTGCGCTTCGGCCCGTTGATCCACAGCCTGAGGGGCGAAGCGCTGGTTGCTGTTGTTCACCAGCGCCTGAAACACCGCCGGCGGCAGGCTGTTCTGGTAACGCTGCTGCGCGGCACTCAGGGCGTCGTTGAAATGCGCGCGTTGTTCTGGCCAGCCGGCGACCTTGTACAGCTGGTCGTGGCCGTCCGCCCAGGCGGGCAAAACGCAGAACATCAACAGTGAAAAAAGCAAACGGCGCATAAGGACTCCTGTCGGCAGCCGACTATTCTCCGTGCGGTGCCAGTACTTGTCGAGAATTCGTATCAAGCCGCCGCGTGGCTCTGTCGGATTTCTTGCCGCAGGCATACTATGCGCGCCATGCAAATATCCTCTGATCACCCGCTGCTGTTACGTATCGTCGACGACCTGGCCGAGCGCGGCTGGTCGCAGCAGAACATTTTCCTGCCTGCGGATTTGACCCGCGCACTGGCGGCCGAGTGCCGCAAACGTGACGCCGAAGGTGAACTGGCGCCGGCGGGGGTCGGACGTGGCCCGTTTACGGAGATCCGCGAGGGGATTCGTGGCGACCATATCCAATGGATCGACCCCGGTCAGGCCGAGGCCAGCGACCGCTACCTGAACCTGATGGACAGCTTGCGCGAAGCGCTCAACCGGGGCCTGTTCCTCGGTCTGGAAGACTTCGAGTGCCACTTCGCCCTGTACCCGCCGGGTGCTTTCTATCGCAAGCATGTCGACCGTTTTCGCGACGATGACCGGCGCATGGTCTCGGCGGTGATCTACCTCAATGACGGCTGGCTGCCGGAGGATGGCGGGCAACTGCGCATGTACCTGGAGCATGATCGCGTTCATGACGTGCAGCCTACGGGCGGTTGTCTGGTGGTGTTTCTCTCCGGCGAAGTCCCTCACGAAGTATTGCCAGCCAGCCGCGAGCGGCTGTCGCTGACCGGCTGGTTCCGCCGCCGTGGCAACGAGCCGTTCTGAGATGCACAGGATTCTTGTGAGCCGCTGCCTGCTGGGCCATCGCGTGCGTTACGACGGTGGGGCCAGCGGGCCGTTCGATCTGCTGGAGCAGTGGATCAGCGAAGGCCGGGTAGTGCCGCTGTGCCCGGAAGTCGCCGGTGGTTTGCCGACGCCACGAGCGGCGGCGGAAATTCCGGGCGGGCAGGGCAGCGAGGTGCTGGACGGGCACGCCTCGGTGATCACCTCCGAGGGCGAAGACGTCAGTGCGCAGTTTCTCGACGGTGCGCGGCAGGCGTTGGCGCTGGTGCAAAAGCACGGGATTCGGGTGGCGGTGCTCAAGGCCAACAGCCCGTCGTGCGGGAATCTGTTGACCTATGACGGGACGTTCAGTGGGGTGAAGGTGAGTGGCGAAGGTGTCACGGCAGCCTTGCTCAAGCACCATGGGGTGCAGGTCTTCAGCGAACTCGAGCTGCCGCAAGCCGCACAGGCCCTCAGCTTGCTCGACTAGTCACGTTCACTTCAGTTTTCCGTAGCCTGCACGCTCAACCATTTTTTCGACAACGCCTCCAGCCGCCCATCCGCCCTGATCCGCTGCAAGGCATTCTCCAGGCTCGCGTGAAACGCCGGATTGCCCTTCTGGAACGGGATCGCCAGTTCAACCGGTGGCCCGATCTTTGGTTTCTCTTCCGTCAGCGTCTGTACCAGCACCATCGGCCGGGGTTGTTCGTCCTTCTTCGCCAACAATTGCGCATTGACCTGCGTGTAAGGCTCGCTGACGTCGAAACGATCCTTGAGTTCCGGGGTCAGTGCTATGTGGTTGAGCGCGACGTCGTACTTGCCGCTTTCAACGCCCTGGAGCAGATCGGCCTCGTCGGTGACGATGAAGTCGGCGCGCACATCCAGTTCGTTGGCCAGCAGTTGCCCAAGCTCGACCTCGAACCCCGTGAGCGTGTCGCCGTCCTTGAAGTTGAAGGGCGGTGTATTAGCCTCAAGGGCTATGCGCAACTCGCCACGGTCGTTGACGTCATCAATCAGTTCGGCGTGAGCCAGAGGGCTCAGAAGGGGAAGCAGGCAGATCAGGCCAGGCAGAAAACGCATGGTCACTCCTTTGAAATCATTGTCGCGGCCTGTTTTCCAGGCTCGCTTTGCTATGGTTGTCGAGTGCCTTCGACAACGAATGGTCATGAAGTTGTCATGACCGTGCGGATTTTACGGAAAAACTGGAGAAGAAAATGAAAAGCTTTATGTCACGTGCAGCGTTGGCCGGTGTGCTGATGGGTGTTTCGGTACTGGCCAGTGCGGCCACACCGGCACCGAAGGGCGCCGAAGTGTTCATCGTTTCTCCCGAGGACGGAGCCACGGTTCAGCAGACCTTCACGGTCAAGTTCGGTGTAAAGGACATTGCGCTGGCACCGGCCGGTGACGTCACCAAGAACACTGGCCATCACCATCTGCTGATCGATGCCAAGGAAATCGTTCCGGCCGGCTCCGTCGTGCCGACCGATGCCAACCACATGCACTTCGGCAAGGCGCAGACCCAGGCCGACATCAAACTCGCGCCGGGCAAGCACACCTTGCAGCTGGAGTTGGGTGACAGCGGCCACATGGCCTTCGATCCGCCGATCGTGTCGAAGAAGATCACCGTCAACGTCGAATGACGTTTTCGCGTTGTCTAGTCCTGAAATAGGTTTACACCTGTTTCAGCCTCAAAACGCCCGATGCACCGCATCGGGTGTTTTGTATTTCAGCGACAGATGAGGCCGCTCGTTGTTATAGATCTGCACCGACTCGTCCAC